>CACODD010000014.1 GCA_902625895.1 uncultured Alphaproteobacteria bacterium
TCTGTATAAAATATACCTCCACCTAAAGTTTTTCTTGCAATCCTCCAAAGACTATTACCTTTCTGAACAATAATTCTATCATCATAAAATTCAAAATTTGTTTTCTTAAATCTTTTCTGAATCTCAATCTCATCGTATGTAAGTATAAGAGTTTCATCATTTATTTTTGTCTTTATAGAAATCTCTTCATTCGAATAATCATTCTTTTTTATAACAAATTTCCATATTCCATATTCATTTGATGTTGTATTTCCTAAAAATTCTGCAGACTTAAAAATTTCAATTTCTGTATTTGGAAGAGTTCTTCCAGAGATTATAACAAGACCAGGCGGGGAATAACTCAAAACATCAAGTGTTATAGAATCATTAATTTTTTTAAGATTTAACATATCTATACTTTCAACGTCACTATTTAAAACTCTAGCAACCTTAGGAACACTGTTTTCTTCGTTGTCAACTAAAACAATGACTGTCTGATCAGAGAGTGAAGATGTGTTAAAGTTGTTTTTGTATTGGAGTTTAAATTTTTTTATACCGCTTTTAATAGGAAGTCCACTAATCCAAATCCATTCTCCATTTTCATCAGAACTAAATTCGGCGATGATTTCTTCTCCATCTAATAATTCGATTGTTTCATTTGGTTCTGACTTTCCAGCCATTACAACATCTCCATTTTTAGAAATCCTTACAATATCGAACGTTAGTAAAGAGGTATTGTAAGTTTGAAGTGTTTGGGAGGTTTGATCTAAATAAAGATCTTCTTTTTTATAAACATTAATTTCTTTTTTAAAAATGTTTTCTTGTAAGACAGGAAATAAAAAATAAAATAGGATTAAACTCAAAGATAGTATTGATAATGTTATAAATTCTTTTTTCATATACGTACTTTTTACTTTAATAATATAACTTAATTCCTAGTTTCCAATGTTATTTATTTTTTTTTGTAAGTTGTTAAATTAAGAATTATTGAATTTATGATTAAAAATTATTTTATAGAATTTTATTAAACCGCTAATGCCAAAAATTGTTGTAAAAAATAAAATTGTTAATCTTAACGGCGATGAAATGGCAAGAGTTTTATGGAATAAAATTGAAAATGAATTAATTCTTCCCTACCTCGAACTAAAACTAATAAATTTCGATCTAAGTATCACAAATCGCGATGAAACAAATGATAAGGTAACCTCTGATGCCGCCAATGAGATAAAAAAAATAAATGTTGGATTGAAATGTGCTACAATCACTCCCGATGATAAAAGAGTAAAAGAATATAATTTGAAAAAGAAATATCCTTCTCCTAATGGAACCATAAGAAATATTTTGAAAGGAACAATTTTTCGCGAACCTATAATAATTAATAAAATACCCAAAATTGTTGATCATTGGAATAAACCTGTAATCATAGCTCGTCATGCGTTTGGTGATATTTACAGATCACAAGAGATTGTTGTGAATAAAAAAGGAAAACTTACAATTTGTTTTGAAGATGAAAATGGAAATAAAGAAGAAAAATTAATACACAATTTTGAAACAGGTGGTGTTGGTCTTGCATATTTTAATGTTTTTGAGTCTATCAATGGTTTTGCAAATTCTTGTTTTAATTTTGCATGTAAAAGAAAAGTTTCTCTTTTCTTATCAACAAAAAATACTATTTTGCAAAAATATGATGAAAGCTTTAAACAAATATTCGATGATGTATTTAAGAAATTTAAAAACGAATTCGAAAAAAATAACTTAACTTATCAACATAGATTAATAGATGATATGGTAGCGTGTCTTATGAAATGGAGTGGTGGATTTATATGGGCATGTAAAAATTATGACGGTGATGTTATGTCTGATCTAGTTGCTCAAGGTTATGGATCATTGGGATTAATGACCTCCGTATTACAAAGTCCAGACGGAAAAATATTAAAGTCAGAAGCAGCACACGGAACAATTACTAGCCACTTCAGGCAACACCAACAGGGTATTCAAACTTCAACAAATCCAATAGCATCAATTTTTGCCTGGACAAGAGCTTTAAAACAGAGAGCAATAGTTGATAATAACTCAGATTTAGTAAAATTCTCTGAAAATTTAGAAAATATTTGTATAGACACAATTGATGACGGTTTCATGACAAAAGATTTAGCACTGATCTGTGGACCAGGGCAAAAATGGATTACTACAAATGAATTTTTTGACATTATTAAGAATAAAATCGATAATTAAACTATAATTTTTTGTAAGTTGTTTTTAAGTTTTTTGAATTTTTCATTTAGTGGAGCACCACCTTGTGAAAGATCCTTTCTTCCACCCCCACCCTTACCACCTAAATAAGTAATTATTTTTTTTATTACAATAGTAGAATCGAATTTACCTAAGAGATCTTCAGTAATAGAGACCACAACTGAAACTTTGTTATCTTCTTGCGTGCTTAAAATTATTATTCCTGATTTAAATTCTTTTTTTATTAAATCAGAATTATTTCTCAACTCTTTTGAATTACAATCTATGTTGTCAAAGTAAATCTTGTATTCTTTAGTACTAATAATATTTAGATTTGAGAATTTTATTTCATTAGAAACTTTTGTTTTATTTGGTAAACCGATTTTTAAATGTTTGATTTTTTCAACAACATTGTCATCAGAAGCTTTTAAAATGTTTTTTATCTCAACTAAAGAATTTATTTTATCGTCGACATAATCATGAGCATCTTGACCTGTTAGAGCTTCTATCCTTCTGACACCAGAAGAAACAGAAACATCACTTAAAATTTTAAAGAGACCGATTTGTCCAGTTTGCTTAACATGAGTTCCTCCACATAATTCTATTGATGTCAATATCTGTTCATTTTTAAATTTACTTTTCATGCTTACAACTCTTACTTTATCAGGGTATTTTTCTCCAAACAAAGCAATAGCTCCCGACTTTAGAGCTTTTTCCAAACTCATTTGATTTATTTCAACTCCAATATTTGATCTAATTGATTTATTAACTAAATTCTCAATTTGCTTATGTTTATCTAATGACAATTGCTCATTGGATGAGTAGTCAAATCTAAGTTTTTTAGAGCTAACTAATGAACCTTTTTGACTCACATGTTTTCCAACGATTTGTCTCAAAGACTCATGGAGCAAATGAGTGGCAGAATGGTTATTACTAGTTTTATCTCGTTTATCTTTATCAATTTCTAAAAAATATGATTCATTTTTTATCAATTCTGACAAGCATCGATTTACAAAGTGTATGTAAATTCCATTTTCAATTTTCTTCGTATCAGATATTTCCGCGACAATTTGTCTTTGGGAATCTAATATTTTTCCTGAATCCCCAAGTTGACCTCCAGCCTCTGCATAAAATGGAGTTTTGTCAAATATTAATATTACTTCCTCATTTTTTTTTGTTGAATCAACTAACGTATCATTTTTTAAAATATATAATAATTTTGAGTTACATGCGGTCACCTCATATCCACAAAATTGTGTGCCAGAAAAATCCTTAAAAATTTCTTTATAATTTTTTTCGTTATCTTTTCTTCCAATTCCAACCCATGAATTTTTTTGTAATTTTTTATGCTTCTCCACTATAGATTTATATTTCTTAGTATCTAGACTTAATTTCCTATCATTTAAAATTGTCTCAGTCATATCAACTGGAAATCCATAAGTATCATAAAGTTTAAATGCTATTTCAGGTTTAAATTCTTTCGATTTAATTTTTTTGATTTCTTTGTTCAATAGATCGAGTCCTATTGATAAAGTTTCAGAAAATTTTTCCTCCTCATTCTTTAAATTATCTCTGATAAAAAAATCTGCTTTGGTTAATTCAGAGTAAGTTTTTTTATATTTTTCTATTACATCGTCGACAAGCCTGTTAAGAATTATCACGTTTGGGTTTAGTTTATTAACATTAAGTAGAGCTCGTCTTATTATTCTTCTTAATACATAACCTCTTCCCTCGTTAGAGGGTAAAATACCCTCAGACATCAAAAAAATAATAGACTTCAAATGGTCAGAAATTATTCTGAAAGGTATTAATAAATTTTTATTTAAATTTGTTTTAGTTTCCTCTTCTATTCTTTTGAAAACATATTTAAATAAGTCAGTATCGTAATTATTAATTTTTCCATTTAGAACTGCCAATATTCTCTCTAACCCCATACCCGTATCAACAAATTTACCTGGTAGTTTTTCTAAATTATCTCCTTTTTTTTCATATTCCATGAAAACAAGATTCCATATCTCAACAAATCTATCTCCATCCTGACTTTTTGTACCAGGTAAGCCTCCTTTAATACTCTCACCATTGTCAAAGAATATTTCGCTGCATGGACCACAAGGCCCAGAGTCACCCATGGACCAAAAATTATCATTAGATGAAATTCTTATTATTTTTTCATCGCTAAACCCTGAAATTTTTTTCCAAATTTTAAAAGAGAGTTCGTCTTCCTTATATACGGTAATAATCAATTTTTTTTTATCTATTAAATATTCTTTTGTTAATAAATCCCACGCAAGTTTTATTGCTTCTTCCTTGAAGTAGCCACCAAATGAAAAATTACCTAGCATTTCAAAAAAAGTATGGTGTCTTGGGGTTAGACCAACATTGTCGAGGTCATTATGTTTACCTCCTGCTCTCAAGCATTTTTGTATTGAAACAACATTTTTATTTTTTGGTTTTTCTTCACCAGTAAACCATTTTTTAAATTGTACCATTCCAGAGTTTACAAATAGTAAAGTTGAATCGTCCTTGGGAACTAGAGAGGATGATTCAATTTCTGAGTGTGAATTTTTTTTAAAAAAATTTAAGAATGTTTCTCTAATTTGGTTTGAATAATCATTTGAATTTTGCATTTTTCTAAAATGATTATAATTAAAAAGTTAGTAATTAATCAACTTTCATTTCTTTATCTGTTAGATCTTCTTTATTATCATTAAGATCATCCTCTGTTTTTATCACTTCTTCTTTATTGTGAGAACGAATAGATTCCTCTATTTCAAGAGCTACTTCTGGATTATCTTTTAGATAAATTTTTGCGTTCTCTCTTCCTTGACCAATCCTTTCGCCATTATATGAATACCAGGCACCTGCTTTTTCAACCAGTCCGTCTTTAGTTGCTAAATCTAAAATTTCTCCATTTTTGGAAATTCCTTCACCATACATGATATCAAATTCAACTGTTTTAAATGGAGGGGCAAGTTTATTTTTAACAACTTTGACCCTTGTCTGATTACCAACTACCTCGTCTCTGTCTTTAATTGCACCGATTCTTCTAATATCCATTCTAATTGAGGCATAAAATTTAAGAGCGTTTCCTCCTGTGGTTGTCTCAGGGTTTCCAAACATTACACCGATTTTTTGCCTTATTTGGTTAATAAATATAACCAAAGCCTGAGACCTTGAAATTGATCCAGTTAACTTCCTTAAAGCTTGGCTCATTAGTCTTGCATGTAACCCCATGTGAGAGTCTCCCATATCACCTTCAATTTCAGCTCTTGGTACTAGTGCAGCAACAGAGTCAACGACTAAGACGTCTATTGCATTGGAATTTACAAGAGTATCTGCAATTTCAAGTGCTTGCTCACCGTTATCTGGCTGAGAAATTAGCATCTCATCAGTGTTCACACCCAACTTTTTTGCGTATACAGGGTCCAATGCGTGTTCAGCGTCCACAAATGCACATGTTCCACCTTTTTTTTGGGCTTCAGCTATAACATGAAGGGCTAAAGTAGTTTTTCCAGAGCTTTCGGGACCATAAATTTCAACTATCCTACCTTTTGGTAACCCTCCGATACCTAAAGCAATGTCAAGACTTAGTGAACCTGACGATATTGCGTCAATCTCGACCACCTCTCTCTCTCCTAATTTCATTACGGAGCCTTTACCAAAGTTTCTCTCTATTTGACTGATGGTAGATTCTAATGTTTTTAATTTATCCATAAATGTTCTATAAATGTTCTTTTTTACTAATTTATCATTAAAAATAATTAAAGCAATAAATTAATTAATATTCTTTTTCTTTATAAATTTTTTCTGATTTTTCATGAGATTCTTGAGCTTCTAATGACAATGTTGCTATTGGTCTAGCTATTAGTCTTTTTAAAGATATAGGTTGGTTAGTTTCTTCACAATAACCGTATGTTCCATCCTCTATCTTTTTTAGTGCTTTATTTATTTTACTAATTAATTTACGTTCTCTATCTCTAGTTCTTAACTCTAAACTTCTCTCTGACTCAATTGATGCTCTATCAGCATTATCCGGTTTATTCGAGGATTCTTCTTTCAGATTATTTATTGTTAAGGATGAACCTTGGAGAAGATCATCTTTCCAATCGCTCAATAACTGTTTAAAATATTTCAACTGCTTTGGACTCATGAATTTTTCTTTTTCAGATGGTGTGTACGAACCATTAATTTTTTTTTTTTTAACCATATTTCAACATTATAATTTATTGCACTATAATTATATTCGAAAAAAAATGAATCAAGAAAAATTTAAAAAAATTAAAAAAGCATGCTTCCTAGACAGAGATGGAGTTATTAATGAAGATACTGGTTACGTTTATAAAGTTAAGGATTTCAGATGGATTAAAGGAGCGATTGAAGCTATTAAATTGTTAAAAAAAAATAATTTTCTTATCATTGTAATTACAAATCAATCTGGAATTGGACGAGGATTTTATACCTCAAATGATGTTAAGAACTTACATAAATGGATGAACAAAACACTCAAAAAACAGGGTACTCAAATTGATGATTTTTTTTTTTCGGATGATCTGCCTAGCAGTGACCCAAATTCTAGAAGAAAACCCTCGCCAAAAATGATTTGTGAAGCGTTAAAAAAATATAATTTAGATAAAGCACAATGTTTTATGATTGGTGATAAACAAAGTGACCTTGAGGCTGCAAAAAATGCTGAAATTAAAGGCTTTATGTTTGATTCAAATAACCTTAAAGACCTAGTAGAAGAAATTTTAGATAATATTAATAATTAAAAATATTAGTGGACTACCTATTGGACTACTTTTTATGTTAATTATTTTGTGAAAAGCCTTCCTGTTATGCAATAAAAGCTTTCTGGGTATTTTTACGACTGGGCTTTTTACAAAATGCATAAATGGTCTATGTAATTGATTTAGTTGAATTTTAACAATTCATAATAAAATCTAACTTTATTTAATAGTGGACTACATTGACTTTATAAAAAATTAGATTATAAATAATAATGATTATTAATTTCAATTATTTAATAAAGGTTTAATTATGAAAATTTTATGTGTATTATATGATGATCCAAAAGATGGAATGCCAAATTCATATCCAATTGATGAACTTCCGAAAATAGAAAGCTATCCCGACGGACAAACTTTACCTTCACCCAAATCAATAGACTTTAAACCCGGAGAACTCTTAGGTTGTGTTTCTGGTGAACTCGGGCTTCGTAAATTTTTAGAGGACAATGGCCATACTTTAGTAGTTACATCAGACAAAGATGGTGAAGGCTGTAAAGCAGATTTAGAACTTAAGGACGCTGATGTAGTAATATCACAACCCTTTTGGCCTTATTACTTAACGAGAGCAAAGATGGAGTCAGCTCCAAACCTTAAAATGGCAATAACTGCTGGCATAGGTTCTGATCATGTTGATTTACAAGCAGCAATGGACCATAAAATCGACGTAATGGAAGTAACATTTTGTAATTCAAGGTCAGTAGCTGAGCATATAGTGATGATGATAATCACATTGGTAAGAGATTATCACAACCAACATGCAATTGTAAAAGCCGGTGGTTGGAACATTGCAGACGCCGTTAAACGATCTTATGATGTTGAAGGTATGCATATCGGAACAGTTGCAGCAGGCCGTATTGGTTTAGATGCATTAAGAAAGATGAAACCATTTGGAACGCATTTGCATTATTTTGACAGGCATAGACTACCAGAATCAGTTGAAAAGGAACTTAATCTTACTTTTCACGATTCAGTTGAATCTATGGTTAAAGTTTGTGATGTTGTCACCATTAATTGTCCTTTGCATCCTGAAACAGAACATATGTTTAATGAAGATTTGATTAGTAAAATGAAAAGAGGAGCTTATATTGTGAACACAGCAAGAGGAAAAATATGTGACAAGGACGCTATTGCCGCAGCCATAGAGTCTGGTCAACTTGCTGGTTACGCTGGGGACGTATGGTTTCCTCAACCAGCACCAAATGATCATATTTGGAGAAACATGCCCCACAACGGTATGACTCCTCACACATCTGGTACGTCATTATCAGCACAAGCAAGATATGCAGCAGGTGTTCGAGAAATTTTAGAATGCTTATTTGACGGTAGTAAGCAAAGAGAAGAATACACAATTGTAGCCGACGGAGAGTTAGCTGGAACTGGAAAACATTCATACAGCAAAGGGGATGCAACTGGCGGTTCAGAGGAAGCGTCGAAATATAAAAAAGCAGGTTAATGATCCTAAAAATTAATGATCTTTTAAGATGACACTAAATAGTGGACTACTAAAAGGACTACTTTTTATGAACTTCCCTCAGCAAACCACCCTTATTTAGTGTGTTTTAGAGTTATATGAATTAAGCTCAACTGGATAAGCTTTGCTGACAATTTCTTCATAAATTGCTTGAAATAAAGGCATTAAAGCAAATAATTTTTTTTTTTCTTAAAAAATTATGGTGGACTACGTTTGACTTTATGTAATTATTAATTATATTAATAATGGAGTACGAAACGTGGGGAAATTTGCTTATAAAGAAGTATTGCAGGTAAAAGGATATCCTTCTTCTTTGAAACTTGTTAAACATGGAAAATCAAGATTTTACTGGGTCCACTTCTCCACCTATATTCCAACAAAAGGCACAATTAAAATAAGAAAGTCCACTAAAACTGAAAATCAATCTAAAGCTATGAGGTTTGCTAGAGATTTTTATGAAGATTTAATTGTTAAAAAAAAGATGGGTGACTTTCCTACAGATTACACTTTTGCAAGATTTTCTAACAAACTAATACACGTGAACGATCAAAGAGTTAAAAATAATGATTATTCACTTAGCCAGTTTAATAACGATAAATACAGAATAGAAAATGATTTGTTACCTTACTTTGCTGAATTAGAGGTATCCGATGTAAATTTCTTAACAATTTCAAATTTTGTTAATCTATTAGTTGATAAAGGCTTTAAAATTAATTCACAGAAAAAATATTTAACTCTTATACGTAAAATCCTAAATATCGCACTTGATGAGAACGTTATTAAAGAACTTCCTAAATTTCCAGATACCACAAACCTTAGAGTTAAAACAAAAAAACAATATGTACCCTATCCAAAAGGTCGTACTTTAGATCAAAAATCAACAGATGAAATCAAAACACTTATCAACGGAACCCCAATCAAGAGAGACCTGCTTATAGAATATCTTCACTTAATACAGGACAAATATAGATGCATTAAGAAAAGTCATTTAGCAGCATTATCTGACATTATGAAAATCCCATTTGCAGAGGCTTTTGAAGTTGCCTCTTTTTATGCTCATTTTGATGTTTTAGATGATAACGAGCCTGCCCCACCTGAAATAACAATTAAAATGTGTGACAGTTTAACTTGTGAATTAAAGGGGTCGGATATCCTTTTAAATGACCTTCAAAAAAAATATCATAATTCTGATAAAGTTAGAGTTTTGAGGGCACCATGCATGGGGCTTTGTGATGTTGCGCCTGCATGTGAGATTGGACACAATCATATTAAAAATTGCTCAATGGAATCAATAGAAAATGCAGTAAAGAAAAAAGATACTCATCCTCAAATTGTTAATGGTATTTCTTTAGATAAATATATTAAAGATGGTGGTTACCAAATTCTAAAAAAATGTTATCAAGGTAAACTTTCGGTTGATTCGGTTATCAATATCCTTCAAGAGGCAGGTTTAAAAGGAATGGGTGGTGCGGGGTTTCCGTCGGGTCAGAAATGGAAATTCGTTCGAATGGAACCTGGACCTCGACTTATGACCATAAACGGTGATGAAGGAGAACCTGGAACTTTCAAAGATAAACTGTATCTGGAACAAAACCTTCATAAATTTTTTGAGGGCATGCTTATTGCTGCCTGGGCAGTTGAAGCTAAAGATGTCTACATTTACTTAAGAGACGAATATCCAGGTATTAGAAAGAAAATTATTCGAGAGTTAGATATATTAAAGAAAAAAAACATAATAGATCGAGAAACTGTTATTCATTTGAGAAGAGGTGCCGGTGCTTATATATGCGGCGAAGAATCTGCAATGATTGAATCAATCGAGGGAAAAAGGGGACTCCCAAGGCACAAACCACCCTTTATATCTAAAGTTGGTTTATTTGGAAAACCTACTCTAAATCATAACATTGAAACGGTTTTTTGGGTAAGGGACATTATTGAAAATGGGGCAAAATGGTATTCTGATCAAGGAACTAATGATAGGTTAGGTCCACATAGTTATTCAGTTTCGGGAAGAGTCAAAAATCCTGGAGTAAAACTTGCTCCTGCTGGCATAACTATGAATCAACTTTTAAATGACTATTGCGGAGGTATGCAAGAAGGTCATAAGTTTTATGGTTATCTTCCAGGAGGTGCATCTGGTGGATTACTTCCTAGTAGTATGGCGGACATACCACTTGATTTTGGAACTCTTGAGGAGCACGGTTGTTTTATCGGTTCAGGTGCAGTTGTTGTTTTTTCCGACAAGGATGATATAACAAAAGTAGTGTTAAATTTACTAAAGTTTTTTGAAGACGAGAGTTGTGGTCAGTGTACACCATGCAGAGTAGGAACCGAAAAAGCTGTTAAACTTTTAGAAAAAAACAACTGGGACAAAAAACTACTCAATGAACTTGTAGATATGATGGGTGATGCCTCCATTTGCGGCTTGGGTCAAGCAGCTGGAAACCCAATAAGATGCGCACTAAAATACTTTGGAAATGATATCGCATGACGGTTAAAAAAGTAAAATTTTTTATAGATGATATACCTGTTGAGGGAAACCAAGATGAATCTATCTGGTCCATTGCAAAAAGATATGGAACAACACTTCCACATCTATGCTATTCAGACAAACCTGGTTACAGGGCAGACGGTAATTGCAGAGCCTGCATGGTTTCGGTTGAAGGTGAGAGAGTCTTAGCCGCATCATGTATCCGAACTCCCACGGAAGGTATGAAAATTTACACTAAAGACGAAAGATCGTCTAAATCAAGAGAAATGGTAATTGAACTTTTAGTTACAGATCAACCCAAAAAAGAAGTCTGTCATGACCCCGACTCACACTTCTGGCAAATGGCTGATAAAGTACATGTGAAAAAAAGTAGGTTTGACAAGAGAAACCCAGAAAAAATTCCTGAGGCTGATAACTCTCACGTTGCAATGTCAGTAAATCTCGACGCTTGTATCAACTGTAACCTTTGCGTAAGAGCATGCAGGGAAGTTCAGGTCAATGACGTTATTGGTATGGGAAACAGAGGGTACAACTCTAAAGTTATTTTCGATTTTAATGATCCTATGGGTGACTCAACTTGTGTCAGCTGCGGCGAATGTGTACAAGCATGCCCAACTGGTGCACTTATGGAATCCAATCTTCTTGATGAAAAAGGTAAAAAAGTTGTGAAACCGGATAGGAAAGTTGACTCACTGTGCCCTTACTGTGGTGTAGGATGTCAACTTACGTACAATATAAAAGGTGAAAAAATCGTTTCAGTTGATGGAAGAGACGGTCCTGCAAACAACAACAGATTATGCGTAAAAGGAAGGTTTGGGTTTGATTATATTCATAACCCCGAGAGATTAACTAGACCCTTAGTTAGAAAAGATGGAGTACCAAAAGATCCAAAAGAAAGAATTGACCCTATGAACCCCTTAACCCATTTTCGTGAGACATCATGGGACGAGGCGCTTGATTTAGCAGCAAATAAACTCTTAAAAATAAGGGACTCAAAGAATGGAAAAAAAGCTTTAGCAGGGTTCGGTTGCGCAAAAGGATCAAATGAAGAAGCATATTTATTTCAAAAACTTGTTAGAACAGGTTTCAATAATAATAATGTTGATCACTGTACTAGAATGTGTCACGCATCATCCGTTGCTGCCTTAATGGAAGCTATTGGAACTGGTGCAGTCACAGCCCCTGTTTCCGAGATTAAGAATGCAGAAGTTGCAATTCTTATCGGGTGCAGGCCAACACAAAATCATCCAGTTGCAGCAACATTTATTAAAAATGCAGTTAAAAATAATGGTTTGAAATTAATAATTTTGGATCCTAGAAAACAAGATCTTACAAGGATTGCTGAGAAAAGTCTTCAGTTCAAACCTGGCGCTGACGTTGCTCTGTTGAATGCAATGCTTAATACAATTATTGAAGAGGGTCTAGTTGATAGACAGTATATTGAGAAAAATACAGATGGATATTTGGAACTTAAAAAACACGTTAAAGATTTTACCCCTGAGGAGATGGCAAATATTTGCGGAATTGAACCTGAAGAAATTAGAGAAACAGCAAGGCTTTTTGCAAATGCTAAATCAGCAATGATTTTTTGGGGTATGGGCATTTCTCAACACATTCACGGAACAGATAACTCAAGATGTCTAATATCTTTAGCTCTCACAACTGGAAATGTAGGAAGACCAGGGACAGGCTTACATCCTTTGAGAGGACAAAATAATGTTCAGGGAGCATCAGATGTTGGTTTAATCCCAATGGTTCTTCCAAACTATCTTCCTATTGCTGACGAAAACAATGTAAAGTTTTTTGAAAATTATTGGGATTGTGAAATTGATCCAAATCCAGGCCTTACAGTTGTTGAAATAATGGAGTCCATCTATGATAAAGATATTAAAGGGTTATATGTTATGGGTGAAAATCCTGCCATGTCAGACCCAAATGCAAATCATGCAAGAGAGGCACTCGCAAAATTAGAAACACTGATTGTCCAAGATATATTTCTTACTGAAACAGCATATCTCGCAGACATTGTTCTTCCAGCATCAGCTTTTCCAGAAAAAACTGGAACATTTACTAACACTGACAGAAGAGTTCAACTTGCTCGTAAAGCTGTTAACCCACCCGGTGATTCAAAACAAGATCTTTGGATAATTCAAGAGTTAGCCAAAAGAATGGGATTAAACTGGAATTATAATGGACCAGATGAAGTATATGATGAACTTAGCGGATGTATGGAATCTATGAAAAATATTTCATGGGAGAGGCTTGTTAATGAAGGAGCAGTTACCTATCCTTGTGACGATAAAGACAAACCTGGCAATGAAGTTATTTTTGGAGAAGGATTTCCAACCGCAAACAAAAAAGGAAGGTTAGTTCCAGCTAAACTAATTTCTCCAGACGAAACACCAGATAAAAATTACCCATTAGTACTTACTACCGGGAGGCTTTTGGAGCATTGGCACACAGGATCTATGACCTCTAGGTCCAAAGTTCTGAACACACTTGAACCCCAACCTTATGTCCATATTTCCCGAAATGATATGAAGAAAAATAATTTTTCACAAGACGAGACAGTTGAACTATCCACTAGAAGAGGCAAAGTAAATGTCAAAGTTAGGTTTGATAAAATGATCCCAGATGGGATGGTTTTTATGCCTTTTTGTTTTGAAAATGCTCCTGCTAATTTGTTGACAAATCAAGCATTAGATCCTGATGGAAAAATTCCAGAATTAAAATATTGTGCCGCAAAAATTGAAAAATTAACAGCTTAGCAAAAGCTAATCTTTCATATGATGTTTCTCATTTACCGGACCTATTAATAGGTTAGCAACAAAGGCTATAGCCAACAAACCAGCCATTGCAAACATTGTAGAGTTATATAATGTTGTTGAAGGATTTATGGTGCCCTCCGGCATATGAGGCATTAAATTAGATATCGTAACAGTTTTTTCTTGAACCAAAAGTGATAAATTTTCTATGGAAGATCCATAGATTTCTGTAAATTTTTCAGGACTTATCTTGGAAACAAGATCATTAATGGCACTATCTACTGAATTTTGTCTAAGTTGAGTAATTGCAACGGGACCTAAAACTCCAGCTGTTGACCAAGCTGTTAAAAGCCTACCGTGTATTCCTCCTACATATCTTGTACCAAAAATATCAGCAAGATAAGCCGGAATTGTTGCAAAGCCGCCACCATACATTGTAAAAATAACCATTGATGCTGCATAAAAAAGTATGAGATAAGTTACAACAGGATCAACACTCATAGCTTTGGCAGTAAAAGGGATTGATAAGTATAAAAGTATTCCAAGTGAAAAGAAAATGAAGTATGTGGGTTTTCTTCCAATAAAGTCAGACATGGATGCCCAAAATATTCTTCCAACCATGTTAAAAACACTTATCATCAGTACGTATGTTCCGGCAAACCCGGCGGTTACAATAGCTGGCAAACTTGGTTCAAAAATTTCAATCATCATTGTTTTAGCAACCCCGATAACTCCTATACCAGCTGTGACGTTAAAGCAAAGTACAATCCATAAGAAATAGAATTGTGGAGTTTTTAAAGCTTGATCAATATGAACATTATTTTTAGTAATTAATCTTGTCTTTTTTGAATCTTTTGGGGGTATCCACCCTTTGGGTTTCCATCCTTCAGGAGGAACTCTGTAAGAAAATGCGGCAATGGTCATAATGATAAAATAAACAATACCCAAAAAAAGGAATGTTTGGGCAGCGCCACTTGAGCCGGTTCCTACAATATATACACCGGGATCTCCTGGTACAATCATTTTTGCTAAATCATTAACAGTAACAACTACCACCTCTACTAAATTTCCTGAAATATCGACAAATCTTCTTCCACCCTCTGTTATAAGGTTCAATGAGTCTATGTCTCCTAAATACTCTGGAACTTTATAAAATTTTGCTAATAATCTGTCTATAGTAACTTTTGCAATCATTGCGCCACCACCAAAGCCCATTATAGCCATACCAGTTGCCATACCCCTTCTATCTGGAAACCATCTTATTAAAGTTGATACCGGCGACACATAACCAAGTCCTAACCCAATTCCACCAATTACACCATAACCAAGATACAGAAGATATAACCCAACACTTAAGATTATTGGATCATCGCTTAACATCGGGAGAGACAAAGTTATTTGAACCCCCATTTCTTGGAGGAAGATTCCAATTGAGCCAATAACAAAACCCCCACCCCAACAACATGCTGCAACAAATCCAACCATCCTAGGACCAACTTCTTCAAGCCATTTACCAGCATAAGCTGCTGCTAATCCTAAACTAACAATTGCCACAGAAAAAATCCAAACAACTTGTCCTAGATTCCAGTCATCTCCAGAAGATGTTACAACTCCAAGAATTTTAACTAAAGCTGGATTAAACATACTCCATGCGTAAACTGATCCAATACACAAATGAATAGCAATGGAAGCTGGTGGTACAAGCCATCTATTGAATCCAGGTTTTGCTATTATATTTTTCTTATGTAATTTATTAATAAAACTCATTTTCAATCTTTGAAGTATTTGTTGTAAATTTCATTAGCAAGCTTTAAATCATCAACTGTATTAACATTAAAAAATGGATCATATCCAAATTCCTCAAACTTTACCACCCTCGTTTTAAATTTTTTGGTAAATTCATCTATCTTCCTTCCGCCAGCATTCAAGAAAGACTCCAATTGATTTTCAATTTCTATGTTAACTTTCCACATTGAAAAAACTGGGTGTACTCTTTTGGAACATTCCGCCATTAGAATTTCATGATTTTCGCACTCTTCAATAAATCTATTGACAATATTATTTGGAAAAAAAGGAGAATCTACTGGAAAACTTACCAACCAATTATAATTTGAGTGATTTCTTGCCCATTTAATACCAGACAAAATGCCTACAAGAGGACCAAAATTTCCTGGAATACAATCATTTACAATCATCATTGAGTCAAGGGTCTTAGAAATTTTATTAGAATCATTTGAATTTACAATTAATCTTCCAACCTGTTTTATAGATCTCTTGATCGTATGCTTTATCAAATTTTCACCTGAAATTTTCTTAAAAGTTTTGTCAGAACCCATTCTTCTTGACAAACCGCCTGAAAGTATAATACCTAAAATTTTGTCTTTATTCAATTCTATGCTCTCCACTCAATACAAAAAATTTTTTTCCTTTAGCTCTTCCAATTAGAGTCAAGTTAGCTTGTCGTGCAAGGTCAACTCCCCATGCTGTGAAACCTGATCTTGAAATTACTATTGGAATTCTCATTTGAACCGACTTCATTACCATTTCACTTGTGAGTCTCCCGGTTGTATAAAAAATCTTATTGGCTGGAGAAATCTTTTTTACTTTCATGTAACCTGCAATTTTATCAATAGCATTATGTCTTCCAACATCCTCCATATATATTAAAGGCTTGTTTTTAAGACATAAGACACAACCATGAATAGCTCCAGCTTTAAGATAAAGGCTAGGAGTTAGATTAATTTTTTTTGATAAGTCATAAATCCATGATTTTTTAATTTTGAAAGAATTTTTAAATTTAAATTTTTTCAAATTATCCATAATATCACCAAATACTGTTCCTTGAGCACAACCTGAGGTAATAGTCTTTCTTTTTAATTTTTCTTCAAAATTTGTTAGTTTTTTGGTTCTAACAACAACAGTTTTTAGATCTTCATAATATTCAACAGATTCAATTTTTGTTGTTTTGGTAATCATATTTTGATTTAAAAGATAACCAAGTGCTAAATATTCTGGGAAATCGTTAATTGTCATCATTGTCACAATTTCTTGACTGTTCAAATAGAGTGTTATTGGTTTTTCTTCAATAACGTCAATCTTTTTTCGCTTTAAATATTCGTCTAATCCAAAGATTTTTCTTGTTAAAGATGAATTTTCTAAGTTGGGTTTAATTTTCATGACTTTCAGTTTACTAATAATTTGATTACTATATTATTTTAACCTAAGAATTAAAATATGAATATTATTCAAAAAAATTATGCTGGATAACTTTGGAAGAAAAATTGACTATGTAAGAATTTCTGTAACCGACAGATGTGATCTTAGATGCAAATATTGTATGCCTGAGTCCAATCCTAATTTTTATAATAAAGAGGAAATTCTAGATATTAATAAACTTAAATTAATTTCAGAGTCACTCATTGATTTAGGGATCAGAAAATTTCGTATTACTGGTGGAGAACCATTAGTGAGAAAAGATATAGTAGAATATATTGAATTCTTATCCAAAAAACTAAGTAAAAAATTTATTGATGAAATTTTACTAACCACGAATGGAACACAGTTAAAGAAATATTCAAAAACATTGTCAGACCTTGGAGTCAAAAGAGTAAATGTGTCGCTTGATTCACTTATAAAAGAAAAATTTAATTTCATTACTAATGGAGGAAACATTAAAAGTGTTTTCGAAGGTATTGAAAGTGCTAAAAAAAATAAGTTATCTATAAAGATAAATACAGTTCTTTTAAAAAATTTTAATGATGATGAATTATTAGAGATAATGAAATGGTGCGGTCATAACTCTTTTACATTATCTTTCATTGAGGTTATGCCGGTAGGAGATATGTTAACTTCAAGAAAGTCGCAATACTTTTCCGTTAATAAAGCTAAGGAAATTATCAGTAAAGATTTTGATTTAGAACAATCTTCACTAAAGTCGTCAGGTCCATCAAATTATTTTTATTGCAAAAAATTAAATTTATTTGTGGGTTTCATCTCACCAATATCTGATCATTTTTGTGCAACTTGTAATAGATTAAGAATAACTTCAAATGGTAAAGTTTATCCATGTCTTGGTGATAACAATTCTTTAGACCTAACTCCTTTTATTAGAGCTAACGACAGACCAAGTTTATTGAATGCATTAAAAAAAGTCATTTTCACGAAACCAGAAAAACATTACTTTAACATTGATGAAAAGAGCTATATTCATAAAAGATTTATGAATACTACAGGTGGTTAATAAATGACAAAAATTGGATTTGTTTCTTCAGAAAAACCAGACGCTATCAAATCGCTTAAAATGATGGAACAAACTTATGATTCTGTTCCACCTGAAAAAGCAGACATTATTGTGGCACTAGGTGGTGATGGAACAATGTTAAAATCGTTACATGATTTTTTACATTTGAACAAACCAATTTACGGAATGAATAAAGGTCACATTGGATTTTTAATGAATCAATTCTCTGAGAAAAATTTAAAAAAAAGATTAGACGAAGCAATTCCTTATAAGTTATCACCTTTGAAAATCAGATGCTTTGAAAAAAATCAAAAAATTAAAGAGAGTTTAGCTTTTAACGATGTATCTCTGATAAGAAGCAGCTCAAAGATTGCAAAAATAAAAATTGAAGTAAACAACAAAACCAGAATTGAAGAATTTCTCGGTGACGGTTGTTTAATCGCAACTCCAGCTGGAAGTTCAGCTTATAATCTTTCATTAAGAGGTCCTGTTATTCCTGTGGGTGCCAAAGTTTTAGCACTCACACCAATAAGTCCTTACAGGCCAAGAAGATGGAGAGGTGCTTTACTTACCAATGATGCAAAAATTACTCTTTACGCGATTGACTCTAAATTAAGACCTGTTAGAGCAGAAGCAGACTTCATGCAATTTGAAAATATTGATAAGCTTGAAATTGAACTTGAAAAAAAATTATTCGTTAACTTGTTGTTTGATCCTGGTCATGACTTAGAAGAACGTATAATTAACGAACAATTTAATAACTCCTAAAAATGAATCTAGATCAAATCTTTTCTAAATTAATTTCTTTCCCAACAATTAGTGAAAATTCAAATAAAGAATTAGCAAATTTTATTATAAATTATCTAAATAAAATTGGATTAAAAGCAAAAAAAATTGAAGGGGAAAAAGGAAGGTTTAATATTTTTTGTAGAATTGGACCAAAAAAAGAAGGAGGAATAGCTTTTTCTGGTCATACAGACGTTGTTCCAACAGATGGACAAAAATGGACATCAAACCCTTTTAATTTGACCATGAAAAATAATAAATATTATGGAAGGGGAACTGCTGATATGAAAGGATTTATAGCAGTTGTATTGTCATTATTAAAAAAATTAAAAATTAAAAAAATGAAGAAACCTCTTTTTCTAATTTTCTCATATGATGAAGAAGTAGGATGTCTTGGTATTCAGAAATTAGTTCCTTTTTTGAACAAACTAGATCCTAAACCAAAGTTTTGTATTGTTGGTGAACCTACTGAAATGAAACTTGTAAATCAGCACAAAGGAAAGAAAAACTATGAGGTATCATTTAATGGATTAGAATCTCACTCATCATTAATAAATGAAGGTGTTAATGCAATACAATATTGTTCAAAGTTTATCCAATTCCTTGAAGTTAAACAAAAATTAATTGAAAAAAAAAAAGATCTTAATTTCTACCCAAGTTTTACAACCATTAATGTTGGAAAAATTTCTGGTGGGACAGCAGTTAATATCATTCCAAACCACTGTACAATTGAATTTGAGATAAGAGATACTCCCAAATTTAATACAGAAAAATTTGTGAACCAAATCAAAGATTATCTATTAATTTTAGAAGAGGAGATGAAGTCATTTAACAAGAAATGCAGTATATCGTTATCTGAACAAAATAATTTCCCACCTTTGATAACAAATCACAATTCAAATATCATATCACTTTGCTTAGAAAAATTGAGAACTAACTCCGTAAATACGGTGAGTTTCGGTACAGAAGCAGGTATTTTCAATCAGATAGGTTTTCAAACAATAGTTTGTGGTCCAGGAAGTATTAAACAAGCTCACAAACCAGATGAATACATTGAAATGGTACAATTAAAAAAATGTGAAGATTTTCTCAATAAAATAATAGATAACCTTTACTAAAATGCATTTAAAAGATTTAGATTATGAAATTCCTAAGGAACTGATAGCCCTGTATCCTATAAAACCTAGAGACAATTCAAAATTAGTTGTTGTAGGTAAAAAAAATAGAATTATTAAGTTTAATGAAATTATAGATGAATTCAATTCATCGGATGCAATTATTATAAATAATACTAAGGTAATTCATGCTGAACTCGAAGGCTCTATTGACAATCAAAAAGTTTCTATAAATCTAAATAAAATTGAAAATAAAAAAAAAAATATATGGAGTGTTTTTTTAAAAACAAAAAAAAAGCTTAAGATCGGAACGGAAATTAGTGTTTTTAAAAAACAATTTGCTGAAATAATTAAAATACAAGATTATGAAATATCTTTGAAGTTTGACCTACCCTACAGAGATTTTTTAAACAAAATAAAAATTTATGGAAAACCACCCATACCCCCCTACATAAAAAAAAGAGGTCACAAAAAATCAGATTTAAATAATTATCAAACTATCTTTGCTAAAAATGAAGGAGCAGTAGCTGCTCCAACAGCGAGCTTTCATTTTACTAAACGTTTAATTAATAAACTTAAAACAAAAAAGATAAAAATAATTTATATTACTTTACATGTAAATGGCGGGACTTTTATTCCAATAAGAACAGCAAATGTTTTTAAACACAAGATGCATTTTGAACATGGATGTATTTCAAAAAAATCATCTGAAGAAATTAATAAGGTAAAGAACAATGGTGGAAGAATAATTGCTATTGGAACAACAGTTTTAAGATTACTTGAATCATCAAAAGATAGTAAAGGTTATATTACACCTTATAAAGGTGAAACAAATATATTTATAAAACCCGGTTGGAAAATAAATTCTGTTGACGGACTTATTACAAATTTTCATACACCAAAATCTACATTATTACTTTTAATCTTCACACTTATTGGAAAAAAAAAAACAATGAGACTTTATGATTTTGCGATCAAAAATAAACTTCGTTTTTTTTCTTATGGAGATGCATGTTTGATTTGGAATAAAAATGGCAAAGTTTAAATTCTCTATAGAAAATAAATATCAGAAGGCACGCGCAGGATCTATTGAAACTTTCCATGGAAAAATTAAAACTCCTGTCTTTATGCCTGTTGGAACTCTTGGGAGCGTAAAGTCAATTTTTCAGAGTGATTTAGAAAAACTTGGTATAGAAATTATTTTAGCAAATACATACCATTTGATGCTTCGCCCAGGAGATCGTTTAGTAAAAGAATTAGGAGGACTTCACAAATTTATTAATTGGAATAAACCAATTTTGACAGATTCTGGCGGATATCAAGTATGGTCTTTATCAAAATTAAGAAAAATAAATGAACATGGAATTAATTTTGTATCTCATATTGACGGAAAAAAAATTGAATTAACCCCTGAATCTGCAATTCAAATCCAAGAGAGATTGAATTCTGATATTTCTATGGTGC
The DNA here is from genome assembly GCA_902625895.1 of uncultured Alphaproteobacteria bacterium. GTDB lineage: Bacteria > Pseudomonadota > Alphaproteobacteria > Methylaequorales > Methylaequoraceae > Methylaequor. The sequence goes on from CACODD010000014.1 coordinate 21,331, forward strand.
TTGATGAATGTACTGAGTATCCTGCGTCATTTTCAAGAGTTGAAGAGTCAATGGAATTATCACTCAGATGGGCGAATAGGTGTAAAAATACTTTCACATCCAGGGAAGGTTTTGGTTTATTTGGAATTATTCAAGGAGGTATATTTGAAACTCTAAGAAAGAAATGCTCTGAAGAATTAAGTAAAATTGGATTTGATGGTTACGCCCTCGGAGGACTTTCAGTTGGAGAGTCTCATGAAGAGATGATCAAATCAATTGATTTTTGTCTAGAAAATATCGATGAAGATAAACCCAGATATTTGATGGGTGTTGGCAGACCAATTGACATATTTGCAGCAGTTGAAAGAGGAGTTGACATGTTTGATTGTGTTTTACCTACGAGGTTTGGGAGGAATGGGAGAGCTTTTACAAGTAATGGCGAAATAAACTTGAGAAATTCAAAATATATGAAAGACGATTCTCCTCTTGATGAAGGATTGGATTTATATGTTTCTCAAAATTTTTCAAAATCTTATATTCATCACTTAGTTAAAAATAATGAAATTTTAGCATGTATGATTTTAAGTTTGCATAATATTGCTTTTTACAAAAAAATGATGTGTGATATACGAGAGTCTATAATTAATAAAAAATTTTATGAACTAAAAAAAAAATATTCTGAAAATCATGAAAAATACAAAAGAACCTAAGTACCTTGGATCAAAGTCTAAAATTCAAAATTCACCAGATAATTTTGTTTTGGACACGGTGAAGAACCCTCACCCAGATGAAGATTATTGTGTAAGATTTACTGCACCAGAATTTACAAGTATTTGTCCAATTACTTCTCAACCTGATTTTGGTAATTTTATAATTGATTATGTACCAAATAAAAAAATAATGGAAAGTAAATCTTTCAAACTATTTTTGTTCACATTCAGAAATTATGGAGGTTTCCACGAAGACTGTACTATTAAAGTAGCAAAAAAAATTATAAAATATATAACTCCAAAATGGATAAGGGTTGCAAGTTACTGGAATCCCAGAGGGGGTATACCTATTGATGTAATTTTTCAAAGAGGAAAAAGGCCCAAGAACGTTTATGTAGAAGATCTAGATATTCCAAAATATTCAGGAAGGTAACTCAATCACCTGTGAAGATACATCCTCCAATTCTGGGTCTATTAATTTCAATACTTTCAAGATTGTGAATTTTTTTTTTTAATTTTTGCCAAAGCCATTTTGCGATATTTTCACTAGTCGGTTTTTCAAGACCCTTAACTTCATTTAATATTGAATGGTCGATTTTTGATAACTCAGGGTTCACAAAAGAATCAAGTTTTTCTAAATCCATGACCCAATTATTTTTTGGATCTAATTCACCTTTCAATTTTATAATAATTTCATAACTATGCCCATGAACTTTCTTATATTTGTGATTTTTCTTGAATTCAGGCATATAGTGCGCTGCATCAAAATAATATTTTTTGAAGATTATCATTTTACTGAATTCCGATTGCTTTATGAAATTGAAAACTAGGTATCCACTTCTTATTTAACTTACAATAATCTATAGTTTTATTAAGATTAAGCTTCATTAAACTATCATCTTTTGGTTGTAAAAAAAAATATTTAAAATCTAAATTGACTATTTCTTTGAGATTAAATTTATCTTGAGGATATATTATTTTTAGTTCGTCGCCTTTTTTTTGATTCCAGTGATCTGGATCCTTCGGGCTTACACAAATCCAATCAAAGTCAAGGTCAGTTTTTATTGATCCGTTTGTTTCTAGCGCAACTTTAAAATTCTTCTTCTTCAAAAAATCTACCAATTTTTTATCAACCTGTAATAAGGGTTCCCCTCCAGTGAGAATTACGTTTTTTTTTTTTAGTGAAAAAGACAAATCCCAAACTCTTTCTACGACTTCAATTAACTCTTTAAGATTGTAGTTACCTCCATTTTTACCATTAACACCAACAAAATCAGTATCACAAAAATTACATTTTGCTTCTAACCTGTCTTCGGTCCTTCCATTCCAGAAATTACAACCAGAGAATCTTATAAATACACTTTCTATTCCAGTATTAAAACCTTCTCCTTGGATTGATCTAAAAATTTCTTTTACTTTATACATAAATTAAATCCTGGCTGGATCTCTTAAACCAGCCTCTTCGAACCCTTGTTTTCTTAATAAGCATGAATCACATACTCCACAGTTTTTTTTTTTTTTTGGACTATAACAACTCGAAGTCATGGAAAAATCAACACCATTTTTATGACCAAGTTTAATAATATCTTTTTTGGACATGTTTATTAAAGGTGTATTTATCTTAAATTTACTGCCTTCTAAACCCTTCTTAGTAGATTTATTTATAAGTTTTTCAAAATTATCTATAAAATTCTTTCTGCAATCAGGGTATCCTGAGTAGTCTATTGCATTTACCCCTATAAAAATATTATCTATATCATGACATTCAGCGTATCCAGAGGCAAAAGAGAGAAATACAATATTTCTACTTGGAACGTATGTAATAGGAATATCTTTTGACATTGAGTGAGAAACTCTGTTTTTAGGAACCTTAATGTCATCTGTTAATGCAGAACCTCCATAGAATTCCATCTTAAAGACTTCATAAGATATACAATTAAAAAATGTTGCTTGAAATTTTGCATACTCTAATTCAACTTTATGTCTTTGACCATAATCAAAGGAAATGGCATATATATCATAACCTTTATCTTGGCACACAGATAAAACAACTGAGGAGTCTAACCCCCCACTTAAAAGAACTAAAGCTTTATTTGATTTTTTAGACATTTAATAATTATAATATTTAACAAAATAAAAAAATGAAGAATTTAAAAAAAAATATACAAAAAAAAATTATTAGACTCGGTTTTGATTCCATTGGTTATTCAGAACCATATGTTGATGAAAAGACAAAGCAAAGATATAAAAATTTTCTAAATAAAAATTATCATGGGGATATGAAATGGTTAGAAAGACATTTCGAAAAAAAAACAAATCCAAAGAAAATTTGGGATAAAGTAGAAACTATTATTGTTTTGGGACAAAATTATGGTCCTAGAGAAAATCCGTTATTTTTAAACAAAGATAAAAATCATGGAAATATTAGTATTTATGCTCAAGATGAAGACTATCATTCCGTAATTAAAAATAAATTACTAAATTTACAAGATTGGTTTAAAGACAAATATAATATTGAAACAAAAATCTTCGTTGACACTTCACCTATAATGGAAAAATATTTTGCTGAAAAGGCTGGTTTAGGTTGGCAGGGCAAACATACCAACATTGTTTCAAAAAGTTTCGGATCTTGGTTATTTCTAGCAGAAATATTTCTCCCAATAAAAATAAATGAAACAAAAAGTATGATTAATGGATGTGGATCATGTGTGAAATGTTTAGAAATATGTCCAACGAAGGCAATTTTAAGCAATTATAAAATTGACTCTAAAAGATGTATTTCATATTTAACGATAGAGAATAAAGGCCCAATTCCAATAAGCTTACGAAAGTTGATTGGAAACAAAATATATGGTTGTGACGATTGTTTATCTATTTGTCCTTGGAATAAGTTTGCCACTGAAACAAACGAGAAAAAACTTATATCGAATGACAAAAGTGATTTATTATTTTTCTTAAAATTTAGTGAAGAACACTTCAAAAATTTCTTTCATAATTCTGCTGTAAAAAGAATAGGTTGGAACAGATTTCTAAGAAACATAATTATTGCTTCTGGAAATAGCAAAAATAAAAAATTAATTAAATACATTCTAAATCATATTAATAATGAAAGTAGTTTAGTAAGGGGTGCTTGTGTTTGGGCTTTGTTTCAGCTAATGGAAGAGAAAAGCAAAGAAGAACTGAAAAGTGAATTGATAAAAAAGGAAAAAAATAGTTACGTTCTATACGAATTAAAGATGCTCTGTTAATTTTTTTAAACCTATTAACAGATTATCAATGATCCCTTCATCTGAGGAAGAGTGTCCTGCTGTATTTACAAACTTTATTTGAGAGGATTTCCAATTTTCATGAAGTTTATAAGCATTTACTGGCGGACATATAAGATCATATCTTCCTTGAACAATAAACGACGGTAGATTTTTTATTTTCGAAATTTTTTTAACAATTTCATTATCTTCCATAAAAAAATTATTTTTTATGTAATGTAACTCCATGAATGGTGAATTCGGAAGACCTTCTCTATTGAGTAATTCTTCTTCAGATTCAAAGAAATAATTTTTAGGATTTAATTGAGATAAAATTCTTTCATAGTCATGCCAAATCCATGAATGGACCTTAGAATTTTCTTTTAAAATTTTTTTGTAATATGAGTCAATTATTTCTTTACCACTAGAATACCTTTCAAATGTTTTATACAAGTTTGGAGCAAAGTTTTTAGGACCATCAATGAATGCCCAATTTATCTCATTAATTGTTCCAAGAAAAACTGACCTTAAAAGAACACCAATTAAATTTTTGGGAAACTTTAGGGCATATTTTATAGCTAACGTAGCACCCCATGACCCCCCAACAATTAAGAATTTTTTAATTTTGAAAAAATCTCTTATTTTTTCAATATCTTCAACTAAATTTTCAGTATTATTTCCTTCTAAAGATCTGTAAGGGATACTCTTACCGCATCCTCTTTGGTCAAAAATAATTGATCGGAATATCTGAGGATTAAAAAGTGAGTGATGTTCACTTCGACATTGCCCCCCGGGTCCACCATGTACAAAAATAACTGGGATACCGTCTTTTTTTCCACTGGCTTCAGTATAAATTTTATTGTCATCTCCAACATCTATGTTATACATTTCAGGAAGAGAACGGTGAATAAATAATTTTTTAATCATGAGTATAGTATAATGGAAAAGTTTGAAACATTTAATGAGCTAATACTAGCATTACTTTTATGGATCACAACCCATACTGATTACAAAGAACCAAAAATATTCCCAAAAATTCAGTTTATTGAACAAAAAGAATTAGCAGAAATGGCTTGTGGGAGAGAATGTGAAATATTAGCATTAACACCAGATAACCCTAAATATACCATTTTTTTAGCTGACACACTTTCCCCTATGGATGATATTTGTCACAGAGGAATTTTGCTTCACGAGTTGATTCATATATTGCAAGAAGACCAAAAAATATTTGTAAACTATGAAGACAGAACAAAAAAACATTTGAGAGAGATGGATGCGCTGGTTAATCATAATGTTTTTTTAAGTCAGTTTGGTAAAAAAATTCTCTACAGTAATGGATTCGCGGCGAAATTTAAAAGTGAAGCAAAACAGAATCTTTATTGCTGATTTAGAATTGAAACCATATCATCTTTATCTATGTATCCAAAAAAGATCTCATCTGAAATTATGAATGCAGGTGTTCCTCTTAAGCCAAGATTTCTTGCTAAATCAATATCATTTTTTAGCTTTTGATTAATTTCCTGATCATTAATTTTGTTCTCTAAGTATTTTTTCTCAATATTTAATTTATTTAATATTGAAATCAAAATATCATCATTAATCATGCCTTTATTTGTCAAAATCAAATTGTGAAATTTTATAAATTTTTTTTTGTCAATTTCTGAAATTATTAAGGCATATTTAGCTAACTTAATTGAATTTTCTGAGAGAATTGGATAGTTTTTGTAAATAACTTTAATATTTTTATCCTCGCTAATTATTTTTTTTAAGTCTTGGTGAGCTCTTCTACAATATGAGCAATTATAGTCAAAAAACTCTACAATGATCTTTTTCGAAATTTCATTTCCTTCAAAAAGACTTTCAGAATTGTAAATCTGCTTTCTTAATGTATTAATCTTATTTTTATTCTCTAGTTTTTTTTCATTTTCTTTTTTTACTTCAAACTTTTGAAGAGATTCGATTATAATTTCTGGATTTTTCAAAATATAATCCTTAATTTTTGCTTCTAAATCATTTCCACTTACGCTAAAACCTAACAATAATGTTGAAAAGGAAAATGCTATTAATATGTAGTTATGTAATTTCATCTTTCTTATTGGTGCGAGCGGTGGGACTTGAACCCACAAGGGTGTTACCACCCGCAGGATTTTAAGTCCTGTCTGTTTACCAATTTCAGCACGCTCGCAAGTAACAGCAAAAGATTATAAAAAATAAAATTTAGCTTTATGTAAATTTCTATAGGCATGTTGTCAAAGCTCATTTTATTCTTTATTCCCAGTCGTTGTATTAATATTTAGTTCTTTATATCATAATGAATTT
>CACODD010000015.1 GCA_902625895.1 uncultured Alphaproteobacteria bacterium
TCTTCTCGCATTACCAAAATCTTTTCTAGGATAGAATCCTTTTTAAAAAAGAATATCCCATTAATTTTAAAAAAACAAAGAAGCTACAAGTCAATTTCTTTTGCCGAAAATCTCTCAGAATCAGAACAATTTGAACTATCAAAAGATTTTATGAGAAAACTAGGCTTTGATTTTTCTCGCGGAAGAATTGATAAAAGTTCACATCCTTTTTGTGGTGGGAGTTCAGAAGACATCAGAATTACTACAAGATATAACGATGCTGACTCATTTTCTTGCTTTGATGCTCTTATGCACGAGACAGGTCATGCTATTTATGAACAAGGACTACCTAAAAAATGGTTGCATCAACCATTAGGTGCGTCTGGAGGAATGTCACTCCATGAAAGCCAATCACTTTTCATTGAAATGCAAATTATTAAATCACTTCAAGTAAGTCATTTAATTGAAAAAATAATCAAGAATAATTTTCGGAAGAAAAATCCTACTTGGACTCAAGAAAATATTTATAGAAACAGAAAACAGGTAAAAAAGAACTACATAAGAGTAGATGCAGATGAAGTACATTATCCTCTTCATATAATGCATAGGTTCAAAATTGAAAAAAAAATAATTGAAGAAGATTTCGATGTTGAACTTCTTCCTGAGCTATGGAATCAAGAATTTTATAATATATTTAATATAAAAGTTGATAATGACCAAAACGGTTGTTTGCAAGATATTCACTGGTTTGGTGGAGATTTTGGTTACTTTCCTACTTACAGTATCGGGGCATTTATTGCAGCTCAGATTTATGATTGTATCAAAAAACAGAACCCTAAATTAGAAAAAGATCTTAAAAATGGAAATTTTTTACATACCATTAAATGGTTGAAAAAAAACATCCATAATCATGGTAATCACTATAAAATTGACGATCTTTTATTAAATGTGACAGGTGAAAAACTTAACCTAAAATTCTTTGAAAAACACATCATAGACAGGTACTTAAAAGAAAAAAAATAACAAAAAAATTTCAATCGTAATTTAAAAATTGAAAAATATTTTTTTTTTTCTCAAAATAGTGTAAACTAATCTCATGTGGAGATTTGTATGGATGATTATTCCATAAAAAAACATTTTGGTGGTTGCCCTCACGACTGTCCAGATACGTGTGCGATGATCTATGAAGTCGCAGACAATAAACTTCTTAGTGTAAAAGGTAATCCTGACCACCCCATGACTGATGGAGTTTTATGCGTAAAACTTAAAGATTACGAAAAAAGACATTATCATCCAGATCGTTTATTATATCCTCATAAACGAGTTGGAAAAAAAGGGAAGAAAGAATTTGAGAGAATTACTTGGGACGAAGCTTTAGAAACAATATCCTTAAAGTGGAAGTTTCTTATTAATGAATATGGTCCTGAATCAATAATTCCGTATAGTTATTTAGGAAATCAAGGTCTAGTGCATGGTTTAAACGGAGGAGATTCTTTCTTTAATGCCCTTGGAGCAACTGTTTGTGAGAGAACTTTTTGCGGAGAAGGCTCATGTACTGCTTGGTTAACCACAATTGGGCCAACAGCTGGATTAGATCCTGAAAGTTACATTCACAGTAAATACGTCGTTATTTGGGCTTGTAACAGTGTGAGTACCAATCTTCATCATTGGACAATTATTCAAGAAGCTAGAAAAAGAGGAGCCAAAGTTGTAGTAATTGATTCATATAAATCCAGAACCGCCAAACAAGCTGATTGGCATATCGAACCAATTCCTGGTTCAGACGGCGCTTTGGCAGTAGCAATGATAAATCATATAATTTATAACGATCTAACAGACATGGATTATGTAGTTAATCACACAAATGGATTTGAAGAGTTAAAAGAGCATGTTAAAGATAAAGATCCTAAATGGGCATCTAAAATAACTGGAATTAGTGAAGAAGATATTAAAAAATTAGCTCAAGAAATTGCTACAGTTCAACCAGTTGGAATAAGAATTGGAGTTGCTCTTGAGAGGCATTATGGAGGTGGGCAAACAATAAGAGCTGTTACCTGTATACCAGCTTTAACTGGTGCATGGAAACATGTTGGTGGAGGAATCACTCAATTTCCAGTTTGGGAGCATCCGTACAAATTTGATGTAATATGCAGACCGGATCTAATCCCTAAAGGTACAAGAGTCATAAACGCTCTTCAAATTGGAAGAGCTTTATTAGGAGAAAATATAGACAAAGATAAACCAATTATGTCCATGATGTGCTGGAATGCAAACCCAGTTACTCAAGCAGCTGAGACCGAAAAAATAATTAAAGGTTTGAAAAGAGAAGATTTATTCCTAGTTTCTGCTGAACACTTTATTTCTGACACAGCATCTTATGCAGATATTCTACTGCCCGCTACAATGGGTGCTGAACATGAAGATATGATATTATCTTGGGGTCACTTATACCTTACATACAATGAGAAATGTGTTGATGCTCCTGGAGAAGCTTTACCAAACTATGAAATATTCAGGAGGTTAGCAAAAAAGATGAATTTAAAGCAAGATCAATTCAGTTGGAGTGATGAAAAATGTTTAGAAAACTATGTCGATTGGTCAGCACCTGCATGTGAGGGCATTAATTTTCAAAAATTAAAGAAAAAAGGATTTGCCAGACTAAATGTTGGTTGTAAAGACACCAGAGCCCCGCACAAAGATGGAAAATTTCCTACAGAATCGGGTAAATGTGAGTTTGTTCTAAAAGATGTAAAGAATTTTGTTGCCGGTCCATTCAGACAAATGTATGAGGATTATCAACCAGGTCAAGATCTCCCTGCCCTTCCTGACTATGTTCCACAACTTGAATCAAAACAAACTAACCCAAGACTTGCAAAGAAATATCCTTTAAATGTAATATCTCCAAAAAGCCATGCATTTTTAAATTCTTGTTATGCAAATATGAAAGATAAGCAAAGAGTACAAGGTAATCAATTTGTACTCATTAGCAAAACCGACTCCAAACAAAGAGATATTAAAGATGGAGATAATGTTCAAGTATTCAACGACAGAGGTTCCTACAATGGCGTAGCTAAAATAACTTCCGATGTCTCATCAGGTATTATTGTATCAACGCTTGGATATTGGAGACAACTGAACGATGGAACAGTAAACAGTATTAGTTCAGCCAATTTGGCAGATATGGGAAATGCTCCAACTTTTTCTGATAATTTAGTTGAAGTAAAAAAAATCTAGACCAAATATTCATATTATTCCGTGCAAGATTCTTGACAAAAGAATTGCATAATATGTTCAAAATAATTAATTTAAATCTATGAAAAATAAAAAGTACATTGCAATGAACAGATTTAAAATAGTCAAAGGTAAAGAAGATATCTTTGAAAAAATCTGGAAAGAAAGAGACTCCAAACTTAGCGAGGTAAAAGGTTTTATAAATTTTAATCTAGTAAAAGGTCAAGGTTGTGATAATTTCACACTGTATGCTTCACACAGCACATGGTCTTCTGAAACAGACTTTCTCAACTGGACACGATCTGAATCCTTCAGAGAAGCTCATAAAAATGCTGGGCAGAACAAAGAGATTTACCTGGGACACCCAGAGTTTGAAGGTTTTTTTGTAGTTTTATAATAAACAATATACCTAGTATTTATGTTATTTCTCAAGATCAAATCTGTCTGCATTCATTATTTTATTCCAAGCTAAAATAAAATCTTTAATGAATAAATCTTTGGAATCATTACATGCATACACTTCCGCAATGGCTCTAAGCTGAGAGTTAGAACCAAAAATTAGATCAACACGAGTGGCAGACTTACTATTTTCGCCTGTAATTCGATCATAACCATTGAAAAATTTATTGTTTTTTCCAGGTTTCCATTCTGTTGACATATCTAACAAATTAGTGAAGAAGTCATTAGATAAAGTATTGATATCATTGGTAAAAATTCCATTTTTTTCAGATGTAATTCCTAAAGATCTCAAACCTCCAATTAGAACTGTCATTTCGGGAGCTGTTAAACCCAGTAACTGAGACTTATCAAGCAACATTTCTTCGGGACTTACCTCAAAATCTTGCTTTTCATAGTTTCTGAAACCATCACTTAAAGGTTCTAAAACAGCAAATGAATCTACGTCAGTCATTTCCTGGGATGCATCTCCTCTTCCAGCTGTGAATGGAACCTCAACTCCGGACGCATTTTCGATGGCAACGTTACCTCCGAGAACTATAATGTCTGCAATAGACGCATTAACTTTTTTGGCAATCTTTTCATATACATCCAATATTTTTGTTAACTGTTTAGGTTTATTTACCTCCCAATCTTTTTGAGGTGCAAGGCGAATTCTTGATCCATTAGCCCCTCCCCTCATATCTGTATGACGATAGGTTGAAGCACTTGCCCATGCTGTTTCAACCATTTCTTGGGTTGATAATCCGCAATCAGATAACTCTTTCTTCGCAACATCCAAATCGAAATTTGCATTACCTTCTGGAACAGGATCTTGCCATATTAAATTCTCCTTTGGAATTTCAGGCCCAAGATATCTAGTTTTAGGTCCCATATCTCTGTGTAGAAGCTTAAACCATGCTCTTGCAAAAGAATCAGCGAAATGATCAGGGTTTTCTAAAAAATTTCTAGACACTTTGTTATAAGCTGGATCTTCTTTCATAGCCATATCAGCGGTTGTCATAATAGTTGTAACTAATTTTGAAGAATCGGCTGAATCTGGTGCCAAATCATCTCTATCTGGGTTAATGGGATGCCATTGAAATGCTCCTGCTGGACTTTTCACTAGTTCCCAATCATATTTGAAGAGTAATTCAAAATATCCATTATCCCACTTGGTAGGGTTTGAAGTCCACGGCCCTTCGATCCCACTGGTAATGGCATCTTCAGCCTTTCCAATTCCATGAACGTTTTTCCAGCCGAAACCCATTTGTTCAATTGGTGCTCCTTCTGGCTCAGGTCCAACGTTATCTTCTGGGGCGGCTCCATGAGCTTTACCAAAAGTATGTCCACCTGCTGTAAGTGCAACAGTTTCTTCATCGTTCATAGCCATACGAGCAAATGTTTCTCTGATATCATGAGCACTAGCTAATGGATCAGGTTTTCCGTCGGGACCTTGAGGATTAACATAGATTAAGCCCATTTGAACAGCTCCAAGAGGTGTTTCTAAAATTCTTTTTCCAGTGTATCTCTCGTTCTTAAGCCATTCATTTTCTTTACCCCAATAAATGTCTTCTGGAGGAGTCCATATGTCAGGTCTACCACCACTGTAACCAAAGGTTTTACCTCCCATTGATTCTATTGCAACATTACCTACTAATATAAATAAATCAGCCCAACTTATTCTACTTCCATATTTTTGCTTTATAGGCCAAAGTAGTCTTCTTGCTTTATCAAGGTTTCCATTGTCTGGCCAGCTATTTAAAGGAGCGAATCTTTGATCACCAGTTCCTCCACCTCCTCGACCATCCCAGGTTCTGTATGTTCCGGCTGCGTGCCAAGTTAATCTAATAAAAAAGGGGCCGTAATGTCCGTAGTCTGCCGGCCACCAGTCTTTTGAATCAGTCATTAGGTCGTTTAAATCCTTTTTAAGTGCTTTAAAGTCCAATTTTTTAAATTCCTCTCGATAGTTAAAGTTTGGACTCATTGGACTTGATCTTTTGTCATGTTGATGAAGAATATTTATATTAAGTTGATTAGGCCACCAATCTTTGTTTGAAGTACTTAAACCTTTATTATTGGTTGCCGAGCCGTGCATTACTGGGCATTTACTTGCATCATCCATAACGAAATTCCTTTCAAAAAAAATAAGTGAAAAAGGACGGTGCAACTAAGGTTGTACCAAGAAATTCTCCACTACTTTTATATGTTAAAAAAAATATTATTTTCAACAATATTATATTATTAATTAAAGCTGAATTTAATATTAATAAATTTCTGTTTTCTGATGATTTACAATAAAGATATAAGGAGAATTAAATTATTTCTTTGTTATGAAAGCAATATCCGAAATTTTTGTCTTTCCTTTAAAAATTTTAACATCCGAAATATTTTCAAATAAATATTCTTGATCACTATTAGATAAAATATTGGACTTAAATTTTTTTTTTTTTTTATATTTGTAAGTAAATCATTAATTAATAATTCTTCGCCTTTAACATCATTCAATACATCGAAATAAACTGGGGCATTAAAATCTTCAATCACAAAAATTCCATCAGAATCTAATTGCTTAAAAAAAGATTTTAAGCTTTTTATCATGTCACTTAAAATATGAGATGCGTCATCAATTATAATTTTAAATTTGATATTATGAAATTTGGAAGAAAATCTGTCCATGTCTCTTTTATTATTTATATCACAATTCAAAAAATTAATTCTTTTAGATTTAAATTTAAAGCGGAAGTTTTTATCGATACAATAAATAATTGCATTTGGAAAATAATTAACAAATGCTGCAGACGATGCACCCTCCCATGTTCCAATCTCTAATATATTCAATTTTTTGTTTTTATAATATCTTAATTCTTCTTCATAAAATTTTGCAAAACCATGGCCATGAACTTCTTTTGAATTTAGTGAATAAGGATTTACAACCTCGGTTCCCTTGTCCGTTCCAAAGTGATTAAACAATACATCTAACGGCGTATCATCAATAACCTCAGTATCCAAATTAATTTTTTTTTTAAAATTAAATAAAAATCGTTTATAAAACTTTGTAACTTCTTTCATTTTTGACTTAAAGAATACGATTCTGAATGATTATAACAAAGAGAGTGAATAAAACTTTTTGGACATAATGATAAATTGTTTTCAACTTACTTCATCTGAATCAGAAACATTATCAATATTGATATTTGTTGTATTTACTGAATTATTTTCGTTTAAAGTTTCTCTGTCTATTTTATTCGATTGATCGTCCATATCAGCTTCCATTTTATCTAAATTTTTTTCATCTTCTGAGACAACAATATCATTTTCATTATCAATATTTCTATAGTCTGCTACATTAGGAGGACCATAAACTTCCTCCTCAGATTGATTTAGTTTATTATTAGCAAATCTAATTGCCTCCTCAGTTGACATGCCTTTTGAAATTGCTTGATCAATGAGAATAGACATTTCATTAGACATCGAACTTGCATAACTTAAATCATAACCACTGTTTTCCGTATTTAATTTTTCGACTGAAGCATCAGTTGATATATTTGCGTTAATGATGTCAGACAAAGATTCAAATGTTTCTTTAATAGAACTTTCTGGAGTCATACCGCTTTGCACAAGTGTATTAAATTTTGTTGACAAAGATGATGTAATTTCATCAATGATATTTTCTTTAATTCCTAACTTTTCCATACAAGCCGAAATATCAGTTAAAATATTATCAAAATTATCGTGAACGCTACCCTGATCTGAGTTCAGATTTTTTTGAGCAATATTAAAAATTTCGCTATGAATATGGTCTGTAAATTTAGTCATTATTTATAAAATTAAATACTTTATAATACTTTCATAAAAGTAACTTCTAATATTTTAATTAAACACCAAATATTTTTGCCTTCTCATATAGTCTATCTGTTTCTGAAATATAAACTCCTTTACTTATATACCCTCCGACATACAACTCTCTGATAGCTGTCATTTCTTCCTCTATAGCAACAAGAACGTCTACAAATTCGTTATCATCACTTACTTTAATATCTCTTTTGTCAATAATGTCATCTAAATTTGGTTGTTTTCTTGTGACATCATTATTTTTCTTTATTACATTTTTCTTTGTAAGAAAAGTGATTAATATGAAAACAATCAAAAAAATCGCGCAAAAAATAATTATCAAATATTTGGTGTCACCAATATATGGTATTAAACTATAAATTTTTTCTAGATTAAGCGTATTTATTATATTATCCATAAATAATCAATATATAGTGTTTACTTCGTCCCAATTATACATTATATTGTAAATATGAGTATCTTCAACATTTATAATAAAGCAAAAAATCATATTAACAAAACATATTTTAGTGAAAAAAGAATTATATCTTTCGAAGCCTATAATTTGCTAAAAAAATATGTTGTAGAAGGTTTATCGCAACCAAATAGTTTAGATACTGCCTATCCAAAAAATCTTAAAATGAATGTTTTAAAAAATGTTTCTCAACGCTCAATGAAAACTTTCTACAAATTATCTGATCATTATAAAAAAAATAAAAAAGGAGTGCTTTGTCAATCTAACGAGTTTGATGTTGGAAAGAAATTATCTAAAAATGCAAAAAAACTTTTAAAACATATTAAGAATGACAACCCTAGGTATCAAGAAATTGATAGACTAATTGAAAAAATTAAATCAAATTGATTTTTTTTTCCTGTACATACCTAATTTGACTTTCTCAGCTATACTGATTAGAAATTCAGAAATTTTTTCATCTGAATTTACTTTCGATAGCTCTCTTATTGTCTCGTCGATAAAGGCACCTACTGCAATATATGGGTCTATTCTCTTTGCTCTGCATTCATCTCTTGCCTTCAATACAATTGCTGAAGCAAGTTTTTTTTGGTCTTTTTGATCCATTTTTAAACCTTAACTATTGGTATATCACACCAACTTGTAGTATAGCAAGGTGAACGATAATTGGATTTCATCTGCCAAGCTGAATTTTGATCTTTTTTGTTATTTTCTTTGGAAAAAAAATTTTTATCACAATCTGATGACAGTCTTAATTTACCATATCCAAACCTACCATTAATATCGTCAATTAATTTCATTAGTATTGTTTCATTATTCTTTACTCCCAGATTACATTTACTTTTTATCAACGATTGTTGTAAAGATTTTGCATCATGAAATTCGGATAGTATAATTCCGACCTTGCTATATAAATGACGGTTTTTGTATATACTTTTTAATAAATTTTCTGCAGTTTTCCAAATAACCCTTAAATCAATTGTCGGTTCAATTAAAGTGTATGTTTTGCTATTTGCATAAAAATTTTTTTCATACCTAGAGGTTTTTAAAAATACAGTTATAACTCTACAAAATAAATTATTTACCCTTACTTTAGAGGCCGCTTTTTGTGTATAAACGATCAATGCACTTCTTATGGAGTCATAACTAATCAATTTATTGCCGAATGACCTCGAAACACAAATCGATTTTTTAATAGGTACAGTGATTTGAATATAATTACATTTTGTACCTCTCAACTCGAGAACAGTTCTTTGTAGTACAACACCTTTTTCTTTTCTAATAAAATTTTCATCGCACTCTTTTAAGTCATGGGCATTATTAATATTATTTTTCTTTAAAAATATTGATAATTTTTTACCAACTCCCCAGATATCCTCAACTTCTGTATTTTTTAATATATACAATAAATCATTACTTTTATTTATCTCTAAGACATTACTATAATTAAAACTTATGTTCTTATATCGCTTCTTTTTTTTAATTACTCTATTAGTTATTTTTGCTAATGTTTTTGTTTTAGCTATTCCTATACTAACTGGAATTCCAGTCCATTTTAATATTTTATTAGCAAGATCAATACACTTATCTTCTCTATTTTGGATTTTTTTCAAATTAAAGAATGCCTCGTCTATTGAATAAACTTCAACCTCTGAGAGATCTTCTTTTAAAATATTCATAATTCTATTTGAAATATCTCCATAGAATGAATAATTGGAAGATCGTACTGTTACTCTATTATTTAATAAGGTACTTCTAATTTTAAAAAATGGTTCGCCCATTTTTATTCCAATTTCTTTAGCTTCATCAGAGCGAGAAATAATACAACCATCATTATTTGAAAGAACTACAACAGGCTTTCCAATTAGTCTTGGATTAAATAGTCTTTCACAAGACACATAGAAGTTATTACAATCTAATAAAGCTATCATAATTTTAACTTAAACTGTGTATCACATAAGTAACGACGCCCCATATAATAGTATCTCTGTTTGAATTTAACTTTATATTTGGATAATTACTATTTTCAGATTTTAAGTAATAATTTTTTGATTGATCTTTCATCAGCTTTTTTATGACCAACTCTCCATCTATCGACACTATAACTACTGATTGTCTTTTGGGGTCTATTGATCTATCTACAATCAATATGTCATTATCAAAGATACCTACATTAATCATAGAGTCACCAGATACTCTTACAAAGAAAGAGGATTCTTTGTTTTTAATTAAATAACTATTTAAATTTAATTTTTCCTCAACATAATTTTCTGCGGGCGAAGGAAAACCTGCTGACGCACTAATCAATTTTACTTTGTTTTTCACTAAATTTTTCCTCATATTTCATTATAAGAACAAAAGTAGAACTTTCAAGTTAATTAATTAAGTCTTTTATGTATTTTAATGAACAAACCTCAGATATTGGTTTATCCCAACGAATTCTTGTAAATCTAGGAAATCTAAGAGCTACTCCTGACTTGTGTCTTGAGGAATAATTAATATTGTCAAAGGATACTTCAACGACTAATCCAGGCTTTAAGGATCTAACAGGACCAAATCTTTCAACTGTGTTGTTTCTAACCCAACGATCTAAACTTTTGAGCTCATCATTTGTATACCCTGAATATGCTTTTCCAACTGGAACAAGTTTAGTTAATTGTTCGTCAACCCAGCAACCAAACGTAAAGTCTGAGTAAAATGAAGATCTTTTACCGTGACCACGTTGTGCATACATGATAATAAAATCAACAGAAAAAGGATTTCTTTTCCATTTATACCAACCCTCAATAACTCTACCTTTTTTATATAGGCTAGTTTTTTTTTTAATTATCACACCTTCAATATGGTTATTAAGAGATGTTTCTTTTATATTTTGTAATTGATCCCAACTTGAAAATTTAATTAAAGATGATGTCGAAATATTGTTAAATTTATAAATATTAATAAATCTATTGAGATATTTTTTTCTTTCAATTAAAGATAATGTCCTACAATCAACATTAGTATAAAAAAGGATATCATACGCAATAAAATGAATCGGATAATCATCAATAAGTTTTTTAGAAGGATTTTTCCTTCCAATTCTTTTTTGAAGATGATTGAAAGATAAAACTTTGTTATTTTTTTTTACAACTATTTCTCCATCAACAACAAAATAACCTTTAATAAATGTGTTGATATCACAGAATGAATTAGTAATGTCTTCTCCGTTCCTTGAGAAAATTTTCCCATCTTCTGAAAATATTATTTGGGCTCGAATACCGTCCCATTTAAATTCTGCAATATAGTCATCTGTTTTATAAGTTTTAAATTCATTAGAATTGTAATTATTTGCTAACATAAAAGAATTAAATAATTTTTTTCTATTGATGTATTTTGGAAGTTCTTTTCCGTCCAACCATTCAAATAAGTCAGTACATGGTAATTTAAAACCGTGCCAGAACTCTTCTATTTCAGATTTCTCTCTAACACCAGACAATTTTAACGCTTCTTTAATCAGTCCATTTGAAACCCCTACTCTTAAACCTCCGGTTAAAATTTTAATAATAGCATATCTTTGATTTTCAGATGACCTATCTAGAAAAGATTTAAGTTTAGTTTTAAGCTTATTTTTTTGATCAAAACTTGAAAAAAGTTCCATGAATTCATGAAGATTTATTTTTGTATTCTTTTCATTATTAGTTCTCCACAGTAAGGATATCGTTTCAGCAAGATCACCTACATAGTCATAGGAAAATCTAAATAAATCTTCATCAGAATTTTCAATGATCAATTCTTTTAATTCTTTGACACTTAAAAATTTTCTGTCCATTCGATTTGTTAAAATGCAAAAAGCCCAACCTTTGTCTTTAAGATTTGACTTACAAAAAAAAATTTTTAACAAGTTTATCTTTTTTTTTCTAGAAGGACTCAGAATTAAGTCGTTTAATAATTCTACAAAGTCATTCATTCTCGTCTTCGAATCCAATTAGATTTAATGCACTGCTTTTAAAATTTTTCTTTGTCAAATAATGAACTAAAGCTTCTTCTCTTCCATGAGTCACTAATACTTCATTTGGATTAACGTCATTTACTGTTTTTAAGATTTCACCCCAATCAGCATGATCAGATAATATTAATGGAAGTTCTATATTTTTTTGCTTAACTCTTTGTCGTATTCTCATCCATCCGGAAGCATAGCCTTTTACGACATTTTTAAATTTTTGCGACCATTTATCGTTTAATGAAGAAGGAGGACAAAGAACTAACTTATTAGCGTATTCAGATCTTGAACATTCAGAGATATTAGAAATGTTCCCTAATTTAATATTATTCTTTGAATAAAAGTCTGATATTTTTGTTAAAGCACCATGCAAATAGATTGTCTCATCGTAACCAAGATTTCTCAATAAAGTTATTAGTCTTTGGCATTTACCTAAAGCATATACTCCAATTAGATGAGTTTTATTCACGTTAGCTTTAATTGATTTAATTAATTTTTTAACCTCACTTTCATCATTTGGATGATTAAAAATTGGAAGTCCAAAAGTCGCTTCGGTAATAAATGTATCGCATTTTACAGGTTCATAGCTTAAACAAGTTTTATCTTTTGTTCTTTTATAATCTCCGCTAATCAAAAGTCTATAACCTTTATAATTTATTAAAAACTGAATACTACCAAAAATATGACCAGCTGGAAGAATTTGAACAGTTACATCGTTAATTTTAATTTTCTCATCAAAACGTGCAATTTGAAAGTCTGAACAATAACTTTCTCCATACCTTAAGTGCATTAATTCTATAGTTTCCTTAGAGGAAAAAATGGATTTATTATTTGGTCTTGCGTGGTCTGTATGAGCATGAGTAATTAATGCTTTCTCAACAGGAAGAACAGGATCAATGAAAAAGTTTCCCGGAACACAATAAAGGCCTTCTCTTTTTTTTTTTAACCAATTAATATTTGTTTTTCTCATACCATATTATATTTATTATTTTTTTAGATGAATAAAATTAATTTACCAGATAAGTTTAATTTCTTTTTAAAAAAAAGAGGTTGGACTTTATTTAATTACCAAAAAGATTTTATAGAAGAAGTTCAAAATAATCTTTTTAAAAGATATCTTATATCCTCTGATACAGGAACCGGAAAAACAATCACATTATTTCTTCCTTTACTAATTGATCAACTCGAAAAAAAAAAATCTAGAATAATTTATATTTCTCCACTTAAGTCAATAATTTCAGATTTGTTTGAAAATTTAAACAAAATAGTCTCAGATTTGAACATAGATATAAGAGTTGGCAAACGAACTGGGGATGATTCTTATATTTACAAAAAAAAACAAATTGAAAAACCTGAGGAAATTCTTCTTACAACACCAGAATCACTTGCATTAATGATTACAAGAAAAGAAGTTGATCAAATTTTTCAAAATACGACATACCTTGCAATAGACGAATTAAACGAAATAATAAATACTAAGCGTGGAGATCAACTTGCTTTAGCTATTTCTCAAATAATCAATCTCAATAAAAAAATAAGAATTTTTGCGTCCTCAACAAATATTCAAAATTTTAAATACCTATCGAATTGGGTTTCATTTAAAAAAAAAACAAAGATTATCATTAATAAATTCTTAAAGAAAATAAAAGTAGATATCCTTGTTTTAAAGAATATGCCAGACTATGGACATTCTGTGGATCATGCCTTAAGTGAAATTTACGATATTATAAAAAATAAAAAAACAATAATTTTCGTTAATACAAGAGCTCAATGCGAAATACTTTATAAAAATCTTTTCTTAGCTTATCCAGATTTAAAAATAGGAATTTATCATGGTTCACTTTCTAAAAATATAAGAATGGAAACAGAAAAAAAATTTAAAGTTAGTGATATTAGATGTGTTGTTAGTACTTCATCATTAGAAATGGGCATAGATTGGAAAAATATAGATAAAATAATAAATATCGGTGCACCAAAAAGTGTTAATAAAATAATACAAAGAACAGGGAGATCGAATCACCAATATAACTCAATTTCAGAGTCCTTATTAATTCCAACTAACAAATTTGAATATTTAGAGTGTGTGGCACTAAAACAATTAATTTTTTCCAAGAAATATGACCGTATATTAGAGAAAAACGGAGCAAAGGATGTTCTATGTCAACACCTACTCCTAATATCTTGTCATTCAAGTTTTTCAGAAGATAAAGTTTTTGAAATAGTTAAGAGCGCATTTCCTTATAAAAATTTATCTAAAAAGAATTTTCATGAAATTATGTCATTTATTCATCATGGTGGCTACGCTCTTCAAAATTGCAAAGATATTAAAAAACTAAAGAAACTAAATAATGGTAAATTTGTAATTAAGGACGAGCATAGTAAGAGAAATATTCTTATGAATGCAGGAACAATTATTGATTCCAGCGACATAAAAATAAGAACATTAAAAGGCAAAGTCCTTGGGACAGTCGAGGAATCATTTTTAAATTCGATTAAAGAAAAAGATACTTTTATTTTTGCAGGTTTAACTTTGGTGTGTTTAAAAATTAAAAATGATGAGATAATAGTTATTTCAAAAACAAAGAAATCGAAAAAAGTCCCTGTTTACTGGGGAGGTAGCATGCCATTAAAATCAAATTTGTCTGAAGAAATTTTAAGAATTCTTCAAGATAAAGAATTCTCTAAATTTCCACATGAAATCAGAAAATTTTTACTTAAACAAAAAAAAATGTCAGAAATTCCAACAAAAAATAAAATTTTGATTGAAAAATTTCCTTATCAATCCGGAGAATATATTTTCTTCCATACATTTTTAGGGAGAGAAACAAACCAAACTTTAACAAACTTTTTAATAGATTACTTGAATGAAAAAAAGATTTTTACAATTAATTATATATTGAATGATTATTCCTTTGGTTTATTTTTTAATGGAAAAATTAATATTCAAAAAAAAGATTTGATTTTTTTTTTTAAAAAAGAATTTAATAATGTTAATTTTTTAAACACTGCATTAGCTAAAAAAATTTTTAAAGAAATTGCTTTGATTAGCGGTTTGGTAATGAAAAATAATATTTATACCAAAACAAGAAAAAACTTCATTAATTGTGATTTAATATTTGATACTTTGATGAAATATGAACCAAATCACATAATACTAAAAATAACAGCTGAGGAAATTAAGAATTATTTTATACAATCAAGTCAGATTTATAAGATTAAAAATTTGAAATTCTTTTTTAAAAAACTCTCTGAAGTGTCTGAATTTTCAAAATCATTAATAATGGAAAAAGAAAAAACCAAAGCGAACGAGATTTTATAATGCAAAATAATTTAAAAAAAAAAATTTTAAATTATGATATTTATTTTGATAAAACAGGTGTTCTATTCATCGAGCAAACTAAAACGATAGTTTTAGCTGATCTTCATTTTGGCAAAGCAAAATCTTTAAATATAAGCGGATTCCAAATTCCACCATATGATATGAAAGAGACTTTGTATAAACTAAAGAAAGTTATTGAAATTTATAAACCAAGCAGAATTATTACTTTGGGCGATAATTTTCATGATAAATTTTCAATTTTAAATATGAATAAACAAGAAATAATAGAGTTAAACAAAATTACTGAAACAGTTGATTTTAAATGGATTATAGGAAATCACGATAAAAAACTTTTTAGTAAAGACAAGATTGGAGGCAAATTTTTTAATAGTTTTCAGGACAATGATTTAAGTTTTAAGCACATTAAAAGCAAAAATAATTCAAAGGATTCTTTTGAATTTTCTGGACATTTTCATCCCAAAACAATTATAAAAATTAACAACTCTTCATATTCATACAAGTGTTTTGTAGTTTCAAGAGATTTTTGTATTCTACCCTCTTTCGGTCATTTCACTGGAGGAATAGATGTTAAATCGAAAGTTTTTTCTGATATTACAGATAAAAATACCTTTTTAATAATACTTGGTAAAACCAAAATAGCACAACAGAAAGTTATATAATGATACCTTTAAAAGACGACAATCCAACCAAAAATAAAACATACATAAGGTCTCTAATATTAATTTTATGTTCAATTGTATTTTTTATTCAATTGTCTTTAGAAAATTCAAATTATTTTACCTATTATTTTGGTTTTAAGCCAAAATCTTTCTTTTTAGGTTCAGATTTACCTTTTCTTTTACCTACATTTACCCTGATAACCTCTATTTTTATGCATGGTGGTTGGATGCATTTTTTAGGTAATATGCTCTATCTTTGGATTTTTGCAGATAATGTTGAAGATAAAATGGGGTCCAAAAAATTTATATTGTTTTATATCTTATCCGGTGTTGTTGCTTCTATAAGTCATGGATTATTGGACATAAACTCGAATATTCCATTAATAGGAGCTTCCGGAGCAATCGCAGGAGTTCTCGGTGCTTATCTTCATTTATTTCCAAAAGCAAAAATTCTTGTTTTAATTCCTTTTTTTATTTTTTTTACGATTAGAGTCCCAGCTTTTATGCTTTTGATTTTTTGGTTTTTATTTCAATTTCTTAATCTTGGTAATCAAGAATCCAATGTTGCATGGGTTGCTCATATTGGTGGTTTTGTATTTGGATTGTTTTATTCGTATATTTTCAATAATAAAATTAAAAAAACTATCACTAAAAAAGGAAAATCAGTTTTTTTAAAAAGAGGCCCTTGGGATTAATTTATTCCAAAGAATTTTAAAATTTCTTTTCTATGCTCATCTAAATTTGGTGCTAACTTTATTTGTGGTTTATTTTTAACAAAATCAAAATTGAATGGAGTGTGGGTAACCTTTAATTTCCCGGGTTTCTCAGGGTAGTCAGAAATCATTTTTCTATGTAATATTTGTTTATTACGCGTTATCTCGCTGACTGAATTAATTTTTGCACATGGTATTTTATTGATTGTTAATTTCTTGATCCAAAATGACGTTTTATTTTTCTTAAAAATTGACTCTAATTCCTTTTTAAAATTATTAAGATTATCATTTCTTTTTTTATTAGTAGAATATTTCTCAGCCAATTTTTTATTTTTTAAAACATTACAAAATTTTTCAAATAATCTATCATTTCCAATTGCCAGAACTAATAACCCATCTTTTGTTTTAAAAGCACCAAATGGTGAAATTGTTGGGTGATCAGTTCCTAATGGTTTAGGATTTCTTCCTTCGATTGAATATCTTGCAACTGCATTTTCTAAAATTGAAACCTGACAATCTAACATACTTAAATCTAGTTTAGAGCCAGAATTTGTTTTATTTCGTCTAATTAATTGACTTAATATTCCAATAACTGCAAATAAACTTGCAGTAATATCTCCGATAGAAGTCCCAACTCTTACTATATTTTCTTCATCCTTGCCAGTAATACTCATTAACCCTCCCATGGCTTGAACAATTATATCATAAGCTGGAAGATCTTTAAGTGGACCCGTTTCTCCAAATCCGGAAATTTTACTGTAAATTAATCTTGGATATTTCTTGGACAAATATTTCCAAGAAAAACCGAGTTTTTCCAGAGTTTCAGGCTTAAAGTTATCTATGAGAACATCTGATTTAGATAGAATTTTCTCAAAAATTTGCTTTTCCTTTTTTTTTTTTAAATCTAAACAAATACTTTTTTTCCCTCTGTTTAACGAAATAAAGTATCCAGATTTTCCATTTGCAAAAGGGCCATAACCTCTTGAATCGTCCCCACCAGGTTTTTCTATTTTGATTACCTTAGCTCCTAAATCAGACAATATTAAGGTAGCAAATGGACCTGATAATACATTTGTTAAGTCCAATACTAATATTCCGTCTAAGGGTAAGTTATTTTTTTTTTTTTCCAATAAAGTACTTGAGATTTTGATTTAATATCATCAAAATAAATCATGAATTTTGATCAATTCAACGATAAAAGTAAATTCTTAATTAATCAAGCACAAAATAAAGCGGTATCACTAAACAATCAACAAATCTCAGTTGAACATTTAGTTTTTAGTATTTTTAATGATTCTGATAGTTTTATCGAGGATATAATTGAAAATTGCCAATTAGAAAAATCGAATCTTACAGATTTAGTTGAAAGAGAAATTACTAATATACCAAAAGTTCTTGGAAGGAATATTAATGTTTTTCTTTCGGATGAACTAGTTAAGGTTTTAGAATTATCAAAAACAACAAAAGATGAATTTAATGATTCGTTTATTTCTCCTGAAATTTTATTGTATACTATTTTATGTTTAGAAGATCTAAAGATTACACAATTATTGAATACTAATAAATTAAATAAGAATACACTTAAATCAGTCATTTTAAAACTACGGAAAGGCCTAACTATTAACGAAAAAAATTCAAATTCTAGTTCTGATGAACTATCAAAGTATTCTGTAGATCTTACAGAATTGGCAAAATTAGGAAAATTAGATCCAGTAATTGGAAGAGAAGAAGAAATAAGAAGAAGTATTCAGGTTCTATCAAGAAGAACAAAAAATAATCCAGTACTGATAGGAGAACCCGGTGTAGGTAAAACCGCTATTGTTGAAGGATTAGCATTAAGAATTATCAATAATGATATTCCAGACTCATTAAAAAAGAAGAAAGTTATTTCCTTAGATTTAGGTTCATTAGTTGCGGGAGCCAAATTTCGTGGAGATTTTGAAGAAAGATTAAAAAAAATTCTTAAGAACATCGAAAATAATAAACATTCAACTATTTTATTTATAGATGAAATACATACTTTAGTAGGTGCTGGTAAAACTGATGGAGCAATGGACGCATCAAACTTATTAAAGCCAGCCTTAGCTAGGGGAGAACTTCATTGTATTGGAGCAACTACACTAAATGAATATAGAGAACATATTGAAAAAGACGCCGCTCTTGCTAGAAGATTTCAGCAAATATTGGTCGAGGAACCAAGTTTGGATGACTCAATATCTATTTTAAGAGGATTAAAAGAAAAATATGAAGTTCATCATGGAGTAAAAATTCTTGATTCAGCAATAGTCTCCGCAGTTGAATTATCTCAAAGATATATTAATGACAGATTTTTACCTGATAAAGCAATTGATCTTATGGATGAAGCAGCATCACGTATAAGATTACAAATTGATTCAAAACCGGAAAATCTAGATAAAATTGAGAGAAAACTTTTACAAAATAAAATTGAATATGAAAGCTTAAAAAAAGAAAACGATAAAAAGTCTGTAGACAGAACAAATGACCTTAAAGAAGAAATTAAAAAATTAGAGAAAGAATTTGAAGATTTTAATAACAATTGGAATAGAGAAAAAGATGTAATTAACGATATTCAAAAACTCAAATCTACAATTGAATTTAATAAAAATAAGTTAAACATACTGCAAAGAGAAGGTGAATTATCTAAAGCAGGAGAATTGGCTTACAGTGAGATTCCTGAACTAGAGAATAAACTTAAAATGCTAGAATCGAAGAAAGAGCAAAAAATTTTAAGAAAATACGTATCTCCGGATGAAATTGCAGAAGTAATATCTAAATCGACTGGGGTGCCAGTAGAAAGAATGCTAGAAGGAGAGAAAGAAAAAATAATCAATATGGAGAATGAACTTCAAAAAAAAGTCATTGGACAAACTGAAGCAATTCAAAAAATATCTAGATGTGTGCTCAGAGCAAGGGCTGGAATTCAAGATCCTAATAGACCCATAGGTATTTTTTTATTTCTTGGGCCTACAGGTGTAGGAAAAACGGAATTGACAAAAATTCTTTCCGAATTTCTTTTTAATGATAAAAAATCATTATTTAGATTGGACATGTCTGAATTTATGGAAAAACATTCAGTTTCGAAATTAATTGGTTCGCCACCAGGTTACGTTGGGTTCGAGGAAGGTGGAATTTTAACAGAATCTATTAGAAGAAAACCATATCAACTAGTTCTGCTTGACGAGATTGAAAAGGCTCATCCAGACGTATTTAATTTATTATTACAAGTCTTTGATGATGGAAGGTTAACCGACTCCAAAGGAAGATTTGTAAACTTTAAAAATACAATTATTATTATGACTTCAAATTTAGGTGCTGAATTAATCGAGTTTTCTGACGAACAAAAAAATCAGGTGGAGGTTTTTACAAAAGACAAAATAATGGAAAAAGTCAGAAAGCATTTTAAACCTGAATTTTTAAATAGAATTGATGAATCTATAATATTTAATAGGCTTACAAAAAAAGAGATAAAAAAAATCATTGATATTCAGTTGGATTTTCTTCAAGAAATTTTGAGACCTAAAAAAATTTCAGCTAAATTTGATGAAAAATCAAAGAATTGGATTGTGAATGAAGGGTTTTCCAACTTATATGGAGCAAGACCATTAAAAAGACTTATACAAAAAGAGATTATAGATAAGATAGCGCATCTCATTTTAAGTAATAATATTAAGGAAGGTTCACAAGTTAGTGTAACTGTAAATGAAAATAATGAGTTGATTATAAATTATGATTAAAAACGTTGGATTTATTGGTCTTGGTGTAATGGGTTATAATATTGCACATCATATAATTAATGCTAATAAAAATGTTCATATAATTAATAGAAATTCAGCAAATACATTTAAATTTATAAAAAAATTTAAAAACTCTAAACGACTTTTTACATATGATCAATACGATGACTTATCAAATCAATGTGATTTTATAATATCTTGTGTTGGCAAAGACTTAGATTTAAAAAATGTATATCTATCAAAAAATGGAATATTGAAAGGTTTACGCCCAAAAACATTAATCGTGGACCATACTACTGCATCGTACGATATATCGAAGTTATTATATGAGAACACTTTAAGTAAGAAATGCTATTTTTTTGATGCTCCAATTAGTGGTGGAGAAATTGGTGCAATAAGTGGAACATTGTCAATTATGGTTGGTGGGAAAAAGTCAAAATTCAGTAATCTAAAAGAAATTTTAGATTTGTACTCTAAGTCACTGATTTACATGGGTATATCAGGTTCCGGACAACTTACTAAAATGGTTAATCAAATATGTGTTGCAACTATTATTCAAGGGTTAGCTGAGGGTTTAAATTTTGCTAAAAAAAAAAAACTAAACATTGATAGCCTTATTAAAGTATTAAAAAATGGAGCTGGTCAATCATGGCAATTAGAGAATAGAGCAAAAACAATGTGGAAATCAGAGTTCGACTTTGGATTTATGAATAAATTAATGCTTAAAGACCTTGATATAATTATCAAGGAAATAAGTCAATCTGATATTAGACTTCCGGTAACAAAGATAATTAAAAACAATTACAAAAAACTCATTAAACTTGGTTTTGAAAAAGAAGATACTTCAAACTTGATAAGATTGTTGTTGTAAAAATTTTATTAAATTGTACTTGCTTAAATTTTTAATAATAACGTTCTTTAATTCACTAATACCACTACCGTCAACTGCAGAAATCATCACAGATTTCTCACTCAACGAATTGTGGTGATTTATTTTATTTTTGACTAAATCAGTTTTATTTATTACTTCTATTATTCTTTCATCATCTTTTTGAACCCCAATTTCTTCAAGTATTCTCAAAACCTCATTTTTTTGATCAAAATATTCTGAATCTGAAATATCTCTGACATGAAGTATCAAATCAGAATTTATAATTTCATTAAGTGTTGATTTAAACGAATCAATTAAGGTAGTTGGCAAATCTCTAATAAAACCTACTGTATCAATAAAGTTTAAATTAAAACCGTTTATATAACCATTTCTGATAGTTGAGTCCAAAGAGGCAAATAACATGTTTTTTGATAATACTTTAGATTTTGTAATTAGATTAAATAATGTTGATTTCCCAGAATTTGTATAACCCACTAATGAAATAATAGGTATTTTATTCTTTATTCTCCTGTATCTTTGAATATTTCTAATTTTATCAATTTTATTTATTTTAATTTTTAGTCTGTTAATTCTCTCTGTTAATTGGCGTCTATCTGATTCTATTTGTTTTTCACCAGGGCCTCCCATAAACCCAGCTCCACCTCGTTGTCTTTCTAGATGTGTCCATGATCTTACAAGTCTACTCTTTTGGAATTTTAGACTCGCTAATAAAACGCTAAGTTTCCCCTCATTTGATTTAGCTCGAGAACCAAATATTTCTATAATTAACCCAGTTCTATCTATAATTTTACAGTTTGTTGCTTTTTCTAAGTTTCTTTGTTGTATAGGGGAAAGATTTGTATTTAAAAATATCAATTCGGCATTAAGGTCAATCACTTTTTGTTTTAAAAAAACTACATAACCGGATTTTAGATAAGTTTTTGGGTTTATACTGTCTATCCCAACAAGGGACGAATCAATACAATTTAAATTAATTGCTTGCACCAACTTTATTGCTTCTTCTAGAAGGATTTCTTTTGAGCCTCGTGATCTTTTTATATATGGATGTATAACTATTGTTTGTGTATTATTCATGAATTTGACATTTAACGAGTTCATCGTACTTTTTTATTAATACTTGAGTCATTTGTCCTGGCTTTCCATTACCTATAGTTTTTTCATTAATTTTTACAACTGGAAGAATTTTTGCAGTAGTACTAGTTAAGAAAGCTTCTTTACTTGAAAATAAATCACTTGAAGAAAACGCCTTTTCGATAACTTTTATCTTATTTTTTTTTGCAATCTCAATAAGTGTATCCCGTGTTACTCCACCTAAAATAAAATTATTAGCTGGATGAGTTTGAATGAAACCATTTCTATTCACTATGAAGGCATTTGATGTTGATCCTTCTGTGATTAAATTTTTTCTTTTTTGCCACGATTCATACATTCCCTCTTCGAATGCATTTTGTTTTTCTAAAACATTGGGTAATAAAGAAATGGACTTTATGTCACATCTTTTCCATCTAAGATCTTCAGTTAATCGAACTTTTACTCCACTCTGGATCAATTTTTTATCTAACTTTGCTGTAAAAGTGAAAATCACTATATTGGGCTTAGATAATTCTGGAAAAATATGATTTCTAGACGAACTTCCTCTGGTAATTTGGAGATACACAAAACCTTTGTATAGTTTATTTAACTTAATCAGTTTTTTTAATATTAATTCTAGACTTTTATAATTAGTCAATGGTTTTTGAATTCTTAAACTATTAAGTGACTTTGATAGTCTTTTTACATGTTTTTCAAAATTGATAACCTGGTTTCCAAAAAAAGACATAACTTCGTATACACCGTCAGAAAAGTTAAATCCCCTATCTTGAATTGATATCATTGCTGAATTTTTTTCTTCATATGAACCATTTACATAACAAATTGACATTAAAAAAACTCTATATTTACTTCCGAATATTTTTCTATTTCTTTTATAGATGACGGTTTCGAAAAAATAATTAACTTATCATTCACATATATAGTTGTGTTTTCATCAGGAAAAATCAATTTCTTATTTCTAACGATACCGCCAATAACTACGCCATCTGGCATATCTAGATCAACTATTTTTTTATCAGCAAATTTAGTAGTCGGTAAAATCTCTATTTCCATTATTTCACCTCTGTCATTTCCAAAATCGTGAACCTCTTTTACTTTTCCTCTCCTCACGTACTGTAAAATAGCTGAAGTCGTTATATTACCAGGATGGATAAGGACATCTAAATCAAGCTTCTTTGACAAATTTCTATAATTTGTGTTGTTAACAATTGCCATTGTTCTTTTACATCCAAGATCTTTAGCCAAAAGTGAAGAGAAAATATTTACCTCATCATCATCTGTTACAGTTATAATTGCTTCTGAATCGGATGCACCAGCATCTCTCAATAGATTAGAATCGATTGCATCTCCGCATAAAATAGTACTTTGTTTTGAAAGCTTAGAAGAAATATCTTTTGTCCTTTCTAAATCATTATCAATAATTTTACAATTGATATCGGGATAGTCCTTTTCTAAAATCTTTAAAATATTCAAACCAATATTTCCAGCACCTACAACAATTAATTTTCTATTTTCTTGAGATTTTATTCCAAAGACTCTAAGCGCTCTTAAAATATCATCATTTTTAATACAAATATAAATATCATCCCCAGGATAAAGCTCAACTTTTCCAGTAGGAATTATTATCTCATCTTTTCTAAAAATTGATAAAATCTTTACCTCTAGACCAGAAAAAATTCCTGGAAGCATTCGTAATGGAGTATTTATTATTGGGCACGAATCGTTTATCGATATTCCAATTATTCTTGCTATTTTATCACCTAAATAGAATGAATCGAAAGCACCTGGAGTATTTAATTTTCTAATAATATCTTTTGCAACCTCTAACTCTGGTGAAATTATTGCATCAACATCAATTTTTCCAGGAGAGAAAATTTTCTTTGCATAATTTGACTTTAAGTATTCAGATTCTTTAATTCTTGCTACTTTTAAAGGGATTTTGAATAAATGATTTGCAAGTTCACAAGAAATAATATTAAGTTCATCACTTTCTGTAACTGCAATAATCATGTCGGCTTCATCAGCACCAGCTTTCTCAAGGATTTCGGGATGCGTTGTTTTTCCACAGACACTTTTCAAATCCACGCTTTTATTTAACATCCTTAAACTCGACTCTGATTTGTCGATTATTGTTACGTCATTATCCTCGTAAACAAGTTGTTTCGCAATGTTAGAACCAATTTCACCCGCACCACAAACTATAATTTTCATTTTTCTAATTCTGTTTTGATGTTAAGAAGTTTAAGTTTTCTATATATTGCAGTTCGTTCCATTCCAATTTCTTTAGCCATTTTCGTTACATTATATTTGAATTTTTCTAAATTAAATAGGAGATATTTTTTTTCAAACTCTTCCCTTGCGCTCTTTATGGACATATTCATAGAGTCGTCAAAAGAAAAGTTCTTTTTATCAGCCAGATTAATACCTAAACCAATAACATCACCTAAATTAATTTCATCGTTATCTATATTATTCAACATTACAATTATCCACTCTACAAACTTTTTCAGTTGAAAAATATTTCTAAAATAATCTAAATTAATTAAATATGAAATAACTTCAGTCGAAAATTTTTTTATTTTTAATCCTTTTTCAATAAATATCTCGGATGCAAAAATTTTTATTAATTCTTCTATATCATTTTTTCTATTGGACAGACTTGGTATTTCTATGATTGTGAAATTTAATTTTTTTAATAGATCTTTTCTTAAACTTTCTAAAAGATTTTTATTTGACGAAGCGATTACTCTTATGTCTAAAATATTAGGATTTAATGCTCCAATTCTATAATATTTTTTTTCATCAAGAACCCTCAATATTTGACCTTGTAATTTTTCTGCTAAAGCAGTGATGTTTTTAAAATATATAGTCCCATTATTTACTTCGTCTAGCAAACCTAATTCTTTGATTACTTGGTTATCTTCAGATCCAAAGAGTTGTTCTTCAAATATATTTTTATCTAATCTACAATCTATTGGTTTGAAATGTTTTTTTGATCTATGAGAATAGTCATGTATTTTTGAAGCAACAAATTCTTTACCACTTCCTTCATCACCAATAAGTACAATATTAGAATCAGTTTTACTAATTTCTTTAATTTTTTTTTCAAGGAGTTTAGAGGACTTTGAAATTGCAACAATTTCAGAATCCAAATCTTTTCTTGAAAATTTTTCAATTTTCTTTTTTAAAATATAATTTTCTATTGCTTTCTTAATTTTGAAAATAAGTAGATCACTATCAAATGGCTTCTCTATAAAATCATATGCTCCCTTTTTAATAGAATTCACTGCTGTTTCGATATTCCCATGACCACTAATCATGATTACTGGAATATTGTGATCTATTCTTTGAAGTTTTTCTAGAGCTTGAAAACCATCAAATTTTGAATTATTCAACCAAATATCTAACAGAACAAGAGAAAATGATTTTTGTTTAAAAAACTCCAAACCCTTCTCTGAAGTATTAGCTTTATCACATGAATACCCAATATCATTCAGAAGACCACTTAGCTGGTTACAAATGTCTGGTTCA
Source organism: uncultured Alphaproteobacteria bacterium (assembly GCA_902625895.1). Taxonomy (GTDB): domain Bacteria; phylum Pseudomonadota; class Alphaproteobacteria; order Methylaequorales; family Methylaequoraceae; genus Methylaequor. The sequence goes on from CACODD010000015.1 coordinate 25,916, forward strand.
TCATCAATAATTAAAATTTTATTATCTTTGAATTTCATACCCTAATTTGAAAAATTACACTCTTATAAATTTCAACCTCACACATGCTCCACCATATTTTTCGCTATCAAGTAAATTAATCTCGCCTCCATGATCTTCAATAATTTTTTTACATATTGCAAGTCCTAAACCTGTACCATTAACTTTATTCGTTATGTAGGGTTCAAATAATTTATCTCTATTTTCAGGGAAACCAGTACCGTTATCTTCAATAATTATTACAATTAATTTTTTTTCTGTATAAACTTGAACTGATATTACCTTATTCTTTTTTTCTGATGACTCATATGAATTTTTTAATATATTTAAAAATACTCTTCCTATTTGATTTTCATCACAATTAATTCGCAATTCTTTAAATTTATTTTTGTAAATAAATTTAGTTTTATTGTCTAAAATTTTTATTGTTTTAATTTGAGTTTCTATTATTTTGCTTAATTTTACGACTTTAAAAACACTTTCTGGCATTCTTGCAAAGTTAGAAAAGTCAGAAACTAAAGTTTGAATATTATTTACTTGTCTTTTAATCGTATCAGTACAATCCAAAATTGATTTTTTGTTCACTTGATTTTCTATAAATGTTTTTTCTAATCTTTGCGCAGATAACTTAATTGGAGTTAACGGATTTTTAATCTCATGGGCCATATATCTAGCAACATTCGACCACGCAGCATGTTTTTGTGCTGAAACTAATTCAGACACATCATCTATACTTAGAATAAAACCTTTCACCGAATTCTTTTCGATAATTTCTGAAATCTTTATATTTAAAAATTTAAGTTTATAGTTTGCTAAGTATTTTATTTGAATTTCATTGTTTTTTATTTTATCAAGATTAAAT
>CACODD010000016.1 GCA_902625895.1 uncultured Alphaproteobacteria bacterium
GTTAGGTAAATAAAAATTTATTTAGGTGGCTGTAGCTCAGTTGGTTAGAGCGTCGGTTTGTGGTACCGGATGTCGGGGGTTCAAATCCCCTCAGCCACCCCATTCATCTGTCTTTAAGTTCACCAATTTGAATAAGTTCACTGTTAAGCTTTGCAACCTCTTTTTCAAACTCACAATTTTTGTTTTTTAAATCTTTTAGCTGATCCTCTAATTCTCTTTTGCTTTTTATTTCAAAAAGAAGTTCAGCTCGTGCATAAATTTCTGATCTTGGTATTCTTTCTTGCTTATCTATTACAAGAAATGATAACAATAAGCCAGCAGGATATATAAATAAAGCCCAAATAAATTCTTGGGTTGCTGTGACAACGAAAGTACTGATGGCAAAAGTAATAACTAAACTATAGATAAACAACCAGTTGTATGGATAATTTTTTGTATATGGTTTTTTTATTTGAAATTCTATAAATTTTTTTTTTAAAGCCGGCCTAGTCTTATTATGTTTTTTTACTAATTTAATTGCATTTGTAACTTTATTTTGTTTATTTGCATATTCTTCTATTTTATTTCGTAGAAATTCTATTTTTTCGAAAATTTGTTTTCTTCTTTTTACTTTTTCTTGGTACTCGTGTAATTTCTTTCTTTCTGCTTCTATTTTAGCTTTACGTTTTTCTTCTAGCATTATTATTTCAGCCTTACGTTTTTCTTCTAGCATTAATTGTTCCCGAGATTTTGTGGGTATAAGATCTTCATCACGAAAGTTTTCAATTTCGTAGTACATACACACAGATTCAACAATATCGTATATTTCATTATGATCTCCCTCAAAGTATTCTTTATTATATTTTAAACCACGAAGCTTTAGCTCCTCATGACATTCTTTTTCTGCTTTAACCATATCGTTTACTCCAAATTTGGCTGCCAACTCAAATCTTCCTGGGTTAGAGGTTTCCCTATTTAAATAATGGATTCTTTTTTTTACATCTTTTGAATAACCAACTTTAAAAAGGTTGTCTTTAAACCCCTTATTACTCAAGATATAAACATATCCAGGTTCCTTTTTATTTGTTTTCTTTTTAAAAAATTTTTTAATCATAAATTTTCTAAAGTTTGGTAGTTCATAATTTAGGAGCGATCTAATTATGTAAGTTTACAAAAACATTAATATCCATAACCCATTAAGAATTTCAGCTTTTCTGCCTCATCTGCAAGTTTGGTTAGTGACTTGGCTGCATCTGAGTCGTTCAATGAAATATTATCTTCTTTTGAGACATTTCCAAGAAATGTGATTAATTCTGGAAGCATTGCAATTGCTTTTTTATTTTCATTTGCATCTTTATATTTAGGATCAATTTTCATCATTTAATATTAACATAATATACAACAAATGTTAGCATATTTGGGTTTGTAGTCTTTTGTTGGAGTTACCGGATGTCGGGGGTTCAAATCCCCTCAGCCACCCCATTCGATAAAATTAACAAAAATTTTACTAGCAATTTTCTATATCCACTTTTGTATCTAAAAACTCGTCAACATTGTAGTTATTTTTGACACCTTTTATTACAGAAGCATCTTCGAAATCAAATTAAAACTTCGTTGTTGTTAGATAATTTGCTGATTTTTTTTGAAGTTGACAATTCCAGTTAAAATAATTAATTATAATTTTTTGTATTTTTTTTAGAATTTATTTATGAAAAAGTTTCTTGCAGTCATCGCCTTAGCAGCCTTACCCCATACATCTCATGCTGACACATATTCAGTTTCAAAAAATTTTTATTTGGGTTTTGGTGCTGGGGTTTTGAGTCCTAATGATGTTGATCTTAAGGCATCAGCAGGTGCCACAGCTAATGGGATTACTTTTTCAGCCACTGCTGAAGGTGAATTTGAATTTGACAATGGTTACCAAATTTCTGGGTTAGTCGGCTACAGATTCAATGATTTCTTATCTTTTGAAACAGAACTAGGTTACACAAATTTTGACTATGATAAACTCAACGCCACAACAACCTTTAATATTACTGGTGGTGGACAAACATTTAGTGCGACCACAAGCGAATCCTATGATATAGACGGAAGCATTTCAGCCTTCTCTATGATATTTGGTCCAACATTAGATTTTGATGTTTATGATAATTTAGAACTATTACTCGGTGGTGGAATAGGTTTTTCTTCATACAATGATGAAGTTAAAAGTATCGCAGGAAATACTGCCGCTGCATTTGATGAAGACTTTACTAGATTTGCCGCAAAATTTAAGACTGGAGCCAATTACTCATTTACAGATCAAACATATGTGCAAGCAACTTACGGCTTTAATTATGTTGATTCGAATGTTGATGATTTCACTACCGATTTTACAGCGCATAGCTTTGACGCTAAGTTAGTTTTCAACTTTTGATAAAAGCTGTTGAACATTATTTTTCCGACCCCTTAGCTGTCCTTGAAAACAATTGCTTCAAAAAATCTAGAAAACGGTTAAGGTAAATAATATTGTTTAAACTAATAGAAACATAAAATTGCATGTTAGTTTACAATACGTTTTTTTAAATTTTATAAATTTTAATTGCTTTTACTCTTCAAAAGCTTACATTTCATAAATGAATCAAATCTTATTAATATTACCCATATTGTTAATTTCTTATTTACTAGAAGCTGAAGTTACTCTTAAGGCAAAAACATCAGAGGAAAAAGATCTTGGTTGTATCACTCTGCTAGAGTTGGCTAGTGAAAAAAGCAAAAATGCTGGTGAAATGATTAAATACGAAAAACTTATTAAGTTACAAAAAAGTTATCAAGGTAAGTATAAAAATAAATACTTTTCAAATGAAGAAATCCAATTAAAACTAAATGAACATAATTTGAAAATAAAAGAAAAAGGCCAAAGATACGTCAATAAAAATCTTCAAAAGTGTGGTCTAAAATAGATTATTCTATTTATGAAGATATATATATATAGTTTTACTTTTTTAAACTTGATATTACAAAATATATTGAATTTTCAATCTATAGTTAAAAGATTTATCAAATGAAGAATTCATTAATGTGGTTTAGATATGACCTTAGAATTGAGGATAATGAAGCATTATTTTCTGCACTAAATAACCAGGTCTGTCTTCCAATTTTTATCCTTGATGTGGGTTTTTTAAAACTTAAAACTACAGGTGAGTTTCATCTTAGTTTTTTGAAAAATTCTTTGGAAAACCTTAACTATAATCTAAATAGAAAATTTAACACCAAACTCAATCTTTATGAAGGAAAAACTATTGAAATTTTAAATCACCTCATTGGAAAGTTTAAAATAACCAATATTTATACAAATAGGATATTTAAAGGTAGTTATTTCACCCAACTAGATAAAGATGTTGATCTGTTTTTGAATCAAAAGGGTATAAACTGGTATCAAAAAAATCAATTTGGAATTCAGCTTGAAAACAGAATTCGAGGAAAATGGTCTAAAGATTGGCACAGATTTATAACAGGTCCAAAAACCTCAATTATTAAAAATTACAATTTTCATAAAGACGAGACAGTGGAATTAAACTTTACTCCTTATTCAGCGTTTATCCAAAAAGGTGGTGAAGACGAAGCACTTAATTGTTTAAATACCTTTTTAAATAACAGACACAAAGATTATTCTCAAAAAATGTCAAGTCCTCTAACAGCAGAGTATTCATGTTCTAGACTTAGTCCTCATATTACTTTTGGAACAATTTCCATAAAATCAATAATAAGTAAAATTGAAAACAATAATAATGAAACCAGTTTAGAAAACAAATCCATTTATTCGTTTAAAAAAAGATTAGCGTGGCACTGTCATTTTATTCAAAAACTATATGACGAGCCTAAAATCGAATTTGAAAATTTGCATCCACTCTATAATAATTTGAGAACTGAAAGTTTTGATTTTTCTTTTTATAAGAGTTGGAAAGAGGGTGCCACAGGCTTCCCTTTTTTAGATGCCTGTTTGAGATTTTTAAAGAGCAAAGGTTGGTTAAATTTTAGAATGAGAGCTATGATTACTTCATTTGCATCATATCAGTTGTGGTTGGATTGGAGAATTACTTCAAAATTCTTAGCAAATAATTTTACCGATTATGAACCAGGTATTCATTATCCACAGATACAAATGCAGTCTGGTACAACAGGAATTAATACAATCCGAATATATAATGTAGTTAAACAATCATATGATCAGGATCCCAATGGAGCTTTTATTAGAAAGTGGGTTCCAGAGATAAGAATGTTGCCGGATCACTTAATTCATGAGCCTTGGAAAATTAACTTTTTAGAGGAAAAGGAATATAATTTTAAGTTGGAGAAAAACTACTTTAAACCAATTGTTGATAATAATCAGAGAACCAAATTTGCAAAAGATATGATTTGGTCTATTAGAAAAAAACCTGAGGCTATAAAAATTTCAAAAAATATTGTTTCTAAGCACGCGAGCATGAGGAGATAAAAACTTGAAATACTTTATTTAAGTTTTAATTATGAATTAAAAAATTAATTACTATCCCATCTTACTGAATCATCTTTTTTTACTAATTTATGTTCTTCCTGGTCCAATCCTAATTTCCAGTAGCTAGAAATATACATTTCATGCTTACTTATCTGTTTATTTTTTTGAAAAAAATTTCTTAGGTTTTGCATTTGGTTAAATTCACAGGCTACCCATACAAAAGGTTTTCCATTTAACCAATTAATTTTTTTTACAGTATTCTCTAAAACAGAAGGATTCTGTTTTGATTTAACTACCCATTTAATTTTGATATTTTTTGGTTTTACAAGTTTGATCTTATCGTCTTTTGATATTATTTCTAAAACAACAAAGCCTATTGAACTTTTTGGGATTCTTTCAAGAAAACAAGCTATCGCTGGTAGAGCAGTCATATCTCCTACAAAAAAAAACCAATCAGAATTTTCATTTATTGGTTTTTTTAAACCTGGTCCTGATATTAATATTTCGTCACCGATCTTAGCATGTGACGCCCATTTTGTGGCAAAGCCTTGATTCCCGATATGATTAGAAAAATCTATATCTAGCTCAAGCTTTTTTTTTCGAAAACTTCTAATTGTGTATGGTCTTGAAAGTGAGTCGTTTGAAGCCTTTTTTTTAAATAAGAGTTTAACATATCCCCCATCTTCATTTTCTGGAAAATCATATAAATCTTCACTGCAAAATGTAATTCTTTTCATATTTGGAGAGAGTTGGAATACATTTTTAACTTTTATGTTTCTGATTCTTTTCATATTTATCTAAATTTTTTAGATGCATAGTTAAAATTTATCTTTTATAAGTTAATTTAAATACCAAATACTTATAATGGCAAGTATAAAAGGTTTAAGTACTGCATTCCCAAAGCATAAAGTTTTTCAAGAAGAAGTAAAAGACCTAGGAAGAAAAATTTTTGCATCTAAAACTAATTTTGAAAAAATGGAAAAAGTTTATGACAACTCCGGAGTAAAAGTTAGATATCTCACCAACGACTTAACGTGGTACTTAAATGAGCATAATTGGTCTGAAAGGAATGCTTTATTTAAAAAGAATGCTATTTTTTTATTAAAAAAATCAATTTCTCAAACTTTTGAGAAGTCGAATACAAGACCTGAAGATGTTGGCGGTATAGTGTTGATAAATAGTACAGGTATATCTACTCCGACTCTTGATGCTGAAATATTTAATTTATTCAATTTCAATAATCAAGTTTTAAGATTACCTTTCTTTGGTTATGGTTGTTCTGGAGGTGTTTTAGGCCTAAATAGAGCAGTTGAAATTTATAAAAATATTAAAAAACCAGTTTTGGTCTGTAATGTTGAACTATGTAGTTTAACCTTTAGACCTCAAATATTTAGTAAAGAAAACATTGTCAGTTCTTCATTATTTGGTGATGGATCAATTTCTTATATCGTAACAGAAGGAGGAGGTTGTCAAATATTAAATTCAATGGAGCACACTTGGAAAGATTCTTTAAATCTTATGGGTTGGGGAGTAGAGGATGACGGATTGTCAGTTATTTTTGATAAAATCATTCCTGAATTTATAACTAAAAAACTTCCACAAGTTGTCAATAAATTTCCTTTAAAGGACTTAGATGGTTATGTACTGCATTCAGGTGGAATGAAAGTTATAGAAGCCTACAAAAAAATTTTTAATAATGATCCAACTATTGAAGTTTCTCAAAAAATTTTATCAGATTACGGTAATGTTTCCTCGGTGTCAGTTTTGCTTGTTTTAAAAGAAATAATAGAGAAAAAAAACAATGGAATCTTTTTAATGACTGCTTTAGGACCAGGTTTTACTGCAGGTATGACTGGCTTAAGAATTTGTTCTAATGATTGATACATTCTTAATATTTTACATTATCTTATGCAGATTATTTGAACTTTTATTAAGTAGAAGAAACACTTCAAAACTATTAAAAGAAGGTGGTGTTGAGTATTATAAAAATCATTACAAGTATATTGTTTTTTTTCATGTCATTTTCATATTTTTTTTTCTTATAAAATCAATGAATAACACAAACATAAATATGGAATATCTTTATGCGTTTTTAGTTCTTCAGTTAATCAGGTATAAAATCATTTCTGATTTGGGTTTTTTTTGGACAACCAGAATTATAGTTATAGACAAACCCTTGGTTAATACGTTTCTTTTTAAATATTTTAAACACCCAAATTATGTTGTCGTAATTTTAGAGATAATATTAGTTTGTTTGTTTTTTGACGACTTGCTTGCATTGATTTTCTTTACATTTTTTAATTCTATTTTGATATGTATTAGAATATTTTACGAAGAAAAGGCTAATAAATTTAGAAAAAATTTATAAATTATATTTTAAATATCAATAGTTAATATTTTCCAATAATTTTTCTTTAAATAAAAAAACAAAAGAGATTTTAAATTTGTCTTATTTTATTTATTATTAATAGAATGCCAAAACCAACTATGATTTTCTGCTTTGATTTATAATAAATAAAAGTGAAGTTTTTAATTTTCTCAGATCTTGATGGTACTTTTTTAAATCATCATACATATTCTTATGGATCACTAAAAAATTATATCAATAACCTTGATTTACAGTTTGAGTTGATATTTGTAACCAGTAAAACATTTGAAGAAATCTTAGATATACAGAATAAAATAGAGATTAATTATCCATTTATTGCTGAAAACGGAGCTTGTATTTTTTTCCCACCTGGCTATTTAAAGCTTACTAGTAATACACAGAAAAATTTTTTTATACATAAGAATTATTATTGTTTCAAAATTTCTAATCTTAAATCTGAGGATCTAATGAACAGTTTTTCAGATTTAAAAAAAAAATATAAGTTTTGTTTTTATAGTGAAATAAGTAACAAAAGTATTTGTGAATTAACGAATCTTAAGTTGAGTGAAGCTAAAAATAGTAAGAATAGATTATTCACAAACCCAATTTTCTGGAAAGATACAAATAAAAAAATGTTAAATTTTAAATCCGATGTTATTAAAATTAAAAAAGATCTTGAAATCTTTAAAGGTGGAAGATTTTTACATATTTCTGATAATTACAATAAAGCTAAAGCTGTAAAAAATTTTATAAAAATATTTAAGTCAACATCAAGTTATAGATTTTTAACTGTTTCTTTAGGAGATAGTGAAAATGATATTTGTATGCTTGAATCTACTGACTATAGTTGTATTGTAAAAAGAAAAGCAAATAAAATTTCTTTGAAAAAAAAAAAAAATATTTATTTTAGTAAAACGGAAGCACCTGATGGGTGGAGAGAATCTTTGGAATTTGTAATTAGAATGGAGAGTAAAAATTTCTGATTTTTATCAAAATGGTATAGTAGCTACTTTACATAATTTTTCTAACAGACCCTATAATGAGTTAGAAAAAGAATTAATAAGTTATTCTAAATTTAGACCTATTACCTTAATACTTCCATCTTTATTTTCTGAGTTAGAAGGCAAAGCTTTACCAAAAATAATAGATGAAATATCAAAAGTTAAATTCCTAAAAAATGTAGTTATTGGACTAGACAAAGCAAATCAAAAAGAATTTAAAATTGCAAAAAAGTTTTTTTCAAGATTACCTCAAAGGCACGAAATTTTGTGGAATGATGGTCCAAATTTAAAGAAACTGAACAAACAGCTTGCTGAACAAAATCTTGCACCACAAGAAATGGGAAAAGGAAGAAATGTTTGGTATTGCATGGGATATATTCTTTCATTAGGCGATACAGAAGCTATAGCATTACATGATTGTGATATCGTAACATACAACAAAAATTTATTGGCCAGACTCGTTTATCCAGTGGCAAATCCTCGTTTTAATTTTGATTTTTGTAAAGGTTATTATCCGAGAGTTTCAGATAACAAAGTTAGAGGAAGAGTTGCAAGACTTTTGGTAACGCCTCTATTAAGAGCGTTGGAGAAAACAATTGGTTTCAAAGAATATATTTCATTTATAGATTCCTTTAGGTATCCACTAGCAGGTGAATTTTCATTTAGGAGAAGAGTTCTTAAAGATATTAGGATTCCTTTTGATTGGGGACTTGAGATTGGGGTTCTATCTGAAATGTATAGAAACTACGCTGGAAATAGGTTGTGTCAGGTTGATATTGCGGATAATTATGATCATAAACACCAAGATATATCTCTGAATGATATGTCAAGAGGATTATCAAAAATGTCTATTGATATAATTAAGGCAGTTATTAGAAAATTAGCTTCACAGGGAGAGACTTTCTCCATGTCAATTTTTAGATCTTTAAAAGCTACATACTATAGAGAGGCGCTTGATTTTGTTCAAATTTACAAGAAAGATGCAATAATGAATAATTTTGAAATTGATGTTCATGAGGAAGAAACAGCAGTAGAGTTGTTTGCTAAAAACATAATGCATGCTGGAAAAGTTTTTTTAGACTCGCCGATGGAATCACCAAATATACCAACATGGAGTAGAGTTGATACCGCAATACCTAATTTTTTAAATAATCTTAAGAAAGCAGTCAAGGAAGATAACGGGGTTTAATTGCTTTTAATGAAAGAATTAAATCAAAAAATACTTCACAGTCATTTAAGTTCAATTTATAAAGATAAAAATTTCAATCAAATTAAAGTTTTATGTGGTGAAATTAGAAAAATATTTCCCAATCGTTTAAAAAAAGAAATAGATAAAGATCTTTGGAGTGAAAATGATTGCTTCTTAATTACATATGCCGATTCGGTAAAAACAAAAAATAAAAAAAATTTTAAAACATTGAACGTTTTTCTTAATAAATATTGTAAAGTTTTTAATTTCTTACATATTCTTCCTTTTTTTCCTTCATCTTCTGACGACGGTTTTTCAGTAATCGATTATAAAAAAATAGATGAAGTAAATGGTGATTGGTACGATTTTAGAAAAATATCACTAAATTTTAAGATTATGGCCGATTTGGTTATTAACCATTGCTCTTCTATCAATGAACTTTTCCTTAACTTTCTAAAAAATGCAGAACCCGGACTAGATTATTTTATTTATAGTAAAAATAAGTTTAAAGGTTTAACCAAAGTTGTAAGACCAAGAACATCAAATCTTTTAAAGGAAATAAAAATCGAAGGTAAAAAAGGGTATGTATGGTGCACTTTTAGTCATGACCAAATAGACTTAAATTTTAAAAATCCAAAAGTTTTAATTTACTTCCTTAAAATTATTAAATTTTACTTAGATAATGGTGTATCCGTTTTAAGATTGGATGCAGTTGCATTTTTATGGAAAAAAGAAGGGACAAATTGCATAAACCTCCCTGAAACGCACAGTATAATAAGGTTAATCAGACTTATAGTAGAAAATTATTCTCCAAACTCAATAATTATTACTGAAACAAATATACCAAGCCATGAAAACTTAAGTTACTTTGGAAATAATAATGAAGCACATTGTATTTATAATTTTTCACTAGCACCTCTCCTTATTCACGCAATTATTTCAGGGAGCAGTTTTTATTTAAAAAAATGGTCGCGAAGTATGCCACCTGCACAGTTAGGAAACGCTTACCTAAATTTTTTATCTACTCACGATGGAATTGGAATGCGTCCACTAGAGGGTATTATTCCGGTTAATGAACAAAATAGATTTTTTGCAACTCTTCAAAAATCTGGTGCCTTTCTTTCTTATAGATCATCCAACAACAAAGAAAATGTTTATGAAGTTAATACAACATTGTTGGATGCATTTTCTAATACTTACCACGGTAAAGATAAGTTTAAGACTAAAAGGTTTATATTAGCTCACGAAATTTTATTTTCAATGGAAGGTATACCAGCAGTTTATTTCCAAAACTTAATAGGTTCAGATAATGATATTTTGAAGTATAAAAAAACTAAATCAGTTAGATCTATCAACAGAAAAAATTGGGACTTCAATATTCTTACAAAAAAACTCGAGAAATCATCCTCAATCAATAGTAAAATATATTCGTCCTTGATAAGGTTGATTGTTTTAAGAAAAAAACAACCTGCTTTTCATCCTAACGCAACTCAGTTTACATTACAGCTCGATGATTACTTTTTTGGAATATGGAGACAAAGTATTGATAGAAGTCAAAGTATCTTTTGTGTGAGTAATTTGACAAAATCAAAAAAAAAATTCTTCTTGCATGATATTAATTTAATTTCTACAAATAATTGGTTTGAAATACTTAAAAACAAAAAAATTAAGAATATTAACTCAGAAATAATTTTGCAGCCATATCAAACTGTTTGGATAACAAATAAATTATTTTAATTTCTAAATGTTAAAAAAAATGATTAAGATAGTAAAAAAAATTGATAATTTAATAAATTCTTTTTCTAAGGGTTTTTTTACACACTCAGTATTTCTACTAAGAATATTTTTAGGAATTGCATTTATTATACACGGTTATAATAAGTTTCCCTTACCACCAGCTACGTTAATAAAATATTTTGGATTTAGTCCACATTTAGCGTCGTTCGTTGCAATTTCTGAAGTCGCAGCAGGATTTTTAATAATTTTTTCTGGATTTATAAATTCATATTTAGGAAATTTATTAACTAGAATATCTGCACTAATGATTGTAACTATAATGGTTTTTGCTTTTTATTTTGCCCACAAAGACTGGTTTTTTAATCAAAAGCTTTTTACAAGTGAACAGATATTTTTATTTGTATTAGGATTTTATTTTTTGATTAATGGAAATTGTAATTATACAAAAAAAAAATAGTTAAATTCAGTAAAAAATAATTATCGAACTAATATTAAAAAATGAATTTTAATATTTAATTATATTTCAAACAATAACATATAGCTATAAGCCACGATAACTGCTGGGATACCACTATATAAAGTTGCTAAAATTGCTGACTTAGGTGCTAAGGCAATAGCTGGAAAAAGTGCATCGCCATCATTGGAAATTGCATTCCCCAGTTCAGCCGATAGTGGTATATATCCATTTAAGTAAAAAGTTGTTACAATTATTTGAGGTCCACAACCAGGAATAAAACCAAATAAAATTGCAATTAATGGAACAAAAGTAACCCAAACATCAAAAAATGCCATTAGATCTATATCACTAAAATAAATTAATAACTCAAAAAAAAGAAAACCACAGACTACCCAAGTAGTAACAAAGTTTGTCGTGTCTATAACTCTGGAAAGAAAACTTCTAGTTTTTTCAGTTGAACATTGGAAGTCACTAAGTGGATTTAATGTCCACATAAAGATAGAAATAATTGCACCAATTGAACCTATTGATTCTACAAGATTGAAATTAGAAAAAAGAAAATAATTATCTAAATTGACTCTTAAGGCAGTGAGGAAACCTACACAAAAGCCTGGAACAAAAATAATGACCCAAAAGATATTAAATCTTGAAACAAATGTTTTTCCAATCTCTTCAAATTCTATCTTGAAATTTTCCTTGAGTTCATGAAATCTGTGATTATGAAAGGAATCTACTAAATACCCTGTTACTATCCCAGTTGCACATGTTATTATGAAAACAAAGATTCCAGTGGAAGGTTCCTGTGAAAGAAGAAGAAACGCTGCATCACCCATTGTTGAAGTTAGTACTGCTACAAGAGCGCCAAAACTTATTCTTCCTTGAATAAATTGTGTTACTACAATTATAGCTCCTCCACAACCTGGGAGGGCTCCTAGAATTGTAGCAATCGGAATATGTAATTTTTTGGTTTTATTTAAGAAATTTTCAACATTGAATTTTGTTAACGAATCAAGTCCAAGAAATATGAATAATGTGAAACCAACAAAAACAGAAACTTGTAAATAAGCTTCAACCAAAACGTTTCTGACAATATCACCTAAATTATTAGATTGGAAAGCAAATGACAAAATTAAGAAACCGAGCAAGCATTTTTTCAACAAACGACCATCATTCGCAACGAATATTGCTTTGTTATTTCTTATTACTGATAGAATTGCATTCATAACTTGTACTAATATATACTGATTTTTGTAGAGAGTTCAATAATCTAAATAAGAATGATTCTAAAATAATTAATAATATAAAAAAAAGCTAATTATAAATTTAAAATTTTAAGAAATTATATTCTAATTATTTATTATGCCTTAATTTTGTACCCAGTTTTAAAAATCCAAGAGACAAAAACCATACACAAAACTAGAAAAAACAAAGTAGCTGAAATTGAAACAACAACACTTACGTCAGAGTTACCGTAGAAACTCCATCTAAAAGAACTTATCAAATACACAATTGGATTGATGTAGGAAATTTTCTGCCAAAAATCAGGTAGCATACCTATTGAATAAAAACTTCCTCCAAGAAAAGTTAATGGTGTCAAAATGAATGAAGGAATCAATTGTATTTTTTGAAAGTCGTTTGCCCATATTCCAATGATAAATCCAAATAAACTGAATGTTATGCTCATTAGAATCAGAAATAATAGCATCCAAAACGGATGTAAAACTGTTATTTCTATAAAAAAGGTCGAAGTCATTAAAATAATCAGTCCTACTAATACTGACTTGCTCGCTGCAGCTAAAACATATCCGCATGTTATCTCAATTGGTGAAATTGGTGCAGATAATATTTCATAAATGGTCCCACTAAATTTTGGAAAGTAAATTCCGAATGATGCATTTGAAACACTTTGATTTAAGATTGTTAACATTATTAGACCAGGGACGAGAAATGATGTATAATTTATACCTTCTATATTTTCAATTTTCGAACCAATTGCAGAACCAAAAACAATAAAGTACAAAGCAGTTGAAAGAACGGGTGATGCTATACTTTGAGAAACCGTTCTAAACATTCTTGACATTTCAAAATGATATATCGCAAAAATTCCTCTTAAATTCATTTTTCTACCATATTTAAAAAAATTTCTTCAAGGTTGCTTTTTTCAATTTCAATGTCATCAATTTTTATTGAAGATTTTACTAAGTCAGATAACAGACTAGCCGAAAGATCAACATTTTTTTTGGAGTTATAAATATAACTTAGTTTATTTTTATTTTTCTTTAGCTGATATTTTTTTGTAATGTACGCAATATTATTGTGTGAACTATTTATTGTAATAATAATTTTTTTTTCACCTAATTTCTCTATCAATTTCTTTTTATTTTCGGTAATTATAATTTCTCCGTTGTTAATTATTCCAATTCTGTCTGCAATATTCTCAGCTTCTTCAATATAATGAGTTGTAAGAAATATGGTTACTCCATTTTTTTTTAGTTTATTTAAAAAATTCCAAAGAGTTTTTCTTAGATTTACGTCGACTCCTGCGGTTGGTTCGTCTAAAAAAAGAATTTTTGGTTCATGTGATAATGCTTTTGCAATCATAACTCTTCTTTTCATGCCCCCAGAGAGAGTTCGAATTTGATTATTTTTCTTTGTTACCAAATTCAAACTTTTTAGGATAAAATCTAAATATTCATCAGATTGAACTTTATTAAATAAACCTCTACTAAATTTAAGCGTGTTAATTACTTTTTCAAATGAGTCAGTTGCTATCTCTTGTGGAACTAATCCAATTTTAGATCTTGTGAATTTGTAATCAAGAATATTGTCTTTTCCAAATATAGTAACCTGACCGCTTGTTTTCTTAGAAATACCACAAATAATGTTTATCAATGTTGATTTTCCTGCTCCATTTGGTCCCAGTAAAGCGAAAATTTCACCACTTTTAACGGAAAGATTTATATTTTTTAATGCTTTTAATCCATTTTCATAGGACTTATTTAAATTTTTAATATCAATAGCGATCATTTATTTAATAAAAACCTTAAAAGTTTCTTTGGTTTTAATCTACTTACAAGTATAAGTTTGGATTCTCTTCTAGGACTTTTCAATGATAAAAGATCTATTACCTTCAAAAATCTCAACTTTAATATTGGAATTTGATTTCAATTTATTTATTACTAGTTCTTTTGATTTTTCTGCTGATTCTTTTGAATCAAACTTATTTACTACTATACTATGAAGATCTGTTATTCGAACAACTTCTATAGACAAAATCCCTGGTAAGACATTGATTAATTCATGTTTAGCCAGTGCATTCATAGCATCTGCTTCGATCTTTGAAGAAAACTTAATATTAACAACTCTGACAAACACAATAAATCAACCTAATTGTAAGTGTTTACATATTTTATTATACCAATTTAATGGCAAGAACTGTAGTTACTAAAGTGTAAACCAGAAGACTTAAAATAATGAGAACCACTTGATTTGCCTTGAAGTAGTTTTCTTTTGTCATTTCTTTTACCTGATACATTAAATTTGGCCAAGAATAAGAAACAAAGTCACCTTGAGACATAATATTAATAAGTTTGCCAGATTTATCAACAACAGGTACATGTCTAAATCTCTCATTGGACATTTGTCTTAACCATATTACCATTTCATCGTCTTTGTCGGCAACTTTTACAGGGGAAGTCATAATATCTTTGAGCTTTGTCGTTTTGGGATTCATAGATTTGAATAAAAGTTTTTTCATAAGGTCTCTTTCGGTAACTATTCCCCTAACTTTGTTTTGCTTATCCGTTATTACAACAGACCCAAAATTATCTTTTGTCATCGCTTTTACAGCATCGATAACCCTATCATTTTCAAAAAATGTAATTGGTGGTTTTTTACTCTTAAATTCTGGTCTCTCAGATATCTTCATATATTCTCCAATATTTATTAATTAAATTCTAATGTGATTTTGTATCAAACTTAAAGAGTATTTGCAATTCTATAACTTTTTTCTGCAAAAAAGTGTTGATAATAAATTTTAAAAACAAAAATAAAATGTGTAAAAGAAAATTTTCACAATGAAATTAACTATTCCAGATTTTTTAATATCTTCCTTTAGAACAAATCACGCTGGTGAAACAGGTGCAGTTTTTATATATAAAGCAATTCTGATGGTTTCTCGAGACCATGAAGTCATAGATTTTTCTAAAAAACATCTAGAAACAGAATCTGAACATTTAAGAATGATTGAAGAAATTCTTGAAAAAAAATACAGAAGTAAATTAATTCCTTTATGGAAGATTGCAGGATTTTTGACAGGTTTTATACCATCTTTTTTTGGTAAAAACTTTATATTTGCCACTATATTTTACGTTGAAAGTTTTGTTGAGAAACATTACGAGCAGCAAATTAAATCTTTAGGTTCAGAGAAAAAGTATACACATATAAAAAGATTTATAAAAAAATTACAAGATGACGAAGTTTCTCATAAAAATGAAGCAAGATTTTCTGCCAAAAAATTTTCCACATTACAAGTTCTTTGGGGAAGGATAATAAATTCAGGGTCATCATTTGCTGTAAAGCTTTCGAAAAAAATTTGACTATTTTTTATTTTTAAAAGGTCTTATTCTTTTTGGAAAGCACGTTTTACAGATCCCACAAACAAGTCCCTTACAACCTCTAGCCGTGCAATGTTCTCTTCCATAAAATATTATTTGGAGGTGTAGTTTGTTCCAGTTATTTTTAGGAAAAAGCCTCTTTAGATCTTTTTCTGTTTGAAAAACACTTCTTCCATTTGTAAGCCCCCATCTTTGTGCTAATCTATGTATGTGAGTGTCGACTGGAAATGCAGGATGCCCAAATCCCTGAGAAATTACTACACTTGCAGTTTTATGTCCCACTCCTGGAAGTTTTTCTAATTCGTCAATGTTTTCTGGAACTTTTCCATTAAAATTTTTTACTAGTATCTTTGATAATTCAGATATGGCTTTTGATTTTTGGGGAGCTAATCCGCAAGGCCTTACAATATTATAAATTAAATCAGTTTTTAATTTAGCCATACTAAAAGCATTATTTGCTTTTTTAAATAATTCCGGAGTAATTTTATTAACTCTTTGATCTGTGCACTGCGCGCTTAATAAAACAGCTATTAATAATTGAAAATTATTTTTGTGGTTTAGCGGAACAGGAGTTTTTGGGTAAAGTGAATCTAAAGTCTGTATTATGAATTCTACTCTTTGTTTTTTATTCATTATCTAAGTAATATTAAAACTTTTTATTAAGTTTAAAATAAAGTTTTCACAAAGAAGATTCATTTTATGAAATTCATTTGCATATTTTTTTTTTATAATTCCCAATGGATTGGGTCCAAATATTTTCTCTAAAGTTATTTTAAAAGTTTTCTCTTTAAGCCATTTTTCAATGGTTTCAAGACCTACCTCCAAATGAAATTGAAGTCCATATGCATGACTCTTGTATCTGAATAATTGATTTTCAGTGCAACTCGAAGTGGCAAGATTTTCAATATTTGAATCTCTTAAAGAACATACTTCGTAACTATGCCATTGAAAAACCACGGCCTTTTTGGGAAAAAAGTTTAAATTTTTATCTTTATATATTGATTCTTTTGAATTTAAGTTAAGAAATCCGATTTCACTAAATTTGGACTTTTGGATTTTTCCACCGAGTACTTCTCCCAACAATTGGCAACCAAGACAAATACCTATAAAAGGTTTTTCTAAATTAATTACAAATTCTTTGATGGCATTTTTTTCTTTTACGATCCAAGGATATTTTTTGACCATCCAGGTATCCATCGGTCCTCCTAAAGAAATCATTAAAGAAAATTGTGATAAATTTTTCGGGATATCTTCATTCTCATAAAGTTTAATTTTTACAATAACTAAATCTTTTTTTAATAAATATTCTTCAATTTTTTCCAAATCTTCATTATGAACATGTTGAAATACAATTATTTTCTTCATTTAAAATTATTATATTACATAAAAAGTTTTTATGATTGATTATTAAACTTTCTTTAATATTATTTTGTCATGAGGTTTATATTCAAGTTTTTAATTTTATTTTTTGTAAGTGAGAGTCAATGCTCCGCAACATCAACTTCTTTTGAGCAAAATCTTATTTTCAACAATAATAATCAATCTTCAAAAATGAATGGTAACAAATCAATAGGTAATTTTAATTCTTTGGCAATTACCGGTTCAATAAGTATCATTGGAGAAAAGTTGTATCAAGCTGGTTTTTTGTCTCCTTTTGGATTAATACCTGATAATATTAAAAAATTATCACCGATTGTATTTAAAAATAAATCTAAACCCAAATTATCAAATATAAATCCAATATGTTATGATTCATATTTAAATGAAAAACATATTAATTTTGAATTCGAAAATACCTTTTTTGATGTTGAAATAAAAGATAAGTGTAACTTAATAATTCAAGAAGATAATTTTAAATCAATTGATAATCTTTTAAGTAGATATTTTTAATTTTTTTTTTAAAAGATAATCAACAATTAATTATTACTTGAATTTTTTTATAAAATTTTTTATAAAAAAACGTGAAATTAATAGACTATGAGCGAAATTTTAGAAATCAGAGATGGTTGTAAGACTCCCTTAGAACTTCTCAAAAGTCAAACATTTAAAAAATACTTAGATATTTATAAACAAAAGTTTTTATCTGAGTTAAAATCTCGAGAACAAAGTGAACAAAAAGATGAAATACTTCATAAGAAAGATTTTGTTGAACAAGTTTATCCAGATATTTTTATTGAAATCTTTAAATCTGAAAATATTTCTGATACAAAACTATCAATTTACCAAGAGTACATAAGATTTTTAGAGGGATTATTTCATCACTTTAGAAAGAAGTCTTACACAAGACTTATCAAGCTACATAATGAAATATTATCATCGAATGAAAGTGCTGAGTCAATAAAAGATAGAATTAGTAAGCGAGCCAGTGAATTAAATGACCTAATTATAGAAACTAGGAGAACTTTTCTATACAAAGTTAATATGGGTATAGGTGTTAGAAGAAGTCAGGGTCTTGAATGCCATCCAAATGTGACGTGTGGCGAGATTTCCGGAGATAATATTAAGCTACCCAAATCTTATACAAATTTAAATAAGGTTCCTTTAACAACTCATGCTGATATGAGGACAGGTATTCACTACACAACACATGCAAACAAAAGGGCATTCCCATTTTTTGCCTTAAATAAAAATCCTCATAAAGATAAATTATTTAAACCAAAAGATTACGTTGCAATTCCTTTTGAGGTTGGTGGTTGGAACATAATTGCATACATTCACAAATCTAGGGGTTGTATTGAATTAGAACCAGGTCTTTTAAATCTATTCCCATTTTCAAAGGTAAGAAAACTAGCGAATAAGAAACCAGATGGTATTTTCATTTTTGGTTGTCCACATTCTACGATGGATGATTTAGGGTATTATTACGATAAAGATAATGACCTTTTGGTGGGGTTGATACCAAACATTGATGACTGCAAGTATTTTGGATACGGAAAAAAACCAATATTAACATTACATAACGTTTTATGCATTTTAAACGATCATTTACCACTTCATTGCGGTTGCACACGTTATTTAGTGAAATTTGATTCCAAAACTAATGAGCCTTATATTTCAGATTCTTTTATTAAAGCAGATGATATGGGAAGAGCTTCTCTATTTGATAATTCATCAGACTTTAAGGAAGGGGTTCCTTATTTTTTTGGTACTGAAACAGGAGCTTTTGCATGTTTGGATGGATTTAGTGAACATACAAAAATGCAAATGGAAGGTAGAGAAATAGGATATAATAAACACGCTGGAACTAATGCTCGACAAATTGTTCCAGTAACTGATTATACCGAAGTTTCAAATGGGTCAGAATTAGATATATTACTTTATTTAAATAATTATGATTTAATAGAGCCTGGAAAATCATGTATGGACGTTGAGATGAATGTAGAAGATGCTCTTGAACATTTTAGAACAGGAGCAAGGGTTGCAGCTGGAAGTACTCAAACCCATAGAGGAAAAATCGAAATTAGCTATTGGGCAAACCCATTTCCATTATTGAAAGACGAAAACTGGGCAGACTTACCAGAACATGTTGATTTATCAAAAAAATTCTCAGATATCGAGAGAAAGTTTTTCGATATTATAAAACTAAGGGTTGAATCTGGAAAAATGAAAATTGGAGTAGCGCATAGCATGCTAATGGCCGGCGTTTATGCAAAAAATACCGACAAAAGACTCACTGAATGTGGTTTTAACAATAGAGAGTTAGTTGAGCACGAGGGGCCAGAAAGAGCTGCAAAAGATATGATTAATCTAATAAAAACAACAGCTATTGATAAAGTGGAAAAACTTAGAAAAAAAGTCGATGAAATAAGTATCACGGTTGCTACAGTAGGTGACAGTAGAACAGGTAAATCCGAAATGTCGGAAAAAATGGAAGAGGTTTTAAGTATGAAAGGTGCAAATTAGTCTAATACTTTTTAATTGATTCTGATATCGGTTGTTTTAAAAGAATATTTTTTTATTATATTTTTTTCCTCTATCTCTGTATTATCCCATCTCACTATTAAATTTTATTACCTTATAATGAGGAGTTGCAGTTTTCCAAAGTTTGAAACATCAAGTGTTCTAAAAAGCTAAACAATAAAGCTAAAAATAAATTAAATTGCTATTTTTTTATTTGTAACTATTTGGAAGTATAATTATTGAAGATAGAGCTAAATAAATTATTGTTCTTGTATCAAAAGATTAAATAAATAAGAATAATTTCTAACCTTTTGATATCTTGAGTAGGGAATATAATAAAAGAATGGTAAAAAAAATTAAGATCGAAGCAATAATTGAGATTAAAGACGAGTCTCACATAGATGACGCTTTGCTAAAACGCACAATAAGCCCTATTGGAGAAATTGAGTCATGTAAAATTGTTACTGACTTAAGTAAAAATTCTAACGACGAACAAAAAGCAAACAGTTCGTCTTTGGATAAAAATATATCTGAAGTTGAACATTTTATTAATGATGCCAATAAAATTTATTTTGGTACTCTGTCAATTGAGGATAGAAAATACGTAGCAGCATCAATTTTAAACTACTCGTCAAGAAGTAGTCTTCAGGATAATGCTAATTTTAAAGATAAATTGATTCAGACACTTACTAAAAAATTTGAAATTGATTTAGAATATGCAATCTCATTACTTGAGCAAGAAAAAGACCCCGACGTTTTAGAAACATTAAAAAGTAAGTTTCTAGAAGGTGACTTAATTCAAATGTTTACATTTATCTGGGAAAAGATTTTATCAGTTGGAGAGGAAGATGACTTTGAGATTGATCTTATTGAAAATAGTGCTGAAAAATTTGGATTAGAGAAACAAAGTCTAAATGATACAAAAAAAATTGGAAATGAAAGAGCTAAAATTATAAAGGCTATTAGTGTTATTGAAGCTGGAAAGGTTGCATATAACAAATTAAAAGCTTTTGAAAAAACAGTCTTACTTTCTTTAATGTTAACTGAGTGTTCAAGAATTGATGGAAAGATCTCTTCTGATGACCTTGCTTTATTGAAAAATATATTTAGTGATCAATTTAATATTTCAAGTAATGTAATGACTGCTGTTATTGAAAAAAAATTGAATTATTCAATAACAAAGAAGGTTGAACAAGTTGAAGTCTATAGAGAAAAGTATGAGTTAGTTGAATTTCTTTGGGAAAAAATATTATCCAGCGAATCAGAGATTAACGATAACGAGATGACGTTAATAAGAAAATGGGTGAGAAGACTTGACATATCAGACGTTGAGTCTGAAGGAGCAAGGAAAGAAGTAGAAGCAAACCTCAATTTATAAATGTTATTAAGAGCTAAAAAAGATTTTTGATCTGTTTATTTGAATTGTGTTGTTATTTGACATTATAGAATCTCTTCTTTTATGAATTTCCACTCTATTTTCAGCCAATACGTGCGAATTATTTTTTGATTTTTCCACAAGTTTGTACATAGCATCTTTATTGTTTTTTTCATTATTTTCAAGCATATGCATAGTTTCTTTATTTTGCTTCTTTATTGACTCATTTGATTCGTAAGTGATTTTTGACTCATCAATTTTTTTCTCTAGAAGTTCCTTATTTCTTTTTATTTGCAACTTATTAAATTCGTAGATCGATTGATTGGTTTCCATAATTTTCGTGTTAATTTCTATTAGTTTTGAATTTATTTCTGCCATTTCATTGCTGATTTCTAAATTTGCAGAATTAACTTTTGATTGATGCTTCATGAAGTCAAGTTTTGCTTTGTTTATCTCAACATCAACAAATTCCTCTTGTAATTCTCCCTTAACTTTAATTTTTGAAATTATTGATTTTCTATTCTCGTAAATTTCATTTGTATTAGTTATAGCTAAATTTGTGTTGCCTGCATAAGCTGCTGAGTAATTGTTTAAAATCATAGCCCTGTTTTCCTCAATCAGGAGTCTTGATTCTAGGATTAGTTTTTTATTTGAGTTAATATCAGATTCAATTCCAAATATTTTTTTTTGATTATTTTTTTTTTCAGCATTCACATTGTTCACCATTTGTATCTCCGTCAATTAAAAAATTAAGTATTAGCTTAATATGAATAAAATACATGATTTTAAGTAAAATCTAAACAAAATCATGCATTAACTATTTACAATAGTTACAAAGAATAAAATTAATAAAATTACAAGAAACAAAATTAGAATTTTTTTACTTTCAAAATGATTTGTTTCTTTTCTTATCATTCTTTTATAAAATTTCATTTCTTCTGATAAATAATCATGTAAATCAGGAAATTGTTTGAAAAAGGTTTTGATTATTCTTTCTTCACTTTTTGAACCTAAAACTTTTATGAGTTTGTTTAAGTAGATAGCATTTTTCCTAAATTCATTTTCGATAAGTATCTTTGAAAATAATTTTATTTTTGCTGACGTCCCAAACTTTCTCTCCAGAAATGCATTGATAAATCTTTCTGTAATCATTTCAAACTTGTAAAACTCCTTTGTTTCTAGCAAATAGAATTGGAATTGCAAACTTAGCTTCTGACTGTATCTTGATAATATCTTTTTCTTTTTTTCGAGTTCTGGATAAACTAATAATGCTATTTCCCAATCTTCATCAACATATTTCTTATTAAATATGTCTTTATCCTCGAATTCTTCGTCTGAATAATCAAAAGATTTATTCATGTGGTAATTTTTCAATTTTTCATCGTAAACTTTTTTTTTTGCTTCATTACTAAGTGTTTCATATGACTCGTTGATTTCTCGGATTTTGCGGCCTAAACTTTTTTTGTCTCCTTTATAAACATCTGGATGATAAAGTTTAACTAGTGCTTTATATGCTGCCTCGATCAGTTGTTTCTCTGGAGATGATTCAAAAGAAAGGCCAAGAATATGATAATAATTTTTCATTTTAATAATTAATTTAATAAATATTAATCATTCATGAATATTTTGCCTTTAACTCAGCAAACCTTCTTTTTCAAACTTTTTAAAATAGTCGTGCCCAAGAATATTTTTTATTTTTTCTAATGTTAACTTTCTTATGATTGCCTCATTTTCCTCGAACATTTTTTGGCAATTATTTGAGGTTTTTCTAGCAATTGCAAGATCAATAAATTCATTTTCTACTGCATGTTTAGACCTGATAACTGGATCCATTTTAGCTTTACTACATTTTGAAAGAGTTTTATTTTTTTTTGTTTCTATCTCATCAACTAGAGTCATCAAGTCGTTATAAGAAAAATCAGGTTGAAAAACTTCAATAAATTGTCCGTTGATTTTATAGTTTAATTCAAGTTCCTTAACTTCATCTTCAATAGCTGAAAGATAATCATCATTATAAATTAATATTTTGACTTTTTTATTAGCCACTTCTTTAGTTATGTTAGCAACCTCACTTATCCATCTTGTTCTGCTATTAACTTCGACTCTTATTGATTTTATTTGTTTGAGAAGAATATCAATTTTGTGAACATCTTTAATTAAACTTTTATACTCATCTACAAGGTTATCTAAAAGATTTTTTGCTTGAATGGAATAATTTTCATCCACTTTAAACACACCCCCCAATAATTATTATAATACTGTTTAATTTAAATTCTATATGTGTCTTATATTTTTTTACTCAATTATTATTTTCCCTACCATTCCCATTTCTGAGTGTTTTTTATTAGTTTGTAAATCTTTGACAGAACAGATCAAATCATCAAATTCTCCAGTTTTGATAGGAACAAACCACCATTCGACTTCATTATTGGGAAAAACTTCAATTTCCGTAATATTACCTTTCACCTCAGCAACTTTTTCGTCATTTTTATTTATTTGAATTTTTCTAGTAAAAATTGATTTTGAAAAGTTAGATGATGAAAAATAATGTTTTGATTTACTAGTATTGATAATTTTTAATTTGTAAAGTTTTCCAGTTTTAAAAATAAGTATATTTGGTGAAAAAAAATGCATTTCTCCAATGCTACCATTTAATTTAACATTCATTTCTATTGGTTCTTGTTTTGTTAAGTCACCTAGATTTTTAGATTGTAATGTTTTAGAAGAAATTACAATGATAATTAGAATATAAATTAAAATGCAAAAATTAATTTTCATTTTTTAAATGCCTATCAAGAAATGCGTTTATTAATGGAACAAAAATTATTATACAAAAAAAAACTACAGGCCAGGCTATTAAAAAT
>CACODD010000017.1 GCA_902625895.1 uncultured Alphaproteobacteria bacterium
AGCGTCCTATAAAAAATTGATAAGTTACCACTATTATTGTTCTTGTGATTGACAATTACTTTTAATCCAAGAAGATTTGTTAATTCTTTTTCAAGAATTTCAATGTTTGGATTCTTGCTATTATTTTGCTCTCGTGAGGCACTTCCTGCGTTGAGCGTGTTAGCTCTTTTAAGTTTACCTACAATTCTTTCAGTTTCTCTGACACTCAGGGATTTGCTGACTATTTCTTCTGCTACTTCGATGGCTTTTTCTTCTGGGAGAGTGACTAAACTTCGTGCGTGTCCAAAAGATAATTCTCCTTTTATGATATCTCGTTTAATGTTTTTTGATAATGATAATATCCTCAGAACGTTCGCAATGTGACTTCTACTTTTCCCAATGTGAGTTGATAACTTTTCTTGCGTATATTGAAAAACATTCATCATCGTTCGGTAGCCCTCTGCTTCTTCTATCAGATTAAGATCAGAGCGTTGGAGATTTTCGATCATAGCAACACCTAATGCCGTTTCATCATCAAACTCCCTAATGATAACTGGTACTTCATGAATTTTTGCAATTTGAGATGCTCGCCATCTTCTTTCACCTGCAATTATTTCGTAATTAGAACTTTTTTCTGTAAGAGGTCTCACCAATATAGGCTGGAGAACACCGTTACTTTTTATTGATTCAGCAAGTTCTTCTAACTCAGTCTGATCAAAGACTTTTCTGGGCTGAAATTTACCAGATACTAGGTATTGTATCGGAATAGTTTTTTGATTGGAAATATCTTTTGGTTTAATATTTAGAATTGATAATTTAGAGTTTTCTTTCTTCGAAAGTTTTGGCATTTCTATTCTTAAAGGTGATTTTTTTACTTGATCCTTTATTTTTGTTCTGATTACTGATGCTAATTCTTGATCCTTGGATAACAGTGATGAAAGACCCATCCCTAGCTTCTTTTTAACCTTTCGCGTACTAGTTTTAGTCTTTTTATTCAAATTCTTGTCAAGCCCTTTATTTTTTAAGTCGTTGTTTGTTGTAATATTTTCATTCATGTTCTTTCCACCTTTCAACTTTCGCTTAGTCCACCAAAGTTCCCTTTACCTAAAACTTCTGCAGCTAGACTCACATATGCCTCTGAACCTATACAAGAATGATCGTAGAGTAGAACAGGCTTTCCATGAGAGGGTGATTCAGAGATTTTTATGTTCCTAGGAATGATTGTTTTATAGACAGCTTTCCCCATTACTTCGCGGACGTCTTCTTCCACTTGAATGCTAAGCTTATTTCTAGAATCGTGCATTGTCAGAAGGATGCCATCTAAATCAAGACCTTCATTTAATTCAGTATTAACTTGTTTGATTACTCTTAGAATTTGACTTAACCCTTCTAATGCATAGAATTCACACTGAAGCGGAATGAGAACTTTGTCTGAAGCAGCAAGAGCATTTATTGTCAAAAAACCCAAGCCTGGAGGGCAATCTACGATGATTGCAGAATATTGCTGAGGAAGCTTCTCAATTGCATTTTTCAATATATATTCTTTTTCCTCAACTGTACTTGGAATTTCAGTTTCAGCATTTGCCAAATCAACACGTGAGGGAACTATGCCCAGTCCATTCACTTCAGTTGGTTTAATTGCGTCTATCATACTAACTCTTTGCGTTAACACTTCGTATGTCCCTGGTTTTCTTCTGTTTGAATTAATTGAGAATCCTGTGCTCGCATTACCCTGTGGATCTAAATCAACAACAAGGCATGATTTGCCTGATATTGACAATGCAGTGGCAAGATTTACCGCTGTTGTTGTTTTACCAACACCACCTTTTTGATTTACAATTGAAAATACAGTTCTCTTCATTTTTTCTTCTTAAGATTTGATAAAACAATTGTTACGCCACCGGATTTATCAATTTCTTTATTATTTTTAACAATATTCACATCGTAGTACCACTGTTTTTTTAATTGAAGTAATTCTGATTGAAAATTAGCGCCTTTCGGAAGAATATAAATAGTTTTGTCTTTTTTTATATTTCTGCAAAAAACCAAAAACTTAGGTAAAGGAGCAACAGCTCTCGCGATTATAATATCAAATTTTTCATTTATGTTCTCTGCCCTATCATTTATTACTTCTGCTTTTATTTTGAAACATTTTATCAAATCTTTAAGGAATGAGCATTTTTTCTTGTTTGATTCAATTAAAGTCATATGAAAATTTACTTTCTTTTCTTGATTAAGCATCAATATAATTAAGCCTGGGAAACCTGCCCCAGACCCAACATCACAAATAGTTAGTTTTCTGTTCTCATTTTTTTTTACAATTGTTGTTATAAAAGAGAGGATTTTTGCCGAATCAGAAAAATGTCTTTTCCAGATATTTGGTATTGTGCTTTTTCCTATAACATTCGACTTCTCATTAAAAGAAATAATTTTCAGTTCATATTGAGTCAGTTTTGCTAATGTTTCACGTGAAACATCAAATAATTTTGAGAAGGTGTTTTTTTCAGAATTAATTTTCAACTATTTTTTAACGTATCTTAATAAAATGCTTGCTGCAGCAGGTGTCATGCCTGGCAATTGTTTGGCCTCTTCAATATTGTGTGGTTTGTTTTTGGACAAAATTTCTTTAATTTCATTAGATAGTCCGTCACATTTGTTAAAATTTATATTTTTATGAATTTCCAGAAGTCTTTCCTTTTTTAATTCTTCAATTTCGTTTTGCTGTCTTTCGGAATATCTTTTATAAAAAGAATTAATTTTGATCTGTTTTTCCATTCTCTCTGAAATCTTGTGCCTTGTTAAGTTCGGAAAAATTCTTCTCATTTGATCCCACGTAACTTCTTTATAACCAAGAACCTCAAATGCAGTCCTTTTTTTACCATCTTGATTTATTTTTACACCAAATTTAGCATAATGTTGGGGAGAGGCATTTAGTTTGTATAGATTTTCACATACATTTTTCATTAGTTTCTTTTTATTCAACCATTTTTCTTTTCTTTCTTTTTCAGCTGTTCCAAGTTTTATTGCTACGTCAGTTAGTCTTTCGTCGGCATTATCGGATCTTAAAAGCAGCCGATATTCGGCTCTTGAGGTAAACATTCTGTAGGGCTCTATTAATCCGCCACGAGTTAAATCAGATGTAAGAACTCCCAAATATGCTTGTGACCTTGGAAAGATGAGCGGTCTCTTTCTTTTTAATTTTAATGCTGCATTGATTCCAGCAAGCAAGCCTTGCGCTGCTGCTTCCTCATATCCTGTAGTCCCGTTTATTTGACCTGCTAAAAAGAGTCCTTCAATTCTTTTAGTTTCATAGTTTGCATGTATTTCTATGCTGTCAACACAATCGTATTCAATCGTGTATCCATATTGACTTACTTTAACTTTCTCAAGTCCTTTTATCGTTCTGAGAAGTTTTAGCTGAGTATTTGTTGGAAGTGATGTTGAAATTCCATTTGGATATATGGTAGATCCCTTAATGCTCTCTGGTTCTAAGAATATCTGGTGCCTCTCTTTGGCGGAAAATCTAAATATTTTATCCTCCAGGGATGGACAGTATCTTGGGCCTTTTGAGGTAATGGTTCCATTGAAAATTGGAGATTTACTCAAATTGTCTTTAACAATATTATGAGTTTTTTTATTGGTGTAGGTTACATGGCAGTCAACTTGTTTGTTTTTCAAACTATCTGTCAAAAAAGAAAAGGGCTCGGGTTTGGAGTCGCCTTTTTGCGTCTCACATTTTGTAAAATCAATCGATTCCATAAGTAACCGAGGAGGAGTGCCAGTTTTGAGTCGTAGAAGTTTAAAATTATGTTTTTCAAAGAAATATGCTAAATTTGTAGATGGTTTACAGTCAATCCTTCCTGCTGACCAACTTTTACAACCTTGGTGGATTAGACCTCTTAAAAAAGTACCAGTTGTTATTATTACTGAATTGCACAAAACTTTTCCCAAAGATTTCAACTGTAAACCGATTATTTTTTTTTTATATTTGCTTTCATTCAAAATAATGTCTGAAACTTCATCATAGAGATATTTAATTTTTTCTTTAGCTAATAGTATTTTTAAATTTTGTTTATATTTTTCTCTATCAATCTGCGCTCTGGGGCCTTGGACCGCCTCGCCTCTTGTTTTATTAAGTACTCTAAACTGTATTCCTGATAAATCTGAGGCTTTCCCGATTACGCCGCCCATCGCATCAATTTCTTTGATCAAGTGACCTTTACCAAGCCCTCCCATGGCTGGATTACACGATAAAGTTCCTATATCTTTTTTATCAAACGTTACTATAGCTGTTTTTGCGCCCAATCGAGATGACATTACAGCAGCCTCAATACCAGCATGCCCTCCTCCGACAACAATTACATCGAACTTAAAAGTATGTTTCACGTGAAACACCTATTTTCCAATACAGAACTTATTAAAAATAATTTCAAGTTTATCTTCATCATCATGTTTACCGTACAATTCATCAATATCAGTCAAAGCATCCCTCAAATACTTAGCCAATATCTCTAGACTATCAAGTTTATGGTTTGCATGCTCTAAGTTTTTTACGATACTTTTCAAACATTCAAACTGTCTCAATTCAGAAAAATAATAATCATCTGTATTAGTGTCAACAGATAATAGATTGTCGTATATGAATCGCTGACACTTTTCCAACATCTTGATATTTTTAGTGTTATTTTTACAAGATATTGTAATCGCTTTGAAATTTTTTATTGCTGGAATCTTTATCTTCCATTCTTTGAATTTTTGTTTTGAATTTTTTAGATCTGATTTATTAAATATAATAACGCTGTTTTTTAGCTCAACACTACCCAAAACCTTCTTAACCTTCTCGAGATTATTTTTAATAAGAGAATCTGGAGAGAGAACTATTATTATCTTTTGAGAGGTTTTGATTGATGAAATGGTTTTTTTAACACCCAGGCTTTCGATTTCATTTTTTGTATTTCTTATGCCTGCTGTATCCGTGATAATGACCTTCTCGCCTAGCAAGTCTATTGATTGGTCAGATTGATCTGTTGTGGTGCCTTCTTTTGGTGAAACTATCATTTTGTCATTTTGAAGTAAAAAATTGAAAAATGTTGATTTACCAGCGTTGGCAGGACCTATTATCAAAACTCGTGATCCATGAACAAGATTTCTTACAGTTAGAAACGAATTGCAGGCCTTTTCGATTTCTCTACAGATTTGTTCTATATTATTTTTAATACTAGAGTGTTGCAATTTTTCGATTTCATCTCCAAACTCAATTTCTGCATCTACAAATGCAAGAATCTCTATGATTTTTTGTCTCCATAATAAACACTTGTTAGTATCTTTCCCAAAAATTTGCTTACTTGCAATTAATCTCTGATTTTCAGTTTCAGATTTAATTAAGTTATTAATGCCTTCGAAATAAAGCATGTCACCTTTGCCGTTTAAAAAAGCTCTTTTTGAAAGTTCCCCTGGTTTCGCAGGTCGTGCATAAGAAAATTTTGAAAGTTCCCCGATTAGTTTTTTTATTATAGCAACGCTACCATGAGTTTGTATTTCAATTAAATCTTCACCTGTGAAAGATTTTGGAGATTTAAAATATATTACTAAAGCTTTATCTATAAGATTTGATTGAAGATCGAAGATATCTAACAAATGGGCAAATCTATCCTTAAAAATCTTTATTTTGCAGAGTTTTTTAGCAATTTTCAAACTACCGGGGCCTGAAATTCTTATAATAGCAATTGCTGAAGGACCATAAAAAGTTGATAAAGCAAAAATAGTATCAATCGAATTTTTTCTCATAATAATAACCTTAACTAAATTAATTAAAAAAAACTCAATAAGAAAGGCTTTTTATGTGAATTATTTTAATAATGTACATTTTTTAAGCAATTCTAAAAAAGATAAAAATATTGTCTTTTTTCACTTTCTATTTACATTTTAAATGTTAGGATGGCGATTAATAATTGGAGTTTATCCTGAAAACAAATTATTTATTTGCCCTTCTAATTTACATTCTTCCAGAACTATCTAATGCAGAAACTAATAGCGGGGATACAGCTTGGATTCTTACCTCCTCAAGTCTTGTTTTATTTATGACGCTCCCCGGTCTGGCATTATTCTATGCAGGTTTAGTTCAGTCCAAAAACGTAGTATCAGTGCTGTGTCAGCACTTTGGAATAGCTTGCTTAATGTCAATTTTTTGGGTAATTGCTGGTTATTCACTCGCATTTTCACAGGGGAACTCCATTCTTATTGGAGATTTATCAAAACTCTTCTTAGAGATTTCACCTGATTCTAATGTTGGAACGATTCCAGAGATTTTATTTGTCATGTTTCAGATGACATTTTGTATAATTACTCCAGCCCTTGTTATTGGAGCATATGTCGAAAGAATAAAGTTTTCAGTGATTCTTATTTTTTCTTCAGTTTGGTTGATTCTTGTTTACTGTCCAGTTGCCTATTGGGTTTGGGGTGGAGGATTTTTGGCTGAAATGGGCGTAAAAGATTTTGCTGGTGGCCTTGTTGTTCATACAACAGCTGGTTTAGCAGCGCTAGTTATAGCATTAGTTCTTGGAAAAAGAAAAAGTTTTTCAAAAGACAGTCTCTCGCCGCCTCACAGCCCTGTATTAACAATGATAGGAGCCTCAATGTTATGGGTTGGGTGGTTTGGCTTCAATGGAGGTTCAGCGCTAGCGGCAGATAATGTTGCATCTCAAGCTATTTTAGTTACGCATGTTGCAGCATCACTTGGAGCATTTTCATGGATTATTATTGAATGGATAAGGTTTGGCAAACCTTCACTTGTTGGCATGGCCACAGGTATGGTTGCTGGTTTAGCTACTATTACACCAGCTTCAGGTTTTGTTGGTGTTCAAGGAGCTTTAATACTTGGACTCTCAGGTGGAATCTTATGTTATTTAGCTGTGGATCTAGTAAGAATTAAGATGAAAATTGACGACAGTCTTGATGTGTTTGCAGTCCACGGTGTAGGGGGTATTTTAGGTACTATTTTATGTGCAGCACTAATTCACGCTGGATTCGGTGGTGTTGGGTTAGATGAAGGCGTAACAATTACAAGTCAGCTAAAGGTTCAAATATACGCAGTGATTGTAACTGCATTGTGGACAATTATCTTTTCTTATTTAATTCTTAAATTCATTTCGATATTCATTGAACTTAGAGTCACAGAAGATCAAGAAATTCAAGGTTTAGACAATTCACTTCATGGTGAAAGTGGCTACAACAACTAAAAGTTTCCACAGCTTGTGGATAATTTATTTCGTGAAACCATAAAAAGCTAGCATAACTAGGCCCCTTACTATAATATCAACAGTAATAATTTTGTTGTTAATGGCTATGAGGAAAAATAGATTCACAATTTTTTTTTTCTTTTTTTCTGCACTTTTTAATTTTTATAAAAATTTAAATGCTGCTAGTACATCTCCAAGTCAAACTGTACCAAAGGTTTTAGAGGATATTGAAAAAGAAAAAATAAAAAAGCGAGACAATCAAGAACTCTTAAAAGGTTTAGAAAACAACAAAATAAAAACAGAGCAGCTGAATCAAATTTCTGTAATAGTTGACTCTATTGTAGTTATAGCCTCAAAAGAATTGCAAAATATTATTAACTTTGACATTTACAAAAATCAATTAGTAAGTAAATCCTCGACTATAAATGAATTAAATATGATTGCAAATAGAATGACTAAGGACTATCAGAGTAAAGACTTCCCATTGGTCAGAGTTATTTTGCCTAAACAAGAGCTTAAAAAAGAGGGTGCGACAGTATTTTTCAAGGTAATTAATGGTTTTATAGAAAAGATTAATCTTGAAAAAGTTCCAAAAATTCAGAGAAAATCTGTATTTAGGTATCTTAGGGAAGTTAAAGATAAAAAAAATCTCAAAAATTCATTGCTAGAAAAAAAACTACTACTGGCTAGTCAAGTTGCAGGCTTAAAGCTTAATACAGCTTTCGCTCAAGGTTCAATTGAAGGTGGAACAATTTTGATTGTTGAAGCTGAACATAAACTGATCTCCGGTAGTGTGAACTTCAGTAATACTCAAAGTGAGGAATTAGGAAGACAGTTAGGGGTTATACAAACAACAATTAACTCACCTTTTGGATACGGAGAAAGTCTAACGGCTTTTGGATTGGCAAGGCCAACAATTAAGGGAATGAAAGGTACTGGTAATTCTGTAACAATCAGAGGGGGTGGGTTATCTTTTTTATACCCTTTAGGTGACGATGGGCTTAAAACAAACTTTTCCTATTCAGAAAGCATGACACGTCCAGGTGGAGATATTGCATCATTAGGTATCGAATCAAATATGAAATCAGGCTCTTTTGGCATTACGTATCCTTTGATACTAAGAAAAGATTTATCTTGGACATTGAGAGGGAACATAAGTTGGATTGATGAGCTTCAACAAACTAACACAACTGGTGTAGATCAAATACTATCTCACGACAGACTAACAAGTCTAAGAATAGGTCTAAGTTTTTTTGGGTGCCCTGTAGGTTGTATTTACTTCGATTCTGAACTATCTCGAGGACTTGACATTGCTTCAAGATCCGCTAGTGAGGCGGTTGATATTCCATTATCAAGGACTTCAGGAACATCTCAGTATCATCATTTTAGAGTTAATTCATCTTACTCATTTAATGTATTTACTAATTACCTTATGAAAATAGGATTTGGTGGACAATACACTGATGACGCCTTGTTAAACTCTGAACAATCAACTGTGATTGGAATGGATAGGGTTAGTGCTTTGACCTCTGGCGCTATTTCGGGAGATAAAATTTGGTACGTAAGGGGAGAATTAAACAGAAACTTTTCATTGTTAAATAATTTTTCAATAACACCGTACGTCTATTCTGCGATGGGAGTTGCCTATCTTAACAGGCCAACTGCATCGGAAAACAAAGAAACAGCAGCAAAATCACTAGGAGTTGGTCTTCAATTAAACAACTTCAATGACTACTTTAATTTTGGTAAAAACATTACGGCGAAAGTTGAATATTCAAAAACAATTGCTAGTGACAAAATTGAAATTCTTTCGGATGTAAGATTGAATAAGCATCACTTAGTCTTAATGCTAAATATGGCTTTTTAAAATATAAAAAAAAGACTTGTTTTGTCGTAAGAATAAGCTGAATATATATGTAGTTTTACGTTTAGGAAGATAAGAGGAAATGATTCTTAAGAAAAACAAATTTAATTCGTTTATGGTCGCTTCACTTTGCAGCGTGATAACATTAAGTCCTGGTGTCTCAGCAATAGCTTCAGATATGCCAACTGGCGGCTCTGTTCACAGCGGAAACGTTAAAATAGCCTCAATAAATCCGGATCACATGGTTATTAACCAAAGCAGTCATAATTCTGTGATCCATTGGGATTCATTTTCTGTTCACTCCCAAGGTGTAGTTGACTTTAACATGCCATCATCAAGCTCCTCATCACTCAATAGAGTTCTAGGTTCAACACCATCGAATATAGCTGGACAAATAAATTCAAATGGAAATGTAATGCTTGTTAATCCTAATGGTGTATTTTTAACTAAATCAGGGGCTGTGAAAAGTCATTCATTTACTGCCTCAAGCCTTGAAATTAATACGAGTGATTTTTTACAAGGTAGACACAGTTTTTTTAAGAATGGAAAGTCAAAAGGAGTAGAAAATCACGGAAAAGTTGAAGTAAATAATTTTGGCCATGCTTCTCTTCTGGGTAATTACGTTTCAAACGAAGGAGTAATAACTGCAAAATTCGGAAAAATATTTATGGGTGCAGGTGAACAAATAACTTTAGATCTTTCAGGAAATGATTTAATGAAAATAACAGTTCCAACAAGCGAACTTTCAAGTATTAAGGACATAAATGGAAAAAGTTTAGATAGCTTAGTGACTAATAACGGGTCATTAATTGCTCATGGCGGATATGTTCAATTATCTGCAAGCACAGCGGAAACTCTAATGCTTGGGGCAGTAAACGTTGGTTCTTCTGGAGTTATCTCAACAGCAAGTATAGATCAACGAACAGGAAATGTAATTATAGGTGGTGGTGGTAATAATTTTATAAATGTCAATGGCGATATAGATATTTCTGGCGCAAATATTGATTCACCAACAGGCTCTCTTAACATTACCGGTACTAATGTGTATTATGGCGGCAAAACTAACGCGAGCGGTGCTAACGGTGGTCAAATTTCAGCAACAGCTAAAGAAATGTTTGTTCTTGATAGCTCAATAGTTGCAAAGGGTTTAAAAGAGAATGGTGGAAACTTAATATTGGTTTCAGAAGATGAATTATTATCCACAGCTCGAACTAATGTAGATGTGTCAGGTTCTAAACAAGGGGGAGCCGTAAAATTATATGCTAATAATAATCTAGTTGCTGGAAAATTCAAAGCTGACGGAGACTTAAACCAGGGTGGTAACATTGACTTTTCTGGACATAACGTGATGGTCGCGGCGGCTGACATTTCAGCCAAAGGTTCGAATCAAGGCGGTAAGGTTAGAATTGGTGGTGAATATTTAGGGGGCAAAAAGTTGTCAACAGTTAGTCAGAAAGAATATCATGGATTTATTAATAGGTTTGGTAATCAAGGTGATATTAATAATGCTCAGAACACCATTGTCGACTACGATGTAAACATAAATATTTCTAGTTCTTTTGGTCAAGGAGGAACTGCTGTTATATGGTCTGATGAGATTACTGATTTTATGGGTTCAATAGACGCGAATGGTTACTTAAATGCTAATAATGCTGAGATTACAAGAGCCTCTAACAAAAAAGAAAAAGGGGGGTTCATTGAAATTTCATCAAAAAATCTTCTTAGAACCGTTAATTTAGATAACGTGAGCGTGGAATATGGGACTTTGCTGTTAGATCCAAAGAATATTACTGTTGACGCCAGTGGTTCATCGGGAGGTTCTTTGGATAATGGATTGAGAGCACAGGTTTATTACAATTACTTTAATGACAGCTTTAATTATTTTGGAACTGTAGGTGGAAGAACTCAAGACTCTAGATCGTCGGTAAGAAATAGATTTAACAGAGACTTTACGACCATCAATCATGTAACGCCAGGTAGAAACTTTGCCGAGAGATATTCTGCAGAATGGAGAGGCTTTTTCAAACCAAAGCAAACGGGTACTCACAGGTTTTACACTTTCAGTGACGACTCTAGTTGGGCTTGGTTATTTACACAAGGTTGGAACAGTGTGGATTCCTGGTCAGATTTTATAAGTGTAAGAAATACTTCTAACAGATTAGTTGACAACAGAGGCGCGCATGGGATGAGAATACGGTATAGTAGTAATGTAACACTACAAGCAGATACATATTACCCATTATTAATATATTTCGGAGAAAGAACAGGTGGCGATCGAATTGATTTTGGATGGCAAGGACCTGGACAGAGCTGGACAACTAATATGAGCGGGGTTGCTTATCACAATAACAGTGAGTTTTCGACAGGTTCGTTCGCTGGGGCTTCAGGTACTGCGGGCATAGAAACTGTTAATTCATTCTCAACAGATTCCTCAAGTACAAATACTATTGGAAGTGGGACAATACAGGATTTATTGACTGCAGGAACCGATGTTTACTTAAGGGCTAACCAGGACATTACTGTTTCCAATGCCATAGGTGTGACAGGTAGTTCTGGCGGAAATCTTTCACTCCTTGCTGGACGTGATATAACAATTAATTCTAATATAACTACTGCAAATGGTGACTTAACACTTCGTGCCAACACATCATCATCTTATGGTGTCGTTGATTCACAGAGAGGAAGTGGAACTGCGGATATAACTAATAATGCAACCATAAATGCAGGAAGTGGAACAGTGACTGCAGTTATGGATGGGGGAGCTGGTCTTACATATGATCAGCCTGGAGACATTTCATTAGGAACAATCACTGCAGGTGCTATAAATGCAACAGGTGATTCTTCCACAGGAAACATTACTGGTACTAGTCTTACAGCATCCAATAACAGTGGAACAACTGTTGATATTTCTGGATACGAAATAGGTGCAGTCCCGTCAATTACTACACAGGGAAACAATACCAATTGGAGAATTAAAAGATTAAATAAATCTTCAGACAATACTTTTACCAATGTCGAATCCGCTGATTTTATCCAATATAATTATACTAATGGTGATCCAATTAGTGGGTCTGGAAGTGGTATATTTACAGGATATGATCCTGGAGAACTTACAAAAACATATGGAAATATTTCTGGAACATCAATGAAGGTTAAGAAAGTTTATGACGGAACCTCCTCTACATCTTCGGCAATCTTCGGCACGTCAACAGTTACTAGTTCAAACGGACTGCCTAGTAACGTTAATGTTACACTTAGCAACCAAACTTACACTTATAACTCGGCAGCTGCTAGTAATAGTGCAGTTGTGACAGCTGATGCTGCTTACACAATATCATCGAAAGCACATAACAGACACGGTAATGTTTATGGACTTATAGCTAGCTCTACTACAAAAACAATTACCAATACTGAAATAACTCAAAAACCAATTAGTTTAAGTGGTTCAAGAAATTACAATGGCACCACTATTGTCAGTGCTACAGATTTAAATGTAGGCAATCTCATTGGAAATGAAACACTTGCCCTAACTGGATCTGGCTCATTATCTTCAGCAAATACTCAGTCAGATTCGAGTTTAACTTCAACAGCAGGTCTATCTTTGTCTAATGGATTAAATGGCGGGCTAGCTAGTAATTATACTTTAGTTGGCGGTGAACAGAATATTACTATCAATAAGAAACCCATTAAATTAGGTGGTTCAAGAAAAATTAATAGAATTAATAGAAATGTAAGACTTTCATCAGGTCAATTAAGAATAACAAATCAAATTAAAGGTGATGATGTCAAACTTTCCGGAACCACTAGGGTAAGAGTGACTCGTGAGGGTTTAAACAAAATCACTGCTGATGGGTTAAAATTATCGGGTGGAGATTCTTCTAACTATACTCTTTTAGGTGAAGTTCATGAATATATGTTTGAATTAAAAGCCAAATTTAAAGCTTTAAAAAAAATCGAAAACAAAATAAATGAGCTAGCAAAATCAGGTAAAAAAATCATTACGGGAGCAACACAAGCAGTTCCTAAAGTAATTGTAATGACAACTACACCCACTGCTGCGCCTGCAGCGGGAGGACCTCCAAGTAGCGGTGCTCCAGCAGCTCCAGGTGGAGGTGTTTCCGGCGGAAGCTCAGGAGGAAGCTCAGGAGGAGGCTCAGGGGGGAGTGATAGCGGTTCAGGAGATTCTTCAGCTGAAGAGTAGAACGGAATTTTTCAAATACACACTCAGATCGATTGGTAAATAAACGATGATAGTTATAAAAAAGTTTTCCTTATTGAAATTACTTGATGTTATTGATATTTAAAGTTTTAGCAAATTTAAATGGAGACAAAAATAATTGAGACAATTAATTATTGACACAGAAACCTCAGGTTTGGATTTTGATAAAGACAGAATAATTGAAATCGGATGTTTAGAATTAATAGAAGGAGTTTTTACAGGAAATAAATTTCATCAATATTACAAACCTG
This sequence comes from uncultured Alphaproteobacteria bacterium, assembly GCA_902625895.1. Lineage (GTDB taxonomy): Bacteria > Pseudomonadota > Alphaproteobacteria > Methylaequorales > Methylaequoraceae > Methylaequor. Next base: position 13,552 of record CACODD010000017.1, read on the forward strand.
ATGAAATTGAAATAGCTAGTGAATCAGAAAAGATTCATGGTTTAAACAATAAATTTCTGTCAAAATTCAGCACATTTGAGGAAGAAATAGAAAAATTTATGTCATTTGTTGGCGAATCTCAATTAATTATACACAATGCACAATTTGACATCACAATGATCAATAATGCATTAAAAAGAGCAGGTAAAAGTCAAATTGACCCCGAATCGGCAATTTGTACTTTAGAAATTGCAAAAAAAAAGTTTCCAGGAAGTAAAAATAACTTAAATGCCTTATGTAGAAGATTTAGTATAAGCCTAGAAAGTAGAGAAAAACATGGTGCATTAACCGATTCTTTTCTTTTACTTCAAGTTTACAATGAACTTCTTGGCGGAAAACAACAAACTCTCAGTTTCAAAATTGAATCAAATACAAAGCAAATAAAGAAATTATTCAATAGTGAAAATAACAAAATTGTTTGTGCGACAATTTCGCCTGAAGAGGAAGAAAGTCATAGAGAGATGCTTAAGACAATTAAAAATAATATATGGTAGCATTTTATATATACAATATTTAAAATTCCAAAAGCTTCATAAATACATAGTATTATAGACTATACAATACTAAATAACTCTTCCCAAATTAATTTTGATACGTTCACATTGCACAATTCTTTGAGCTGAACTATTCCAGTTGGCGATGTAACATTAATTTCTGTTAGTTTTTGATCTATTAAATCAATGCCAACAAAAAACAGTTTGTTTTCTCTTAAAACACTTCCCAACAGTTTGCATATATCAATTTCTTTTTTGGAGAGCTTGGTTTTACGGGCCGTTCCACCTAAATGTAAATTTGCCTTAAAAGCACCACTTTGAGGAATTCTATTAACAGCCCCAACTGCCTCTCCATTAACTAATATCACACGTTTATCTCCATATTTCACTTTTTCTATAAATTTTTGTATTACAACTGGTGATTTATATTTAAACAGCAACTTTTTGAAAATTTGTAGGGAATGTTTATCATTTCTAGAAAATTTATATATATCTTCGCCACCCTTGCAATAAAGGGGTTTAAAGACCAATGTATTATGTTTTTTAAACATGTACGCTAAATCCCTAACACTTGATGAAACCATTGTTTTGGGCATAAGACTATGAAAATATAAAGGGAAAATTTTTTCCGTAAAATTTTTTATTCCTGTAGGGTCATTGATAAAAAAAGGTTTCTTGTTAAATTTTTGGTGAAACTCTAACAAATAACAGTTAGAAATATACTTCATATCAAATGGTGGGTCTTGACGGATAAAAAAAAGGTCAAACTTTTCTAAAAAGATTTTTTTTGATTTATATAATTTTAGACTTGAGTCTTTTACTTTGGATGCTGTGAAAGAAATTCTCCCACCATAAAAAGTTAAATTATCTGGATTTGTTATCCAAATATTCAAACCAAGATTTAGTCCTTCTTTTATGATATCTAAAGACGAATCGGTCTCAGGATTTAGTTGAGATAAACTGTCTATTTGAAAAAGAGCGTTTATGTTTTTATGTTTTCTCTTCACTTTTTTTAATATTAATTATTGTTATCAATTTTCGAATATCATCCATTTCCGAAAAGAATCTTTCAATGGTTGTTTTTTCTTCTAAGTTGTCTGCAAGCCCTATAATATATACGTTTCCTGATACAACGTCGAGACTAAAATTATTACTATTGATTCCTGATTTGAATAACATTCTTGTCATTAATCTAGATTCAAATAACGCATCTTCCGTTCTATCAGTAAAAGAAATAGTTGGATTAATTTGTACTTCATTATAAACTTTTTTCACGCCTTCAGTTTTCATAACATTCTCAACAAGTTTAAGCCTGCTAATCTGATCACTGGAATAACCAGTAAGTAACACTTCACCTAATGAGACACTTACCGTAATATCAGTTAAATTAGATAGATTTTCAGTTGATATTTTTGTTAGAATTTTTGTCTTTAAAAATGTATCATCAACAGAAGCAGAAAAACCCTTACTGGAAATACCAGCATTTGCAGTCATTGAAACAATAGAAGATACTGGACTGCAAGATTGTGAAAAAGTGAAAACAAAGAAAAATATGAAAAACTTAGTTTTCTTTCCCAACTAAAACCTCCCTTCTGCCAACATGGTTTGCAGGGCTTACTATCCCTTCAGATTCCATTTTTTCAATTATCCGCGCTGCACGATTATAACCAATTTGCAAGTGCCTCTGGATAAAACTTGTTGATGCCTTCTTCTCCCTGCATACAATTGATACTGCTTTGTCGTAGAGTTCATCCGAGGTATTATTAAAACCTAGATTAAAATTCTCCAATTCCTCTTCATCTTTGGTTACTGATTGTAAATATTCAGGTTCTCCTTGTTTTTTTAGATGATTTACAACTGACTGAACCTCTTCAGTTTTAACAAATGGGCCATGAACTCTTAATAAACTTTCCCCTAACATTGTAATTAGAAGGTCTCCCTGACCAAGTAGTTGCTCAGCGCCCTGTTCCTCTAATATTGTTCTGCTGTTAATTTTGTTAACAACTTTATAACTTATCCTTGTAGGAAAATTTGATTTTATAGTTCCAGTAATAACGTCTACAGAAGGGCGCTGCGTAGCAACAATTAAATGTATGCCGGCAGCCCTTGCCATCTGCGAAAGTCTCTGTATTGCGCCTTCAATTTCTTTTCCTGACGTAATCATTAAATCGGCTAATTCGTCAACAACTACAACAATATTAGGAAAAATTGCTAAATCTAAAGCTTTTTTTTCCATCACTGGTTTGCCGGTTTCAGAGTCATAACCAATTTGCATTTCTTTAAAGATAACCTGACCTGTTTCTAAGATTTTTTTTACTTTTCTGTTATAATCGTCAATCTCCCTAACCTCTAAATGTGTCATCAACTGATATCTTTTTTCCATTTCTTTCACTGTCCATTTTAAAGCAGTTATTGCTTTTTTAGGATCAGTTACAACCTCAGTTAATAAATGAGGAATATCCTGATAAATTGATAATTCTAACATCTTAGGATCTATTAAAATTAATCTGCATTCTTCCGGAGGCAAACAATAAAGCAAGGACAAAAGCATAGCATTAATACCGACCGATTTTCCTGAGCCTGTAGTGCCCGCAACGAGTAAGTGCGGCATTTTTGCTAGGTCAACAATTACAGGGCTGCCAAATATGTCCTTTCCAAGTGCAAGAGGCAATTTTAAAGAATTTTTTTTAAATGCTTCATCATCAATTAATTCTCTAAGAAAAACCGTGTGTCTCTGCTTGTTTGGTATTTCAATTCCAATTGCGTCTTTTCCTGGTATAGTTGAAATTCTTGTAGATTTGGCACTCATTGACCTTGCTATATCGTCAGACAAACGAATAACACTGGACGACAGAGTTCCTGGTGCAGGAGTTAGTTCAAATAAGGTTACAATAGGCCCTTGTCTGACATTTGTAATATCTCCACTTATTTTAAAATCATTTAGAACGTTTGCGAGTAATGAAGTATTTAATTCAGCATTTTTTTTGTTTTCAGCTTCTATTCCTGGAATCTTTCTTTCAATCTCTAATAACTCAATTGACGGAAAAGAGTAATCATCTGAGACACCTCGAGAGACGACTGCCTTCTTAAATTTTTTTGTCTTAGAATCTGTAACTTTTCTATCAGAATTAATTTTAAATTCTGAAAAAAGGTCTAAATCTTTCTTTATTGATATTTTTAAAGCCTTGCAAATAAAAATTACCAAATAATAGCTATACTTTAAAAAAACAGAGGATATTTTTCTGATATGGCTAAAACCAATACTAAAAGTAAAGCATATTGAAAAAAAATAAAAAGTAAGGAGTGAGGCAATTAGAAAGTTAACATAGTCTAAATGACCAAAAAAGTGGATAAAGTAAGAATTCAAACTAATTCCAATAATGCCAGATGAAAAATTGTAATTTTGAACATTAAACTTAAAATATTCGATAAAAAAACATGTTAAAAGAATTGAAAATGGAAGAAAATTCCAGGTGATCCATTGCGAATTTCTTTCACTAAATACTTTAACGGCATGATTAAAAAAAAATATGCAGAACAGATAAGAACTTACACCAAAAATCTCAGTTAGAAAATCAGAAAGGACTGCTCCAAAAAAACCAAAAATGTTTTTTGAGCTACTAGATAAAGAGTCAAATTTAAATAATGTGTTGTCATCACTTGATTGACTTACTAAAGATATAAATATGGAAATACTTAGCACCAAGAATAAAAGGGAAAACCCAGTTTTTTTTAAATTTTCTTTAATTTTAATATTCATTCGATAATTTAATTATATTGAATTTAAAATAAAAGCATATTTAAAAAATTTATGACTAAAAATCAACATGAAGTAGTTATATGTGGAGCCGGAATGATAGGTTTAACATTCGCTCTTTTAATGGCAGAAAAAAAAATTAAAGTATGCATTATTGATAAGAATGATAAAAGATTATTATTTTCGCAACCAGATAATAGAACAACTGCTATTTCTCAAGGATCGTATAGAATCTTCAGAAAACTGGGAATTTGGAAGAAATTAAAAAATGCATTTCAACCAATTAATCAAATTTTTGTCTCAGAAGGGTTGGGTGCTCATGATATAAATTTTGACTATAAAAATCTCAGAGAAGGCCCATTAGGTTTTATTGTCAATAATAAACTAATAAAAAAAACTCTTTTAAACGAAGTTTCAAAGTCAAAATACATTTCATTTAAATATGGTACAGAAATAATTAACATTAATAACGAAGACATTGACAATAGCTTTTTAGAAACAAAAAATTTTAATTTATATTTCAAGATGCTAGTTGCAGCAGATGGAAGATTTTCTAGAACTAGATATCATGCTAACATCAAATATTATTACCATGATTACCAACAAACTGCCTTTGTATTTAATATATCGCATTCAAAAAAACATCATGGAGTAGCTCTAGAAAGATTCTTTCCAACTGGGCCTTTAGCAGTATTACCTGTCAGCAATTCAAGAATCAATCAATCTTCAATTGTTTGGACTGTTGACACCGAGGTAGCTGCTGACAAAACGTTTAAAGAAAATTTTAAAGAAGAATTTGAAAAAAAATATGATGATTTCTTTGGAAAACTGATAAGTCTTTCTAAAGTAAAAAAATATCCACTAAATGTCTTTTCTTGCTATGATATCTTTAAGAAGAACATAGTTTTGATTGGAGATGCATGCCAAGCAATACATCCAATAGCTGGACAAGGATTTAATCTTGGATTGAGGGATGCATTTATTTTGGCTAAAACTATCGCAAGATCAAAGGAACTTGGGCTTGAACCTTTCAATTTAAATTTAATGAAGTCATATGAGAGTATGAGAAAAATGGATAAAACCTTACTTGTGAATGCAACTCACAACTTAAATGGTCTGTTCTCAGGTTCAGGAAAATTCAAAAGACTTTTTAGGAAAACTGGTCTAAGAATATTTTCTAAATCAAACTTTCTTAAAAATCAAAGTATGTTGTTTGCTATGGGACTCAGGAATCTCGAAGCCTAGAACCAATGGAATAAATATACTCCCAACTAAAGATACCAGTATTGTGTCCATCATTAAATATTATCCTAATAGCGTAGTTACCAACCGCTTCAACTTTGTTAATCGTAACAGAATTAAAAGCTTCTTTCCTCTCGCAAATATCTTTTTTTCTTAATTTATCTTTATTTTCTGCAGAAGGACTACAGGCTCTTAAATATGAAGATGTAAGCAAGAGAAACGTGTTGTTAGGGTACTCTAACTGAATACTTTTTTTATTTTTATTTAACGTTACGGATTTTGGGATCATTTATGTCAGTCATCAATAAGTCTTGGAATACCGTTCGTTATTGCGTAAGAAATTTTTTTATCTTTAGTTAGTAATAATTTTTTTTTACTATCGTATGTTAGTTCTTGTCCTGTTTTGGGACAAACAAGGAGGTCTAACCACTTTCTATCAAAATCATGGTCTCTCACGACGGAGTGCCAGAACTAACTATTTTGTTATCGTTTAAACCCATTTGCATTAAAGAAGTAAGAACATCCAACCTCTCATCAAGTGTCTTAGCTTCCAAAAGTGCTTGTTTCTCACTCACATCGAAAGGACAACACATGCTAATCATATTTACCAAGTCTTCATCGTTTGTTGTTTGAACCATTTCCCAATCTGCATTAATAGAAATTTTTTCGAGAAATATCTTCAATAACGATTCAAAATCTTTCCTTTTTTTTTGTTCCAATAAACTTAGAGCATCAAAATCTTTTCGATATTCTTCCCACTCTACGTTTGCTGTTCTAAATCCATTAGTTAATTTCTTTTCTTTGATAATTCTAAATCTACAGACACCCTTGAGAATAAGTTCGTATCTGCTATCATTAGTTTCTGAGAATGCTGTCACCCTTCCAGAACAACCAACGTCGTAAAGCTTCGGATTCTTAATATCAGAGTCTTTCACAACCTTTTCTTTTGGCTGAATCATACCAATTATTCTGTTATTAGCGAGAGCGTAATCTAGCATATGTAAATATCTATTTTCAAACAAGTTGAGGGGGAGCTTAGCTCTTGGTAAGAGCAAAACTTTATTGAGAGGAAAGAGGGGTATTGTTTTAGGCAACTCTTCCAATGTATGTTCAAAACTGTACAACATATAATACAATATGTTTCAAATTAAGTAATAATTAAAGACTTATTTAAAAAAAAACAATTTTATTATTTAAAAAAAGTTATTAAAGTATATTATATGCAGGAAATCTGCGGGAATAGCTCAGTGGTAGAGCATCACGTTGCCAACGTGAGGGTCGCGAGTTCGAATCTCGTTTCCCGCTCCACTAAAAAATTGTTATAAATTTACATTTAATTATCATCTAGATATAATTACTATATAATGAGTATTCGGGTATGGGTGAAGAAAGCATTTCTTGGACAGCTGGTAAAATAATTTACAAAGTTGGGGATGAGCCTGACTTTGCCTACCTTCTAACTAAAGGTGAAGTTGAAATTATATCTGACAAAGGTACAAGAGTGGGGTTTATAAATAAAGATGAGGTATTTGGTGAGTTATCAATCCTCTTAAATACAAAAAGAACAGTTACTGCAGTTACACTAAAAGAATCTAAAGCGTTGCTTATTCCAAAAACAAACTTGCTAAATGACTATAATAAAACTTCTTTTTTTATTAAAGCAATTTTGAGGTCGACCTACATGAGGCTTACAAATCTAAACTCAACGATTAAAATTGACCTTGAAAGTCTTAATAAAAAGGTATAATTTTTTCAAACGCCATTGGAGATTATTTAATTGTAAAATAATTATAGTATTTTAAACAATACTATATATAATAATATTATATTATTGCATAAATATAATATTTGGGAATTAAGTAGATTATGGAAAAGGCGTTTAAGGTGTCTTTTGCAAAGGCGCAGTCAGTTTTAAAAAAATTCAGGTATAAACCCAGGATACAATGGTCTGATGACGATAGGGTGTTATTTAAACTTTGTAACTTTGCTGTTTTATCCAGAAAAAGGCTAAACCAGATACTTCTTTCTTTAGATAAATTATCAAAATTAAGCGATAAAAGTCATTATAAATACAATGAGTTAGATATTAAGTTACTAAAGGAGTTAATATTGGAGAAATTGGATAATTGTTTCGAAAAATTTAAACACAAAATATCTGTTATTAAAGAGTCTGACCTCCAAAAAATAAAAGAACATTTAAATAGTATAAAAAGTGAAAACCTAAGATTGGAGAATGAAATTAAAAGACTAAATTTCATTATAGAAAACTTCATAAAAGAGAAAGAAATTCAAGAAATTAGTGATGTATGGGAAATACTAAACAAAAAGATTTCTAAGAAAAAGATGTCTCGTACTAAAAAACCCGAAGAAAAACTTAGTTTCAACCAAGAAAATGTTAAAGAGTTTATTAAAAAGTGGAATCAAGGTCATACAACTATGGAAATTACAGAGGGCTTTAAAAAGATAGGCTTAAATATTAGCAAGTCTAAAAAGAAAACGTATAAAATTTAAGATACGGTTGGAAAGTTTGCCAACCGCATCGAATTTCATCCTTTATATAAATTACAATCGAAAATTTATTTTCAACTTATTTTTTTCTATTTTCATACATGCCAATAAAATCCAGAGGGGCAATCATCAGCGGAGGAAAACCTGCCTCCCTTGTACAATTAGCTATTATAGAT
>CACODD010000018.1 GCA_902625895.1 uncultured Alphaproteobacteria bacterium
TTTTCCGAATTAATCATAAGAATTTTTCTTAGAAATTGTTTTCATTATCATTACGATTGCATTTAAAGAAATCGAAATAATAATCAAAACAATTCCTAAAGACATTGCCATTGATAAATTTCCTTTAGAAGTTTCCAAAGCAATTGTTGTCGTCATAACCCTTGTGTAGTGGACTATATTTCCTCCAACAATTATTATAGCTCCTACCTCGGACAAAGCCCTACCTAAGCCAGTTAAAATGCATGTCACAAGTGAAATTCTAGCATCAAAAACTGTGGTTCTAATTTTACTTATTAAATCAACTTCAAATGTATCAAACATTTCCTTATACTCATCAACCATTTGTTGAAGCAGTTCCGTACTAACTGAAATAATTATTGGTAAAATTATTATTATCTGAGCAATGATCATTATTGACGGAGTATATAATATATTTAGAAATCCTAATGGTCCGGTATTAGAAAAAATAATATATAGTAAAAGTCCTACAAATACTGGAGGCAAAGCCATCATTGAATTAAAAAAAATAATTATAGTTTGTTTTCCATAAAAATTTGTAGATGACAGGACCCCAGCTATCGGTAGACCTAAGAAACATGAAAAGGTCAAAGCAAAAAGTGATACTTTTAATGAAAGAAATATAATTTCATATAAATCAGGATCGAATGAGAAAACCAAATTCAATGATTCTAAAAGAACATTCACTTAATTGAGAACTAATGTTTCCCGATTATGACGGCTGCTGCAGGAAAAATACAAGTTACTACATTCCCTTTACCAAGTTCCATATCTTTGCATATGTCAACTGGAACAGCGGCATGAACAAAGCTTCCAGTTAAGTTTCCGTCTGCGTCTGTTTGTTCGACAGATACCTGAGAGTAACTTGATCCATGTATAACAGAAGTAACTTTACCTCTTATTTGATTTTTTGCACTTATTCTCATTTGGGAAAACCTTTCGTAAAATGTTAAAATATTAATTTATTTTTTTTTCCAAAGATAAACAAGACCTGAAGCAGAAATATTATGCCAAAGACTAAATAAAGCTGACGGCAAGGCAACTAATTTTGTGAAATGCATTAAGGCAAGCGTCATACCTAGACCAGAATTTTGCATTGCAACTTCAATTGCAACTGTTTTTCTGACATCCTCTGGAAATTTTAGAAGAGATGAAATGAATAGACCTAAAAAAAGTCCGAGTAAATTATGAACCATAACACCTAAAATAATTAGAAAGGTAACGTTATCTAAGCTATCAAAATTTAAAGAAAAGATAATTGCTATTATTAAAGCAATTGCGATCTCTGAAAAAAATGGAAAAAATTTTAATAATTTTACTTGATCTTCTTTGATGATAATTTTCATTAATAGTCCTGCTGATACTGGAAGAAAAATAATATAGAATGTAGACTTTATTAAATTTGTAATATCGATGCTAATACTCTCATCAGCAAAAAAATAAATAATTACAGGTGTTAAAAAAACTGCCAAACCAGTTGATGCAAAAGTACAGAAAATAGACAACGATAAATTAGCCTTGCATATATATGCAATTAAATTTGAAGCTGTTCCCCCTGGACAAGAACCAAGTATAATAAAACCAAGAGCAATTTCTTTTGGAAATTTAAAAATATAAACTATCAAAAAAGCCAAAAGTGGCATTATTGTATATTGTAAAACGATTGTTATAATTATCCATAAAGGCTTTTTTAAAATTGATTTTAATTCATTTATTTTAAGTGTCATTCCCATTCCAAACATCACCAAACCAAGCAAGTAAGGAATGAATGATCTCAGTTCTTCAAAAAACGAACTAAATAGATAGCTTAAGATTAAAAAAAAAAAAATTAATAAAATTAAGCTGAATTTATGCACTAAAACAAATGAGAAATGATTAAACTTTATAATCTCTTAACATTTTTTTTATTTCAATGCTATGCATCTCCTCTTCTTTTATCATTTCTCTGGAAAATTCCTCCAAATAAATACTTCTATTCTCTGTTTGATCTAAAAGTATTTTGTATAAATCAATTGCTTTTTGCTCATGATTGAGACTTTCATGGAGTAGATCCTCAATTGAATGCTTATTTGTTTCTTCAATTTCAGGAATTGCTTGAGAAGGATGGCCTCCTAACCCAGTTAGCAACTCTCCCGCATGCTGGGCATGCTCCAGTGACTCAGCTGCTTGTTCTTTGAAAAATTTATCTAAACTTAACCTATTTGGACCAGTGACCATTAAAGCAAAATGAGTGTATTTTACTACACCAGCTAACTCATACTTTAACAATTCATTAAGCGTAGATATGGCAGCACTTACATCAAGTGTTTTCATATATTCTCCTTATAATTAATCAATTTCATTATACTAAAAAAAATGAATTTTGTATAGTCTGTTCGATTTATTAAAATGCAAAAAATTAAAAAAAATTAAAATGACTGGCATTAATATTGCTCTGCAAATGTATGAAAAAAAAAATTCCAAAACTAGATTGGGGAGGGTTTGCTTTATTAGAATATCTTCTTTCCAAAAAAAAATTTCCGAAAAAATTTGACGTTCTTGATATAGGCGGAGCCTTTGGAAATCACAGTGAAGTGATGCGATCATTTGGATTATCAGTTGATTTAATTGATAAATATGAAGAAAAAGCAGAATTTAGAGGAGACTTCAATACTTTTAATTTCAAGAAAAAATATGACATGATATTTTGTTCTCATGTTATTGAACATCAAAGAAATCAAGGTGCATTTCTGGACAAAATTTATGACATTTTAAAAGATGATGGTGATTTAGTTATATCTGGGCCAACTCATGAAGCAGAAAAGTTTGTTGAGGGACATATTTCAACAACAATTTTACCGGTCTTTTTACAGATATTAATATATGCTGGTTTTGATTGTAAAAATGGAAAGATGATGTCTATTGCAGGCGTAGAAAATTCATTTATTGTCAAAAAAGCACAAAACTTTTCAATTGATGAAAGAACAGAAACAGGTTATCGATGGAGTCAAAGGCATCAAGAACGATCCCCTATTTTCTTAAAATCAGGAATAAAAGTTAAACTAGTAGATTTAATAACTCACAATTGTGAGGTAATAAAAGCTCATGTTGAGCGTAAAGATATTGAAAATCCTAAACTTGGCTTAATGTTTAATCCTCCAAAAAATCATAAAAAGAAGAATGTTAATTTTCATCTAAACATGTGGAATCGATTTCCAGTTTTTAACTCAAAATCAGAAATAATTTATGAACCTTTAGCTAATAAAGGGTCAGAAATGCAATACATGAATTTTTCTATTTAGCAAATTTTTAAGATCAAATTATAGCAACTAATTTTAAATTTAATATTCCAAATCACTTAATTAAAACTAAAAAATAAAAGTGTTATTGTACGTTTTAAATTAATTCAAAAATGGAAATTACATGTCTTTATAAGATTTATAGAACTTAATTTTTTTTTTAATTTTACCTAGTGTCTCTGTTTTTTGTTGTCTTACTAAATCAATCATTTTATTATTAAGAACGAAAATATTAGAAACCCTTGGTTTGTCAGAAGTTGAAATTGGTTTTTTATTTTTAATAATATCCTTGAGAATTTTTTGTCTAATTTTTTCTAAATGGGCAATTTTGTGGGAATTGCCACTTTCAATTAAGCTTGTCATCGATATACTTAACTCTTCGAGTCTTATAATTTGTTTCGACAAATTTTCATTACTTGACAAATTCTCTTGTACAAATTTATCTGATAGCATTTATTTCCTCATCTGATTGAATATAATTAAAATCAAACATCTTATCTAAATTAACGGCTGATTTGATAATTTCTTTACTTTTAAGACTTGTGATTCCCTCAATAAGTTTTTTTCTGCAAAATTCATAAAATTTAAATAAATCAGAGGACAATTTTAATTCTTTATCAAAATCAAGACTTGTTTGAAGTGTATAGATTATTGTAAGAGCTTTTGTGAAGTTTTTTTGTCTTACATCATCAATCTTCTTTTCATTAATTTTTTGAGAAACAATTTTTAACGATCTAAGAAGTTCGTAATTAATTTTTTTGAAAATTTCGTATGGATTTACGTTTTCCAAACCGTCATTTTGACTTTTTTTGTAATATTTCTTTGCTTGACTTAGTTTCATAGGTTATTATTCCTAAATGATCAATCCAAATTATAATTATGTTGATCCAATTGCTAATCAATTTGTTGATAATGTAGCAAAAGGTATGCCACATCCCGTCGTTAATAGAAATATTATTAGAGAAGTCGGAGATAATCATAATTTAAGCTCGTACAACAGAGAAAACTCAGAATTACTAAAAAAAAAGATTTATAGCCCAAAATTAGCACCAAGTAATGGGATCAGTACTGAAGCGTTTCTAAAATCAAGGGAACTTTTTAGTCCAATATACTTTCATAACGAGAGCATTACAAAGTATCTCATGATATCCTCACTTAAAACTACTTCAAAACAACAAAAAAATAGTATTGATTTTAGGATTTAGTCTCCACATCAGCTCTAAACTCCTCTGCCTCAAGATAACTCACAAAAAGATCGTTTTCGCTAAAAATACCTATTATTTTTCCTTTATTGTCGACAACAGGTATCGATTCACCAACGAAATCTTTACATTTTTGAATAGTTTTTGATAAATCTTCATCATCATTGATTTTTAAAAACTTAGTTTTTTTTATGTCCTTAATTTTTAAGTTGTCATCGTACGATAGCAGTTTTGGCAAAGAGAGCTTACCTAAAAGTTTATCATTCAAACCAACATAGTATGCTTCACTGCACTGAAAAGTTTTAAACATTTCGATGGCTTCTTTGACCGTAATGTTTCCATCAATTTTAAGAAAATCTTTATCAACAATTTCTTTAATTTTTTTTCTTTGCAGAAATAAAATATCTCTTCCTACTGTAATGTCTATGTTACGGTTGTTTAAAAGTTGATCAAATGTTGATTGACCAATCAATTGCGATGAAACTATTGTCGCAACAACAATACACACGCCTGCAGATAGTGCAGCCTGATAATTAGACGTTAACTCAAAAACTATTAGTACATTTGCAATTGGCCCTCCAATTATACAACTTCCTAATGCGGCCATTGAAGATAAAATAATTAAAAAAGGATTAACATTCTCTGAAAGAAGTGTTCCTAAACCAGCAGTTACAACACCTAAACTTGCTCCTAAAAATAAGGCTGGAGCAAATATACCACCAACAAGACCCATTCTTATACACAATGTAGTTAAAAACAATTTCAAAACTAAAAATATTAAAGCAAGATTTAATGTTATTTTATTATTTAATAAATCATTAATTGTTTGAGATCCGATACCGGTCACCTCAGGAAACTTAATGGCAACTATACCACAAATTACTCCAGCATATGCAGGTGTTAGATATGACTTAGAACCTACATTATTGAGAAAATTTAAATTTTTATTAGTTAATAAATATGAATATAAACTTGCTAAGAGACCTGCAAATATTCCCGCTAGAATTATTACAATTACATTTATTGCATTATTTCCTGTGACACTTGGAATATTTAATGATGGTTCATATTCAAAAATTTCTACTGTAAAAAAATAAGAAATAATTGACGACAATAAAATGGGTGAAAAACTCGCTAAAGATTGATGGCGAAGCACCACCTCACGTGCATATATTAAACCAGCTAAAGGTGCTCCAAAACCAGCAGAAATTGCGGACGCAACTCCTGAACTGACTAAAATTTTATAATCAGGTGCATAGGAAAATAGTTTTTTTATTTCTGCGCCAATGGTCCCACCAAAATGAACCAGTGGTCCATACTGTCCAACAGAACTTCCACATGATATTGATAGAATTGATGCTATTGATGTTAAAAAACCTGATTTAACATTTAATTCCTCGTCATCTTTATGAACTGATAAAATGACATCTGGAGGACCATGCCATCTTTTTCCTTTAGTGAAGTTTCTTATTATTCCAACTAAAAGTCCTACCAAAAAAGGTACAATCAAAAAGAAAAAAATAATCTTTATGACTAATTCGTTTACACTAAAGTGTTGTTGATTGACTAAATCAGTGAAGTCTGTCCTAAATATATTTGATAAAAAATTAATTGAGTAAAGAAAAATCTGGACTAGTACTGCAACAGAGGATCCAACAACTAGTCCAGTCAGAATTACCGAAATTATTTTTCCAACCATGAATTAACATTCTATGGTATTGAAAAAAAATAACAAACACTAAATAGAGGGTTTGATTTTAGCCCAAGATTGATAAAGCGTTTTTGCAATTTCTCTTGAAGAGTCTAAGAGAACATATTCTTGTTTTTCGTAAATCATTTTCATTGCAAACCTTATGTGCCTGTATAGTTCTCTAAAGTTTTCACTTATACTCTTTGATTCTTCATTACTAAAGTCTAATGTAACCTGAAGGCCAGATGCAATTCTATCCACTTTGTATGCAATCTGTGTGGCATTAGATCCTTTTTTATCTTTTGATTTGTTTAATTCTTCAAGATTGTCAGTTAATCCTTTATATAATTTTAGAATTATATTATGTCTTTCTTTTGAACTAAGTTCATTTTTTTCCTCAACTTTTTTTGTAATATTTTGTTTTTCCATTTCCATTACTCCTTTTCTAAAATATTAAACGACTAAGATTCTAATTGTTTAGAGAATTAATAACTTTTTATTTTCTTCAACTTCATTCGCTTTAGTGACCATACTTGTTGCATATTTTTGTATTAAAGTATTTTTCATCAACTTTGCTGTTTCAACTGCAAAGTTTGTATCCATTAATCTCGCTGCCGACTCTAATTCAATTGAAGCTAGTGCACTTGCAGTATTCTGAAATCCACCCACTGAAGTTAAATGACCAGAAACATGACCCAGTGAGGTTTGTATTTCTCCTATTGCTGTATCAGCAGTTGAGTTTGAACCAGTGGCATCGGATACATTCGTAGCAGTTATACCATCTGTAGTTTTTATAGTTGTTGTGTTGCCGTCTGCATCCCTTGTTACACCGAATGTTTTTGCGCTTGTGCCAAGAATTGCAATGTTATGAAATTTTGCAGAAGATACTATTGCATCTATAGAGTCGCTGACTGATATTGCTTCTGCATTTAATGCCGCAGTATCTGATGCATCATTTGTTGAATTTGTATCTGCAATTCCTATTTCCCTTAATCTCGTAGCTAATGCCGCCAATTCTATAAGTGCAGATTCAGCGCTTGAAAGTAAATCTAATGCTACTTGTGCAGAGGAAACTACTTGTTGATTTGATTTTCCTTTAGCATTCAGTGCTAAACCCTGAGACATATCACCTACGGGTGAACCAGCAAGAATATTCAGCCCAGTTGTAAGTCGTGAAATCGACCTTCTTATTTTGGCTGACGTTTCTCCTAATTTAATTGCTGGATAGAGTGCTAAGGACATTCATAATTAACCAAAAGCTTCAGCTTTGTCTGCTGCTAGTGAGACTCTGTCCCAACTCTCTGTGATATCCTCTAAGACCTTGATGCATCCAGGTACAAAATCGTAATCATTAAAATCTCTGACTCTTATTATTGAAAATAAGCAATGTTTGTAAAGATAATCTAAATCTTTAGTTAATTCAGTTTTTTTACTCTTATCGAGGGTATTTACTAACCAAAAGAAATTATTAATGATTGCTGTGCACATTGTTGGAATATTTTTTTCTTCGACAACACCTTCATGTAGTTGCTTGATTTGACCAGAAGTGTATACAATTGCTTCTTTAATTTTTTTGATAGCTTCAATCGTAGCCTCTTGATTGTCGAGAACAAATAAGCCCTTTATATCTTTTAAATCGTTTTTCATTACTGCTCCAAATAAATTATTCAGTAAATTAAACGACAGAATTGTTAAAATATTTAGTTTTTAATCGTTGCCAGATTTAAATGCATTCTTTAATAGGTCTGATGTTTCATTAAGGCCTGCAATAGCGCTGTCCATGGCGGAATATTGTGTTTGATACCTTGCATATAATGCTGCAATTCTTTCATCAAGAGCCAGTTTTTTATCTTCAATCTCTCTAAGACGACTTTTAGAACCGTCTAAACTGGTTTCTATTAATCCATCAAATTTGATATAAACATCTAATTTGTCCTGCAATTCTGAAATAAAACTTCTACCATAGTGAATTGTTCCTGATGTATCACTTGCTGTAATAGTAAGAGCTAATCCGTTTGGATCTCCTGACGAAACTGAGTATGTTGTTCCTGAAACTGAAGCAGAAACACCGCCAATAGTACCAGAACCAGAACTTACATTTACAGCATATGATCCAGGAGTAGTATCAGAAATACTATATCTCAATGGATTAATATCAGGATTATCACTAACAATTTGATCTTTAAAAAAAGCCAATAGTGAATTGGGGTTACTTTTAAATGTTCTTTCAAGTGCATCAGCATCTGCAAAAGTCAATGTTCCGTCCCTATTAGTTCTAACACCAAGATTCGACAAATAATAAGGGCCACCTTCGTATCCATTGATTGCAGTTCCATTTGCTGACCTCATATCATTTTGAATACTTCTTAATAATGAGTCACCTGCCAATATTCCAGAATTTTCATCCTCATCGTTTGCAACTCTCAAATTTTCTAATGATGCCATTACATCATTGTAAGTTGTCACAAAATCCTGAATTGACGTTTGAGCTGCATCCAAATCTACTTCACTTTTAATTGTGATTGCTGATCCGGACGTTTTCAATAAATCCAATGTCATGCCGGAAAATAAATCATCGATGCTATTTGAATCCCTTGTCATACTGACTCCGTCAACTGTAAAACTAGAATCTGTTCCTGCAACTCTCTGTGTAAGTTGAGCTCCATCTGTTGTGTCGTATGAATATACTGGAGATGATGCATGATTATCGGTTATCTTCATTTCATTAGCTGCACCAAACTGACTTTTTATTGACAGCATATAATTTGAACCATCATATAATACTGACGCAATAACGTCCTGTTCTCCGTCATTGTTCGAATCTGTTGCAGCATTGTTGATCATGTCTCGAAATTGATTCAATGTTGTTGTTGATGAGGCAGTTACTGAAATTGCTGTCATACCATTAGAGGTGTGGGTCTGTCCTCCTCCTTGTGTAGGATCTGCAGACCAGGTTCCAAACGTAATCGATAATGTTCTAGCTCCAACAGTATTATTAGGTGAAGAAAGTGTTGGACCAGTAAGTGTATGAGCTGTAGCTAAGGAGCTTACTGTTAGCTGAGAATTTATTGCCGAAGCAGCTGAGTTTCCGTTTGCTGAAAATGTTGCTATTGTCGAATCAGAGGTTGTGCCTTGATAACCTAGTGAGTTATTGCTTTGTATAATTTCTAAATTGTCTTTAAAAACTTTTAAATTATTTTTAATTTGTGAAAAGGCTGAAATTCGTGCAGAAAAATCTGATTCTCTTTTTTCAAGTTGCTCCTTTGGACCAGCGATCTCAGCTTCTACCAACGTTTCAATTAATGCGCTTGTATCTAAACCTGAACCTACGCCGAGTTTAGAGAGAATTTCAGGTCTGTTATTAACTGAGGTCATATCATACTAACGTCCCAATTTAGTTTTTTTTTACTGGAATAAAATTAGTACATTTTGCATTGTTCGCGATGCTTGAGATATCATATTCATTCCAGATTGTTGAAGAATTTGTGATTTTGCCAATCTAGCTGATTCTGCTGCAAAATTAGCATCTACTATTCGAGATCTAGAAGTTTTTTGATTTGTAGAAACATTAGTGAGGTTATCAATCACAACATTCATTCTACTCATTATAGCACCGAACTTTGCACGTTCCATATGGACTCTATCTAGTGCCCTATCTATTACTTTTAATGCGTCAACAGCACCAGCAACAGTTCTGATATCAATAGTAGAAACCTTATTTAATGTAGCCGTACCAGGTGCGGCTTCGAAAAGTCCTTGTCCTGCAGTAGCAGATATAGTAAATGTCTGTGATGAATGAAATGTAATTTGTCCAGTAAAACGAACACTATCCGTACTAGCACCATGCTGTGTATCAGTTACTGTTGTAATCTGGGTTGCTGCTTCATCAAGTTGATCTTGAGACATAGCGGTAAATGTAAACTTTGTATTTCCATTTGTCACAGTTGCAAAATCTACATCTTCAATAACTACATCTTCACCTTCATCTTGAACTATTATAATATTAGTTTTATCTGCACTTAAAGTCGCTCTAATGCCGGTGTTGGCACTATAAGCATTTATTGCATCTCTAAGATTACTCATATCTGAAGTTGCTGTGGTTGCGCCAACTGAAATTGTAGCTGAAATAGCTTGAGCGTCAGTATTTTTACCATATAAGTTAAATCCAACGACGTGATCTCCATTTGCATCGGTACTATTGACTTCAATTTTAATTGTTGTGGTGGCAGTAGCACTCACACCCGTATTATCAAACTTATTATTAACTAACTCGACTATTCTTTTAGCTGATTCCTCGCCGGCAAGACCTACGGTTGCTTGACCAACCAAACCTGTAATTGTCAAGTCATCATTTGTGGTTACCCTACTAGTAGCTCCTGCTTTATTAGCACCAACAACACCTTCTGATGCTAGGTTACCAGCAGAACCTGCTTCATCCATACTGGTTGAGCTTTGAAAAGCACCAATTTTATCTATTCTCATGTTAGCCACGGAGATTACGGCTTTTTCTCGTTCATGCGTTCCGATTTGAAAACGTCTATCAGCAAAAGTACCGTCTAGCACAGCAATTTCATTAAAAGTGGTATCTCTTGCAACTCTGTCCATTTCTTGAAGCAACTGATCTGCTTCTGTTTGTAAATAAATTCTTTGTTCTGCATTCAATATGTCTGTTGCAGCTTGAATTGATAATTCTCTAATTCTTTGTAATGCTTGAGAGTGCTCATTAATTGCACTTTCAGCTACTTGAGCCATAGATAATACATCTGATGCATTTCTTATGGACATATCAAGAGCTCTAACTGTAGCCAGCATTCTATCACTGATTGCTGCTCCAGCTGCATCATCACCTGCATTATTAATTCTACTTCCAGAAGAAATACGTTCCATTGCCTGGAGCATTTCTCTTTCTGTTTTCATAATATGCTTTAGCGATGCTTGGCTATTTACTGTGCTTACGCTAACCATTTATATATCTCCTAAAATTTTTCACGTTGTATCTCTGCAATTACAGTGCCAATAATACAGATTTACTTGTATTTATGAAATTAACAAAATATAGGGATTGGAATGCAATTTTTTACAATATTTAGTGTTATTTTTTTGACGGTTTTTTAATATCTTATGGATATTTTGTGAATAACTAGAAATTTTTAAGTAAAAAAAAAAAGGGAGAGCTGGTTCAACTCCCCCTTTTATTCTTTTTATGTCTGTATCTCTTACTGTAATACAGCGAGAACAGCAGCTTGTGCTTGGTTGGCTTGTGAAACCATTGCCATCGCAGACTGATTCAAAATTGAAAACTTTGCAAGATTTGCAGATGATCTAGCAAAATCAGTATCAGCAATACGCGCAGCAGCAGCTTCAAAGTTTGCAGCTAGTGCATAGTTAGAAGCTTGGTGTCCTTTTAGTGCTGACAAACCTGCAGCCATCTCACCAAGTGCTTCTTGAATATCTACTGTTGTTGCATCAATTCCAGCTACACCAGAACTTGTTAATGTAATAGTAGCGTCAGAAGATAATGTTGTTAAAGTACCGTCATGGTTGTATGTTACAGCAAGTTCAGAACCTAATAGACTGTTTCCATTAAATTCAGCTGCATCAATTAAGTTACCAGCCTTGACAATTTCATCTTCTTCTGCACCTATCGCAACAATATCAGATGCAGATAGAGTATCAATGTTTACCTTTTGAACTCTAAGTTCTCTTAGTCTTGTGTTCAAAGCAGCAAGTTCTAACAATAAAGACTCACCAGCTTGTAAGAACGAAATACCGTCTTCGATGTTACGAGCTGCAATCATGGCACTTTTACCATCGGCTTTAATTGCTATTGCAGCAGATGCACCACCGGCATCACCTCCATACATAGCTCTTACACCGGTTGATAAACGAGCAATTGCTTCATTCATTCCGTGTCTTGCTTTTGCTGCAGCGTTTCCAGCTAGAAAAGCACCAACAGCAGCGTTACTTACAGATGTCATAGTTTTTCTCCTTTTTTTATGAGTTAATTAAGTAAAGTTAAAATATTAGCCATAGCATTGTTAGCTTGTGCTACCATTGCTAAAGCGGATTTATTTAGGATACTACTTTGAGCTAGGCTTGCAGATTCCTGAGCAAAATCCGTATCCTGAATTCTTGAAGCAGCAGCTCGTGCGTTGGCAGCTAATGAATGCATATTACTTTGATGCCCTTTTAACGCATTAATTCCCGCAGCAACTTGCCCCAAAGACTTTTGTATTAATGCCGACTGCGTGTCAACATTTGAAACACCACTTTGGAAGGTTGGTTTGTAAACCGCTCCCATTTGTGATAATGTTCCAGCATTATTAATTGCTAAAACAAACGTAGATAATAATTCTCTATCATTAAATTTTACATTAGCTATTTTGTCTGCAGCATTTATAATTTCATTTTCCTCTGATTCAATTGCTGCTTTATCAGCTGTTGACAATAATCCGTTTTGCTTCTGAACGGCTAATTCTCTCAATCGTGTATTTAAGGTTGCTAATTCCATTAAAACACCCTCAGCAGCATGAAGGTATGAGATTCCGTCCTCAGCATTTCGTGCAGCTATACTGGCACTTCTAGCCTGAGTAGTTATGTTACTTGCAACCGCAGTCCCTCCAGGATCATTTCCGTTTATTGTTCTTTTGCCTGTAGATAATCTGTCTAGAGAAGCCATCATTAATCTCTTTGTCTTCACGGACGCACTAACTGCTTGAAGTGAGGCGCTACTGTAATTTGAAAGCATTGTCATGTTAAATTCTCCTTATATTCCATTAACTTTATTTATTTCTACATAAAGAAACGACACATTGAGAATTTGTTAAGTTTTAAATTAATTATTCAATTTTTAATTGAAATATGACGTTTTATTGTATAATTACCTTTAGGTAAGTAATTTAAATATGAGTGAAAAGTTATTTTGTCCTGAGTTCGTATACGATATTTGCGTCGGTTTAGCTGTTAAAGACTTTCTTGTAAAACAGCTCTCACTCGACATGGTTTCCAAAAATTACGCAGACGCAATTTCAACTCATTATAAAAATGTGGAAGAAGTTGAATTGGCAGGACCTGCTGAAGAAATTTTAAGATTTCTTTCGGAGAGAAAAAATCCAATGTTTGAAGCACATGAATTAGCTATCAATTATGTTTATTATAGATTCAAATTCGATGGGAGAAGTGAAAGAACAATCAAAGGAATATTCAAGAACGCCCTAAAAGGAGATAAAGAGCGAAAATATAATAGTAATAAATCCGTGAAAAATTTTAAAGCTTATTGCTTTTCCATGAGATCAGGACATTTTGAAAAAGCTCCTGCTGGGTGGGATATTTCAAAAGAAGAAGATCTTCATGAATTAGGGGAAATCGTCAAAAAAGAACCTTCAATTGACGACTTTATTTAATCATCCAAGAAAATCAAATAAATTTAGTTTGGAGATATTAATGAAAGCTTTCTGCGAAGCCTCTTGGCTTGTTAGTTGTGATTGAAGACTAGTTACAAGTGTTGCGAGATCAGCATCTTGTAAATCACTTACATCTTGATTAATCAAAATTTGTCTTTCTTCTAAAATATCTCTGAGTCTCTCAGCACTATTCATTCGTGCACCAACTTTTGCTCTTTGATTTGAAACATGACTTTGTATTGTTACAATTTCATCTAATCGACTAGCGATAGTTTGATCCTTATCGTATATAGTTTGTTCATTTGATAAACTGTTTCCTGCTGCATCGACCGCTTGAAAAGAAAAAAATGAGGTTGGGGTAACTTGAGCTTTGTCAATACCTGTTATTTGTAAATTTCCAAAATCTATATCCTGACCAAGTGAGTTCACAAGCTTTAAAGTTTTATTTGAATCTTCGAGCGTTGCAGTAATATCTAGATTAGCTCCGTTAATTGCGGCTGCAACGTCACTCAAGTCATCACCAGTAATATTTAAGGAAAAATCTGCTGACTTATCACCAGAATTAATGGTGAATGAATAAGTTCCTGGATTTGCATTCGTAAGTGACATTTTTGCTATACCTTCGGCCTTCGCCTCCTCAACACCACCTGCTGCAGTTCTAATGGATCGACTTATATTATCCAGAGCAGCAAATAAATCTGTTGAAACACCCTCTGAGGTTACAATATCCTGAAAAACAGTGCTCCCGTCGATAGAAGTCTCAATTAATCGAGACTCTGTTACTTGTAAATTTAAAACACCTCTATCTCCTTTATATTCTACCGCTCCGTCTGCGTTCATTTTAAAGGGACTGGTTTTGGTTTTAAAACCAGCATAAATAAATGTTCCAGTTGAATCTTGAGTATTGGCTAATGTCATTAACTCAGCTTTCATTTCATCAAATTCTATTGCTATTGCTTCTCTGTCCATTACTCCGTAAACATCATTTGATGCTTGGACTGCTAATTCTTTTGCTCTAATAAAAACGGTATTAATGGCTTCCATGGTAGTATCCATTATATTCAATCTATCGAGTGCAATATTTGAGTTTTCAATAAATCTATTTACTTTACTTAGATTATCCTTCATACCTGAAAGCTGTACTGCACCAACAGGATCATCAGAGGCAAAAATAATATTTTTACCAGAAGAGATTTTATCTTGGATTTTTTGGATTTTTTCCATGTTGTTGGAAAATTGACCAAGTTGTTGTTCATTGAAAAGTTTATTACTTATTTTCATAAAGTTATATTAGCAATTTTCATGCCTTAATATGTTTAAATTATTGAGAAACAACTCGCATCAACGAATCAAAAAGTTCTCTAGCAGTCTGAATTATTCTTGCGTTAGCAGAAAATGCCTGCTGAAACTGAATTAATGATGACGCTTCTTCGTCTAATGATACACCCGATTTTTCATCCTCTAGTGCAATTGCCTCATCTTTACTTGCTTTTGCATCTTGAGCTTCCATCTGACTACTCCTCACTGTTGCACCAATTTCAGTAGCCGTTTTATTAAAAATATCCTGAAAACTCCCTGAGTTCAAACCATTTACATCGGTTTGTTGTAAATCAATCATTTTAAGAATATTTCTATTATCACCAATACCATCATTATTATTTAAAATTGTAAATGAGTCTTTAACTTTTGCATCTCCCGTCAACCTCAATGACTTTCCAACTGCATTTATAATTCCATCATCTGGAATTAATCTTGAAGCAATCGTATGCCCAGTATCACTATCTAATATTTCTACTTTTTTATTGTTTGTTGAATCAATCTGAACCTTAAATTCCTCATCTCTAATGTTAGGAATAATTTCTCCATAACTTGATGCAATCTTTTTTGAACCATTTCCAGTCATCAAAACAATTAAATCCTCTGAAGGAATATTCGAAATTGATAAATTATTTCCAACCAAAGACTTAATACTATTTGAAGGTACTTCTAAATCTACTGCATGTGAAGCTGAAACACCCGAAGAAAATGACTGTACTCTAATTTCATCATTTAAAACATTGAGATTCAACTGACTGGTTTTAAAACCGTAAGCCTCTGCAGTAGCAGAATCACTATATGTAACTCTATCAATTACAATCTCCTTTTTATCAGCTTCTTTAATAATTGAAATTTGTGCATTTGTATCACTTACCTGATTTATTTCTGCAGATATTCCAACTGCCGATGCAGGAGTTGAAGCATTATCATTCAGTAACGCACTCGCTACAACGGATGCAAAAGTATCAGATGCATGTCCGTTTCCTCCCCCAAATGATAATAGCGTAGGAGTATCTGAAGTTGCGTTTGCAAAGGAAGATGCCAGACTAAATGTATTTGCATCAACAACTTTTGCAAAATAAGACGTTCCGTTAGTCAACCCGTTAAGTTGTGTACCGCCTGCTGTATATTTAATTTTATCACCAGTTTTAAAACCATGTCCTGCTGAGGTTAAAGTTGTAGATGATCCTCCAACACCAGAGGTATTAATTGTTTTTGAATTGGCTTTAACAAAAACACCAATTGGATTGGTATTATCTTTTATCTTAATATGAAAATGTGTTGAATTGCTCGCAGTGGGTGTAGTGACTGATAGTCCAGTAATTGTTGTTTTCACATTTGTACTCTGCATACCAAATAATTTTGCATTGTCATCATTTATAGAATCAACTGGAAATGAAAATTGTGAACCCGATATTGTTTTACCAGCAGATATATAGAGATTTTTTTGTGGGTCAAATGTATCTGAAGCGTTACCCCCTACTCCGCTTGCACCAATTGTTATTACCGAAGGAGTGCTATTCGTTGCAAGAGTATAATTATTAGCTAATTTAAAATTGTGATCATCAACCTTTACAACAAAATAAGTTTGCCCATCGACTAACCCTCCTCTTGGGCTTGCAAATGTATCTGAAACGCTACCACCAGTTCCTCCAGTTATTGTAATAACACTTCCTCCAGAGGTTTCAGATAATTGAAAACTGGTTGCAGTTCTATTTTTAACAAAATATGTTGTACCATCAACCAAGCCAGATATCGGAAAACTACCTCCTTTTTTATAAACTACTGGATCATTATCGCTAAAACTATTTGAAACAGAAATTGTGTTTGTCGAACTAAAATTAGTTGTATCAACAGTTACTTTTTCAGCTGCGTTATATGTAATTGCATCTCCAGTTTTGAGGTTATGTTCAGTCGATGTAATGGTGTCTGTTCCTCCCAATGCCGTTGTATTAATTGTTATGGGATCAGGATCCTCAAAATACGCTGTTATCAAATCTTTTTCACCACCAGATACTACAATTTCACCGTTCTCCATTGTTAGCGTATATGTTAAACCATCATGATTAATTCTAAAACTGCTTCCATCTTCAGGAATCGAATCGACTGCTGTTCCAATTATTTCAGCGGATGGACTATTACTTCTTAATCCATCAGCAATTTTTTTTGCAAGTTGTGACGGTGTTAAAGTTTCAAGCGATGAAACGTCAACCGTTGAAGAAAATTCTGCACCGTTTCCATCAGCTGGTATTTTTAATCCGTATGATAGAACTGAGCTTGACGCACTTGAACCTTCAGGGTGACCCGTTGAAAAATCTCCTTGTAGAAGAACTGGTTTTATTGTTTTTATTTCTCCAGTGCTAGATGATGAAACATTCAAAAAACCATCACTCAGTGCATTTTGTGTTCCTGAAACTGTGGTTGAACCTCCATCATTTGACGTACTTATTGCTGAAGCGGAAGAAATTTTGAGTTCACCACTAAATCGAGCAGCTTTAAAGTTAGTATTATCTAAATTAACGGTAATAGCCGAACTAAACGATGAGAAGTCACTTTTTAATACTTCCATTTCAACTGTGTTTGGAGAGCTAAATGCCGAGATTTGGATATCATCACCATCTGCATTTTCCATAACGATATGTTTTTTATCTGAAGAGAGGTTCGCAACGACACCTGTTCTTCCAGAAAAGTTATTTATTGCATTAGCTAAATTTGTAAGATCGGTAGAAAGAATTGCAGCCGTGATATCAGCATCGTTTCCAACACCAGGTTTACTTAAAAGATTAAATGAAATAGTTCCATTGGACGATGGTGCAGTTAGTTTAACCTTAGTTGAAGCAGTAGCTTCAATTCCAAGAGTTTTTGCTTCTTCATTAATAAGCCCAGCAACAAAGCCTGCTGATGATTCAATAGGTACAGAAATATTTTTAGACTTTGCAGTTGATGTCGAGTTTACAGTTAGTGTATACGCTGCAGTTACATGACTTGCTGGAACCGTTGTAGCATGTCTTTGTGCACTTGCGGCTGTACCATTAGCTCCGTAACTTATAACAAAGTTTCCTCCTGTTGTAGATCTTGAAACGTCTATACCTCTATATTTTTCATTACCAGTTCCATTTAAATAATCTGCTCTGTATTCTGCAAATCTGTTGAATCCATTTTCTTGTGTTAAAAATTCTGCAATTTCTGAGTCAGATAACACACTTCCTGCAATATGCCTTCCTTCTCTGGTAAAAATTTGTAATTCGCTGGCTGCTGTTACGGTTGGATTTATTACATTTGCATTAATTGTAGAAGAGGCTGTTATCGCCCCTGAAGAAAATTCTTTATCATTACTTGCGATCGTTAAAGATGAGCCACCACCAGAGGCAAATAAACCCATTGATCTAAAGTTATGTGCATTACCTTGAACGTCTCTACTTCTATTCAGAACATCAGCAAGCTCTTCAAGCGTTGTGATTCCAGTAAGATCAACTGTAACTGAACTCGAATCAGACATTGTTACAGTAATTGAAGTTATTGAAGATAAATCAGATGAAGAGATTCCAAATTGAATTTCAGGTTGTGCTTTGTATGAACTTAAATTTACAAAAGATGTCCCTGCTCTGATAATTGCAGCACCTCCGTCAGCTGAAAATTCTGAAGAAGTAACTGGGCTAAGTCCGTTCGAGAAAACATTATTTATGTCCCCAATTGTGGTTTTGTCCTCGAAGTTAATCTTAGTGATTTCTTCTAATGTTGCTGTGCCTGTATTTGAAGAACTTGAACTTATTAATGTTCGTGCTCCTGCTGCAAAATCTTGCGGTCTTTCTAATAAAAAACTCATTCCTTTTGAAGCACTACTTGGAACGATTGAAAATTCGTCACCATCAAGTGGTTCTCCAAAAAAAGAAATTTTGAAGCCTTGGCCCTCAATTGTTTGTTTTCCAGAAATAGTATTTTTTAAACTGTCAGAGGTAAGTTTCCACAAATCTTCATTCTCGTTATACATAACTTTGTATTCTGCACTCACTATTTCTAATGGGTTTGTGACAAAGACTGCAACTCCAACACTAGATCTGTTAGTTGGATTTTCAATTGCTTTAAGACTTGAAACAGTAAACATTTGTTTCCCACTTTTTCCATCAAGATCAAGTCCAGCTTGGTTAACTTCATTAAATTTTTGTGCCAAAAGCTCAGCCAATGCATCTATTTCCTTTAAAGTATCTTCAGCTAATGCAAAAGAATTTATCATTCCACTTATAAGACCAGCTTTGATTTGGTTTGTCGCAACCTGTCCTATACCAACCACAGGTTGTAATCTTCCACTTTGTTCTAATACATCAATAATTGTTGTAGTTTCGTTGCCTTTCGTTGGGTTATCTGTATCAGAAATAATAATTGGTCCAGAACCAGTATTTCCTAACCTTACTTCTGCTTGTCCCTTACTACCATATCTAACTGTCATTTGTGTTAATTCTGACATCTGATCAAGAAGTAGATCTCTTTGATCTAATAGGGCATTTGACCCTCCTGTTGCAACACCTGAGGCTAAAATTTTGGCATTAATATTTGAAATTTGCGTTGAAATTAAATTTACTGATGTTACTGCATTTTTGGTTTTATCAAGTATTTGATCTTTAAGGTTTTCAATCCTATCTGAATACATATTAAATTGCGCTGCTAAGTCTTTTCCTTTTTCTACAGCCACTATTCTTGATGCTTGGTCATCAGGATAGGCTGCGATATCTTGGAGTGAATTGAAAAAATCTCCAATTGCTGAACTTAAATTTGTATCTGTTGGAAGAAGTAAATTCTCTAAACTCTTGACTTCATTAGAAAATGAGTCAGCACTTTTAAAGTTCGATGAGGCTTGTCTTGCCTTATCAATTAAAAACTCATCAAAAGCTCTTCTTATTTGTTCAACTCTTACACCCAGGCCTGTTTGA
>CACODD010000019.1 GCA_902625895.1 uncultured Alphaproteobacteria bacterium
CTTTCTAATTTTTTAGGATGGATAGGTGTTGTTCTTACAATTTGGTGTGTATATTTTTTCAGAGATCCAGAAAGAGTAATACCAAAAAAAGATAGTATACTTGTTGCTCCTGCTGACGGTAGAATTTTGTCTATTTCGACTGAGTTGGTTCCGGAAAATCTTACAGAAGACAAAGAAAAAAAAATGAATAAAATTTCGATTTTTATGAATGTTTTTAATGTCCATGTAAATAGAATACCTGTTTCGGGTAAAGTTATATGGCTTAAATATATACCAGGAGCTTTTTTTAATGCTTCACTAGATAAATCCAGTAAAAAAAATGAAAGGATGATTTCTAAAATTGAAATTAAAAAAGATGTTTTTATCTATGTCGTTCAAATTGCTGGATTAGTAGCCAGGAGAATTAAATGCGAATTAGAAGAAAATCAGTCGGTTAATATAGGTGATAGATTTGGTATAATAAGGTTTGGAAGTAGAGTTGACTTGTATGTTCCAGAAAGTTTTAAAATCAATTCATTAGAAAATCAAATTTCTGTAGCTGGAGAAACAATACTTGCAGAATTCGGCAATAAAGATGTAAAAAAGTAAAGTATGAAAAAACTCCCTTTAAGAAGTTTGATACCAAATTTATTTACTTTTATTTCTTTAACTTTTGGTCTAACTGCAATTAAGTTTGCTATTGACGAAAAATGGCAGATTTCAGTTTCACTGATTGTTTTTGCTTCTTTTTTAGATAATATCGATGGAAAACTAGCTAGGCTGCTAAAAACTAATTCAGATTTTGGAGTTGAATTAGATTCATTATCTGATTTTATAAGTTTTGGAATTGCACCAGCCATTGTTGTTTATCTTTGGTCTAGGTCCTTGTTCATGGAAAGTAGTTGGGCCGTCGTTATTTTTTATGCAATTTGCTCTTCGTCAAGACTTGCGAAATTTAACCTTTCAAATTTTGAGGATAAAAATGATTTGAAAAAAATAAAATTCTTCTCCGGGGTTTCAACTCCTGCTGCAGCCGGACTAACTCTTCTTCCTTTGATGTTTTTTTTTAGGTTTGATACTCCACTTGAAGCAAATGAGTTTATTATGAAGTTTTATTTATTTATTCCAGCAATTTTGATGATAACGAATATTCCTACTTACTCACTAAAAGGCATTAGGTTTGAGAAAAGAATTATTTCTCTTCTGATTATTTTGTTGGCTAGTTTTTTATCTCTTTTACTAACTGACTTTTGGTTAGCAATGATTATTTTAATTATCGTCTATTTTCTTAGTATTCCATTTGCAATAATTGATTTCAAGAAGAACTAAATATCTTTGACTTTTCTCCTACATAAATCAAGCATGGTGTGATGATCAAAGTTAAAATAAATGAAAACATTACACCAAAAACCATGGCATTTGATAACTGAATCCACCACTGCGAACTTGGACTACCAAAGTTTACCTCGGTATCTATAAAATTTATGTTTAGTCCAATAGCCATTGGAATTAATCCAAAAAAGGTTGTAAGAGTGGTTAATAAAACTGGTCTGAGTCTTTGGGCTCCTGTTCTAATTATAGCATCACGAACACTTTCACCTTTTTTTCTTAAACTTTTGTATGTATCTAATAAAACTATATTATTGTTGACCACTATACCAGCTAAAGCAATGACTCCAATTCCACTCATAACAATTCCAAACGGTTTATTCGTTAAAATTAATCCTATCATTACACCAATTGTTGAGAAGATTATTGCAGTTAAAATTATCAAACAATAATAGAAGCTATTAAAAGTTGCAATTAAGATAATTGTTATTAAGAAAACTGAAATAAAAAAAGCTTTGATTAAAAATTCTTTTGCTTCTCTTTGATCTTGTTCTTGACCTATAAAAATAATTTTTGATGCAAAAGAGTCTTTATTATTAAATAGCCACGATTTAATTTCCTTAACTTTATTGTTGCTTACAAATCCTTCTTTTACGTCAAATCTTATTGTTTTCGAATTGATATTAGAGTATCTGGTTATTTTTCCTACTTTTTTTTTAGGAATTCTTTTTACAAATAAACTCAAAGATACAGCTCCATTTTTTCCTTCAATAAGTATTTGATCTAGTTCATCTAAAGTCCTAAAAGGTTTGTCATATTTTACTACGATGTCTATTTCTTCATCGCTATCTTCGGGCATAAATTCTGTTACTTTCAAACCATGCGTTAACATTTGTATTGCATCTCCTACTGTTTGAATATCTACACCATGTTTGTCCGCTTGTACTCTATCAATAATTAATTCCCATTCAATACCAGGATTGTTGATATCAGAATCAATATTTTTTATCCACGAATTCTTTTTAAGAAAATTTAAAAGATTTTGTGAATCAAAATTTAAATCTTTTAAGTTAGCATTTACTATTTTCAACTCGACATCTCTGTCTTTTGGAGGACCATCTTTTTTTTCAATAAATTCGATATAGATTCCTGGAAAATTCTTAGTTTGTATTTTTAAATCATTTAAAATTTGAAGTGCTTTAGGTCTATTTTTCCAATTTATTAATTCTACTTTAATACTGCCAATAACATCTTCAGATTCACTTCTTTTTTGACCTTCTATTGTTCCACTACGTGAGTAAAGATTTCTAATATATTGATTTTCAATAATCGTATTTTCAACTTTTTTTAAAATTTTATCTTTCTCGATTGGTGAATAATTACCTCTTGCGTGAACAACAATTTCAGCATAGTCAGGCTCAATAGGAGGAAAGTATTCCACTCCTTTTCCATATCTCAAATATAAAAATTGTGTGAAGACTAAGAAAACCAATGTCAATGTTATTAGTTTTTTTGGATTGTTTAATGAATATCTGATAATTTTGATATATTTTGCCTGCAGACCTTTTATTTGATTTAAATCTCCACTTTCCAAAAGATTAAGATTTTTTAAATTTTGTCGACTTAAAGATTTATCAAACCCAAAAATTCCCCCAATCGTTGGAATAAAAATTAGTGCCATTAACAAAGACGAGGAGAGAACAGCCAATAAGGTTACCGGAAGAAAAAACATAAATTCTCCTGCAACTCCTGGCCAAAAAATTAGAGGAAAAAAAGCCGCTAAAGTTGTTAGCGTTGAAGCTAGTACAGGTATAAACATTTTTTTTGCTGATAATACAAATACTTTTCTTTTATCAATCCCTTCACTAGCTCTTCTATTGGCATATTCTACAACAATAATTGCTCCATCTATTAAAATACCAACTGAAAGAATTAACGCAAAAAGAACCACGACGTTAATTGTTACATTAAAAAAAGATAGAATAATCATTGATAATAAAAATGACGAAGGAATAGATACACTCACTAAAAAAGCTGATTTCCAGCCCATAAAAAGAATAATAATGACCAATACTATCAATGTCGCTAGTATTACATTATTTTCTAGATCTTTAATTTGAGTTTTTATTTTCTCCGATTCGTCTTGAAAAATTCCAATATTCAAAGCTTTTGGTATAACCTCTTTTTCATTTTTGATTAAATCCTTAATTTTGTTTATTGTCTCAATTATATTTTCTCCAGTTCTTTTAGAAATCTCAAGAATAATTGCATTTTGTCCATTATTTCTTGCAAAGCCTAATTTATCTTTGAATGAATCTCTTATCTCTGCTACATCTTTAAGAGTGACGACAGCATCAGTTGTTGATTTTATTGGAATATTTAGAAGATCTGCTCTGTTTTCAATTAAACTAGGAATTTTTAAATTAAAACTTCCTTTTTCATTGCTCAATGTTCCCGCTGGAATCATCAGATTACTTTTTGCAATTGATGCAAGCACATCTTTGTCTGTAAGTCCGTAATTTCTTACAATATCTGGATTAACAATTATTTTAACTTCTCTATCACTTTCACCAAGTGTGGTTACTTCCAAAACTTCTGAAAAACTCTCAATTTTTCTTTTCAAATATTTTGCATACTTTTGAATGACTCGATCTTCTAAATTTCCAGAAATAGCAACCGCTAAAACAGGGAATCGAGATAAATTAACTTCAGTTGCTTTAGGCTCTTCTGTCTCATCTGGAAGTTTATTTTTTGTTAAATCTATTTTTACCCTTGTATCGGAAAGGGCTTTATCTGAATTAAAACCTGCATCAAATTCTAAAATAATATTTCCCCCACCTAAATAAGCGGTTGATGAAATTTTTTTTACTCCTTCGATGTTTTTAAGTTCTCTCTCAAATGGTTTGATTAGTAGGCGTTCTGAATCTTTAGGTGAAATACCTTCATGAGATAAAGAAATATAAATTACTGGAAGACTTATATCTGGATCT
This sequence comes from uncultured Alphaproteobacteria bacterium, assembly GCA_902625895.1. GTDB lineage: Bacteria > Pseudomonadota > Alphaproteobacteria > Methylaequorales > Methylaequoraceae > Methylaequor. Next base: position 4,299 of record CACODD010000019.1, read on the forward strand.
GATTCTTTGGGTAGAGAAATATATTTATACATTCCAAAAGTAACAAAGAAAAATAAAAATGTTAATATTAATTTTCTTTGAGAAAGTAACTTTTCAATCATTTTTAATTATGTCAACTTGTTCACCCTCTACTGTGAAATCTTGTCCCTGGATAATTATATCAATAAATTCTTTTTTATTAAGTTTTTTTGAACTGATCCAATATCCAGCACCAGTATCACTAACAATTTGAATAGGAATAAATTTTACTTTGTCATCGTAAATAATTTTTACACCAATTTTACCTGCATTATTAAGTGTTACTAGGGATGAAGGTATAAAGAAAGCTTCTGTTGCAGGGCCAAGTATCTGTATTTCACTTGTTAGACCACTGAGTATTTTATAATCTTTATTTTGAACTTCAACTTGTATTTTGAAGCTTCTTGTATTCGGATCTGACGTTTTTGAGATATAGTTAACCATCCCATCAAAAAAAATATCACCAATTTTCACTCGAGCATTCTGGTTGATACGTATTTTGCTAATTTCTTTTTCATTGGCTGTAGAGCTTACAAAAATTGGATCTAAATCAACTACTTTAGCAATTGAATCACCTTTTTTTAAATAATCACCTAGTTCTACATAACTATCCTCTACTGTGCTATCAAAGGGCATAGATACTTTAGTATTATTAAGAGCAACCTGACTCTTTTCATAAAGAGCAAGAGCGTTTTCAAAATTAGTGAGTGATTGACTTAATTTCACCTCTGATCTAAATCCTTTTTTAAATAAACTTTCTGCAACTTCATATTCTTTTTTTCTTTGATTGAGGAGAGCTTCCATCTCTTTAACTTTTGCTACTTTGTCTTCTGGGTCGATTAATAGAAGTTGTGTTCCTGCTTTATAAAAATTTCCTTTATCAAATTGTTTTGTGCTTATTCTCCCATCTACTTGAGCTTTAAGGATTACAGTTCTAGAAGCTTCGCTAAATCCCCTGAGTTTGATTTTTTTTGAAAATTTAGACTTTTTAAACATTTTAACTTCAACTTGTTTTTTTGTTTCATTTTTTTCGATTAAATCAATTTGATCGTCTTCTTTAAGAAAGAGAAAGACTGTGCCCAGTGAGAACAAAATAATTAATACAGTTATCTTCATTGTATCTTTGAAATTAAATTACGAATTTGCTTAAATAATTAATTATTAATAAGATAAAGTCTAACAAATAAATTAAAAGAGTTGAAAAATTTAATCTTTGCGGCAATTGATATTGGCAGTTATAACTGTAGGCTAACTATTGTAAAGAAATTTAAAGATAACTTTAAAATAATTCATAATTTTTCCTATGGAACCAATCTGATTAGCAACTTAAGTTTCAACAATGAATTTACAGACAAAAATATAGAAAAAACACTTAAGTGTTTAAAGAAATTTTCTGATAAACTTTTAAAATTTAAAGTTAACGATTACAGATGTATTGCCACTGAAGCGTGCAGACAAGTAATCAATCCTGATTTTTTTATTGAAAAGGTGAAAAAAGAAACTGGAATTTCTGTAGAAGTTATTTCATCATATGAAGAGGCCAAATTAAGTTTAAAAAGTTGTGAAAAATATTTTAAAAAAATTAACAATAAGGGAATTATTTTTGACATTGGAGGCGGAAGTACTGAATTAACATTTTTTGATGTTGAAAAAAAAATTTTTAATTCTAAGTCAATTTCATACGGGGTAATCAATCTGTCAGAAAAAGAGGATATATATGGAAAAGAATTTGTTACAAAACAACTAAAAGATCATTTTAACTTTTTTAAAAATAGTCTCCTCCAATTTCTAGATTTCGAATTTGTTTCCATTGGATCATGCAGCACTGTTACAACTTTATGTGCTATTCATAAAAAATTAGATTTCTTTGATTTGAAAAAAATTGAAGGTTATTTAATGAACAAAAATCAGCTTTTGGACTCAATCGATTTAATAAAAAGTTTACAGATAAGAGATTTAAAAAAAATGTCATGTGTTGGATCAAGATATAAACTTCTACTGAATGGGATTGTAATACTAAAGATCATATTAGATATCTTTCCAATCAATAAAGTAATCGCTTCTCAAAATGGATTGAGAGAGGGAATGTTAAGTGATTTACTGTTAGCTCATGAAAAAAATTAAATTAAAAAAGAAAAATATAAGTGCCAACAGCTCAAGATGGCTTGAAAGACATTTTAATGATGAATTTGTAATTAAATCAAAAATTGAGGGCTACAGATCTAGGTCATCTTATAAATTGATAGAGATGGAAAAAAAATTTAATTTTCTTAAAAATTCGCACAATATTTTAGATCTCGGATGCGCTCCAGGTGGATGGCTTCAAGTTGCAAAAAAATTCGGTCCAAAATCTTCAAAGATTGTTGGAATTGATTTATTAAAGGTTGAGAAAATAGATAACGTAGTAACAATAGAAAAAAATATATTTGATGAAGATATAAAAGAAATTATCCAAAAAAATTTTACTAATGAAGTTGGACTTTTGATGAGTGATATGTCGCCTAACTCATCTGGCAACAAAAAAATTGATCATTTAAGAATTATCTCATTGATTGAAAGAGTTTTAGAAATTGCAAAAGAGGTACTCAAACCAAATGGTTTTTTAGTTTCTAAAATTTTTCAAGGCGGTGCGCAAGGAGATCTCATTGAGAAAATGAAAAGTGAGCTTAGAGATATTAAATATTTTAAACCTAAAGCATCAAGAAAACAGTCACCTGAAACTTACCTGATAGCAAAAAAAAATTAATTATTTTGTTTAAAATTTTATTAGATTAGATTAAATTATTTTATGAAGAATTTAACAGAAGCGCTTACTTTTGATGATGTGCTCATTGTGCCGGCAAAGTCATCAATCAGACCGTCTGAAGCTAACATTTCAACTAAGTTAACAGAAAATATAAAACTTAATGTTCCTTTAATTTCAGCGGCTATGGATACTGTAACAGAATCCAATCTAGCGATCAAAATTGCGCAGATGGGCGGCCTCGGAATAATTCATAAAAATCTTAATTTTGTTGATCAAGCACTGGAAGTATCGAAAGTAAAAAGATTTGAATCTGGGATGGTAATTAATCCAGTAACGATTTCACCTGATGAGACCCTAAATAATGTTTTAAAAAAAAAAGAAAAATATAATATTTCTGGAATTCCTGTGGTAGATAATAAATCACAGAAGTTAGTGGGTATACTGACTAATAGAGACATGCGATTCGCGAAGAATCTTCAGCAGAAAGTAAGTACTTTAATGACAAAAAATAATTTAGTAACTGTCTCTGAAGATATTTCTATGGATAACGCACAAAAACTTTTACATGAACATAGAATTGAAAAGTTACTAGTAGTAGATAAAAATTTTAAATGTGTGGGTTTAATAACGGTTAAAGACATTGAAAAAGCAGAAAAATTCCCATTTGCTTCAAAAGATAAAATGGGGAGACTACTAGTTGGAGCGGCTGTTGGTGTTGGAGAAAGCGAAGGCATAGAGAGGATAAGAATTTTAGAAAAGGCTGGTGTTGATGTTATAGTAATTGACACTGCTCACGGACACTCTGAAAATGTGGTAAAAACACTAAAAACTTCTAAAAAAGAATTCCCGAAATTACCTGTAGTTGTCGGTAACATAGCTACAGCTGAAGCTGCGAAAGAACTAATACAAAATGGCGCTGATGCTTTAAAAGTTGGAATTGGTCCAGGCTCTATTTGTACAACAAGAATTATTGCAGGTGTTGGTGTACCTCAGTTGCATGCAATTTCCGAAACGTTCAAAATAGCACAAAAAAGTAATATACCTATTATTTCAGATGGTGGCATAAAATATTCAGGTGATATTGCGAAAGCCATAGCATTTGGTGCTGATGTGGTTATGATAGGTTCATTATTTGCTGGAACAGATGAGTCACCAGGAGAAATATTTCTATCTAACGGAAGAACATACAAATCATATAGGGGTATGGGGTCACTTGGCGCTATGGGAAGTGGTTCAGCTGATAGATATTTTCAAGAAGAAATAATAAATGATGATAAGTTTGTTCCAGAAGGAGTCGAGGGAAGAGTTCCATATAGAGGAAGTGTTGTAAAAATAATTGAACAATTAATCGGAGGATTAAAAGCTTCAATGGGTTACACTGGTAATAAAACTATTAAAGATTTTAAAAATAAAACAAAAGTTGTAAAAATTACCTCAGCAGGTCTTAATGAAAGTCACGTACACAGTATTTCAATAACAAGGGAATCTCCAAATTATCAGCTTAACAAATGAACGAGTCAATCATAATAATTGATTTTGGATCACAGGTTACAAAGCTAATCGCAAGAAGAATTCGAGAGTTCGGAGTTTTTAGTCAGATAGTACCATTTAATAAAGTTACAAGAAAATTATTAAGTAATAATTCTGTAAAAGGAATTATTTTTTCAGGTGGGCCAAAATCAGTTCATGAAAAAAACTCACCCAAGATTGACGACTATATCTACGAACTAGAAATCCCAATTTTAGGTATTTGTTACGGACTTCAATTAATTGCAAAACAATTTGGAGGAAAGATAACCCCGTCTACAGATAGAGAATTTGGTAAAACAAAAATTAAATTAACAAAAAAATCTCCACTTCTTGAAAATGTTCTTTTTCCGAACAAACGAGTCCAAGTGTGGATGAGTCATTCAGATAAAATTTCAATAATTCCAAATAGTTTTGAAAAGATAGCATCTTCAGAAAATTGTGAGTTTGCTGTCATTCAAAATCAAAAAAAGAAACTTTACGGTGTTCAATTTCACCCAGAGGTAGTTCACACAATTGGAGGAAAAAAAATACTAAAGAATTTTTTAAGAAATATTTGTGAATGTTCCGGAAAATGGAATATGAAATTTTTCAAAAACAAAATAATTGAAGATATAAAAAGGCAAGTTGGAAAAGATAAAGTAATATGTGGACTATCAGGAGGTGTTGATTCAACAGTTACAGCCGCCTTAATAAATTCTGCAATTGGAAAAAATCTAATTTGTGTTTTTGTTGATACTGGTCTTATGAGAGAAAACGAAGGAAAAGAAATTAAGAATCTTTTCCAAAAAAATTTTAATATCAAATTGAAGGTAATTAAAAGTGCTAATATTTTTTTTTCCAAACTAAAAGGTAAAAGTGATCCTGAAAAAAAAAGAAAAATAATTGGAAAAGAATTTATAAAAATTTTTGAAAAATTTGCACTTAAACAAAAAAATGTAAAGTTTTTAGCACAGGGAACTCTTTATCCGGATGTAATAGAATCACTTTCAAAAGTTGGCAAGACCTCAGTTACAATTAAATCTCATCATAATGTTGGTGGATTACCAAAAAAAATGAAACTGAAATTACTCGAACCGTTATCCGAATTATTTAAAGATGAAGTCAGGTTATTAGGTAAAGAACTCAATGTTCCAGAAGCTTTTTTGAATAGACATCCTTTTCCTGGTCCAGGTCTAGCAATAAGGCTTTTGGGATGTGTAAATGAAAAAAATATAAAAATTTTGAGAAAGGCTGATTCCATTTTTATTAACTTAATAAAGGAAGAGGGTTTATATGACAAAATTTGGCAGGCATTTTGTGTATTACTTCCTGTTAACACGGTTGGTGTGATGGGAGATAATAGAACCTATGAAAAAATATGCGTACTAAGAGCTGTAACATCAATTGATGGAATGACTGCTGAAACTTATAAATTTAATGATGAATTTATTAAGCGCTGTGCCAATGAAATTATAAATCGTGTACCTGGAATAAACAGAGTTTGTTATGATATTACTTCAAAGCCACCAGGAACTATTGAGTTTGAATAATACAGTTGTGCTTAATTTCAGTTGATCTGAAAAATAATGTTTACTTACTTTAATTAAAGAATTTAAATTTATTATTTTCTAATCAAAACTCTTGTTAATTAAAATCAGGTAACCTTAATTATTTAGATCCAAAAAAATCTTCTAAATTTAATAATCTGCAGAATTCTAACTCTAGAAGAGTTTTTTTTCAATGAAGTGTTTTTACTTATTTTCTTTCTACAAATTTTATCAAAGGAAATTATGTTCTTTTTTTACTATGAATAATAGAGCAAGTAAAAAAAACTTAGTCCTCTATATATTTTTTATTGAAAATTAATGTTTTACTCTATCCTCTGAAAATTCGAAAAATGGCATAATAATTGCTGATTATCAAAGAAAAATTTAAATTTTTTAATGATGAAACAAATAAATTTTATTATAGCAATTGCTACATTTAATAGAGTTAACAATTTAAAAGTAGTAATAGATTCTATTCTCAAACAGAAATTAAAAAAAAATGTCAACCTTGAAGTGGTTATTTCAAACTCTTGCTCAACGGATGAGACATCTTCATTCCTTAAATCTTTAAAGACAAACAAACAATTTCATATTCATAATAAAAGTGAAAAAATACCAAATAATACGTTATCTCAATTTGTTAATTTTGAAAATTTATCCAAAACAATTCCTAAACATGCTGATTGGGTATGGTGGTTGGGAGATGATGATAAATTAGTTAATAATAATTCTGTACAATGCGTTATTGACACCATTATTGAAAATGATGAGGATGATTTAACTTTTATACATGCTTGTAGTGCTCGAAGAGCTTCAAAGAAAAAAAATAAAGTAAAAGATTCGATATTCAATCTTTGTCAAGAATATGGATATCACGAAATGCTAGGTTGGTGTTCCTCGATTGTTATGAAGGGCAATGCCTTCAAAAATATACTTGCGTCCTCTAGTAGCAATAAAAATTACAAAGATGACGAAACACAAAAGGCTGTGTCTTGTTACATTCATTCTGCTAACATACTAAAGAACTATCATGATAAACTTGGAATATTTTTGGATTATCCTTTAGTTGATAATCAAGTTTTTGGTCAATCAGAAGAAACAATAAAAAGGTGGAATGAAGAAAATGTTCCTAATAGATATTTTGAAATCGTTAGCGATATTTATGAACTAAGAGAGTTTCTTCCAAAAAAAAAGTTCAAACCAAATTTTTTTAGATATCATACATACTACATATGGGATCACTTAGCTCATCTATGTCTAATAAAACTTGACAATTATATAACTAATTTAAAGACATATACTTCAGGTAAGGTCAAAATTGATGATGATTTTGAAAAGTACATAAAAACCTTTCCTGAATTTATAAACAAAAAATGGCACCAAATATGTCAAATGGCTGATTTAGTTGATGATCAAACAACAATGAAACTTCTTGCTTACACTTTTTTATCAGGAATTAACTATACTAATATGTATTTAAACAGTAATGGATCAGAGCATATAAAAAAAAATTATATAGATGGTTATTCAGATCTTGTCAGAAAGTTTCCAGTTTTCAATTTTGAAATTGGGTCATATCAATTATCGCATAAGTAAGTGGAAAGGTATTATTTATGAAGGCAGTAATTTTAGCTGGAGGATTAGGAACAAGAATATCTGAGGAGACTCACTTAAAACCTAAACCAATGATTGAAATAGGTGGCAAGCCAATTCTCTGGCATATAATGAAACAATATTCTCAACATGGAATAAATGATTTTATTATTTGTTGCGGATATAAGGGTTATTTAATCAAAGAGTATTTCTTTAATTATTCACTTCACCTTACAGATATTACAATTAATACAAAAAATAATCAGAAATGGTTTCACAACAATTATGCTGAGGATTGGAATGTTACATTAGTTGATACTGGAGAAAATACTTTAACAGGGGGAAGACTAAAGCGAATTTCAAGATATTTGGAAAATGATGAGCATTTTTGTTTTACGTATGGTGACGGTGTCGGTGATATAGATATCTCTAAAGCTATAAGAGAACATAAAAAAAAAGGTAAATTAGCAACTGTTACCGCTACGCAACCTCCTAGTAGATTTGGGTCACTTTCAATAGTAAAAGACAAAATTCAAAGTTTTAAAGAGAAACCAAAAGAAAATTGGATCAATGCAGGATTTTTTGTTTTATCGAAAAATGTAATAGATAGAATTGATGGAGACAATTGTGTATGGGAAGAAAAACCAATGGAGTCACTTGCTTCGGAGGGTCAATTTTCTGTTTACTTTCATAATGGTTTTTGGCAACCAATGGACACTCTTAGAGACAAAAAATTATTAGATAATTTATGGAATGAGGGCAAAGCTCCTTGGAAAACTTGGTCATGAAGAAAAACTTTTGGAATAATAAAAAAGTTTTTATTACTGGTCACACTGGGTTTAAAGGAAGTTGGTTAACGTTATGGCTAAAAAAATTAGGAGCAGATGTCTCTGGTTATTCACTGAAACCAAAAAAAATAAGTCTTTTTGTTGATGCTAACATTTCTAATGGTATCGAATCAAATTATGAAAATATTCTTAATTTTGGAAAACTTTCTGATAAAATAAAAAATTTCTCACCTGAAATAGTTTTTCACTTAGCAGCTCAACCTTTAGTTAAATTATCTTATAATAACCCTAGAAAAACTTATTCCACAAATATTTTTGGAACCATAAATTTATTAGAATCTTTAAAAAATTGTGAAAGCGTAAAGTCAATTATTATTGTTACTACTGATAAAGTTTACGAAAATAGACAAACCAGACGTGGTTATAATGAAACTGATATGTTGGGTGGTTATGACCCTTATAGTTCTAGTAAAGCTTGCTGTGAAATAATAACCAATTCATATCGATCGTCTTTTTTTGAAAAAAAAGGGTGGTCTCCTGGAATTGCAACTGCAAGAGCAGGAAATGTGATTGGAGGTGGAGATTATTCAGAATTCAGGTTAATTCCAGACATATTTAAATCAATTCAAAACCAAAAAAGTTTTAAAGATACGAAATGTAAAATCTATAAGACCATGGCAACATGTTATGGAGGCGTTAAAAGGATATCTGAGACTAGCAGAACAACTGTATTTTAATAGTGAAAAATTTTCTGAAGCATGGAATTTTGGACCCAACAAAGAGGGTTGCAAAGATGTTGGTTGGGTATTGACTCAGTTTAGAAAAAATTGGAACTTCTCAATTTCTCATGTTCAACAAAATAATGTTTATGAGAGTGAAATGTTAAAATTAGACATAAGTAAAGCAATTAAAGAATTAAAATGGAAGCCAATTCTCTCTTTAAATGAAGCAATTGATTTAACATCCGAATGGTTTCGAAAAAAATTATCTGGTGAATATTCTGAAAATATACTCTTAGATCAGATAAATTCATATGAACAAAGATACATTGAGAGTATTAGATGACAAAAGTAAAACATTTAAAAAGATGCAGAATTTGTAATGGTAAAAATTTAACTAAGATAGTCAAATTGAGTAAAATGCCATTTACAGATGAGTTTATGACATTTAAGAATATTGGTAAGGAATTTTTACACGATATAAATGTTTTTTTATGTAAGGATTGTCAAGTTGTACAAACTCAACATGACGTTGAGGTAAATAAGTATTACTTAGATTATCAATATTCAGTTGCTCATTCAAAAATTGCAAATAAATTTATGTGTTTGCTAGCAAATAATATTAATTCCTTTTACTTCAAAAAAATTTCAAAAAAATCAATTTTAGAAGTTGGCTCTGGTGATGGAAAGCAACTACATCAATTCAAAAAAATTGGATTTGATGTTTTAGGTTATGAGCCGTCCAAAATATTATCAGACATTGCAAATAAAAATAAAATTAAAACTATTAACGGACTCTTTACGAAAGATTCTTTAAATTTATTCAAAGCTCAAAAGAAGTATTTTGATGTCATATTACTGACTTATACTTTTGATCATTTACCTAATCCTGGTGAATTTCTTGATATATCAAAGAAATTACTAAAAAAAAATGGGATTCTTGTTGTAGAAGTTCATGATTTAGACAAAATTTCAAAAAATAACGAATTTTGTCTTTTTGAGCATGAACATTCAATTTATCTAAATAAGTCTTCTGCTACTAAATTTTTAAGAAAATACGATTTAGATATTATAAATTTTAATCTTATAGAAGAAAAATATCGAAGAGCTAACTCTCTGATTTTTGTTGCAAAAAGAAAAGTTGACGTCAATGTACAAAAGAAAGAATTATTACCAAAAAATAAAACATCGAAATTTTATTTTGATTTAAAAAAAAATATATATAAAGGAATAAGAAATTTAGAAAAATACTCTTCATTTAATAAAAAAATCGGGAAACGGGTTGCAGGTTATGGAGCTGGCGGAAGAGGAGTAATGACCTTAGCATCAATGAGCAATTCAAAAAATTTTAAATTTCTAATTGAAAAAAACCCTAAATCCCAAAACATTTATGCACCTGGTTCAGGTCTGCAAATTGTGAATCTGGAACACTTGAAAGAAAATCCCGTTGATGAAATTTTAGTTTTTAGCTTTGGATATATGGATGAAATAAAAAAAGACTTAAAAAAATACGGATATCAAAATAATCAAATTAAATCCTTTATAGATATAATGAAGGATGGATATGTCTAAGGTTGTAGTAGTAACAGGCGGTAATGGTTTTATTGGCAGTCACTTGGTTCGAGAGTTATTAAATCAGAAGTATGAACCTATTTTACTTGTAAGAAAGAGCGCGAATTTAGATAAGCTTAAAAATCTTAATTCTATTAAGATTGTTGAAACGTCCGATTATTTAAATAAGAATACCACAAATAAATTGCAGTTATTTAGCCCGCTGTCTTTTATACACTGTGCATGGTCTGGAGTTTTGGGAAAAGACAGAAATAACAATGCTCAAAAGAATAATGTAGCTTTATCAATAAGTTCAGTAAAGCTTGCAAAAAAAATAGGATGCCGCAAGTGGATTGGTTTAGGTTCTCATGCAGAATACGGTCCGCAAAAAGTAAAAACACATGAATCTACAATTTGTAAACCAACTACATTGTATGGAAAGTATAAATTAGAAGCAGGAAAGAAATGCCTCGAACTTTCTCATAAATTACAGTTAGAGGGAAAATGGATTCGAATTTTCAGTACGTATGGACCATTTGACAATGATTCATGGTTAATTCCATATATTATAAAGTCTTTATTAAAAAATAAAAAACCTAAATTAACACATTGCGAACAGATATGGGATTATCTTCATGTTGAAGATGCTGTTAATGCTATTATAAAACTTAAAAACTCCTCAGGAAGAGGTATTTTTAATCTTGGGTCTTCAAAACCTAGAAAGTTAAAAGAATATGTTTCAATCATTTGCGATGAAGTAAATAAAAATATAAAACCAAATTTTGGAAAAATTCCATACAGAAAAGATCAAGTGATGAGTCTTTATCCCGACATAACAAGAATAAAAAAAGCAGCTAAATGGAATCCAAAGATTGATTTTTCGAATGGAATTAAAAATTTAGTAAATTATTATCATGAACATTAATTCATCAGTTTTACTTTCAAAATACATAAAGGCATACACTTTGAAAATGGTAAGCAAAGCAAAGGCTTCGCATGTTGGCGGTGGTTTATCTATAAGTGATATTTTAGCAGTTCTATATAACAATATTTTATATTTTGATTCACAAAAACCTCTCTTAGAGAGTAGAGATAGATTTATTTTAAGTAAGGGTCATTGTTGTGCAGCACTATACGCAACACTTGCTTTAAAGAATTTTTTTACACTGAGAGACCTTAATAGTTTTGCTCAATTCGGTTCAAACTTTATGTCTCATGCTTCTCATAAAGTGAAAGGTGTTGAATTTTCAACTGGATCATTAGGACATGGACTTCCTTATGCAGTTGGTAAAGCAGTGGCTGCAAAGTCTAGGAACAAAAAATGGGAAGTTTTTGTTTTGTTAAGCGATGGTGAACTTAATGAAGGAAGTAATTGGGAGGCAACGTTATTTGCATCGCATCATAATCTAAATAATCTTACAATTATAGTTGATTACAACAAGTTGCAAAGTTTAACAACAGTAGAAAAAACTATTAAAATTGAACCTTTAAAAGATAAATTTGAAGCATTTGGATGTTATGTATCTGAAGTCAATGGTCACGACCACGAAGAGTTAAAAAAAAGTTTATCAAAAAAAAATAAAAAAAACTCACCAAAAGTAATCATTGCCCACACGGTAAAAGGTAAAGGTGTAAGTTTCATGGAAAATAGAGTTGAATGGCATTACAAAAGTCCTGACAAAGATCAATTAGAGATGGCATTAAATGAGATAGGTGTGAGTTTATGAGAAATTATTTTATTGATCTATTAACTAAAGAAGCAAAATCAAATAATAAAATAATGCTAATGGTTGGTGATTTGGGTTTTAGTGTCGTAGAAAATTTCAAAGAGAAATATCCAAAACAATTTATCAATGCAGGTGTTGCTGAGCAAAATATGACAGGTATGGCTGCTGGACTAGCCTCTGAAAAATTTCACGTTTTCACATATTCCATTGCAAATTTCAATACATTCAGATGTTCAGAACAGATTAGAAATGACATTGATTACCATAACTATAATGTAACTGTGGTATCAGTTGGAGGGGGATTATCTTATGGTGCACTTGGATACTCTCATCATGCTATTCAAGATTACGCTCTCATGCGTTCGTTTCCTAACATGACAATTTACGCACCCGGTACTATGTCTGAAATAACAAATTGTATGAAACAAATTTTTAGAAGCAAGTCTCCAGCGTATCTAAGATTAGGCAAAACTTTACCAAAAAATTTAAAGAAACTTAACAAATCAAATGATCAAGCTCCGGGTAAATGGACAAAAATTCTTGAATGTAAAAACCGTGAATCAAGAAAATGTATTCTAACAACGGGAGCCGTTATTGACGATGCAGTTAAAATGCAAAAAAAAGAGGAGTTTTCAAATTATCATATTTATTCTCTTCCAATTTGGGGGATGAAATATAAAACATTACAAGCGCAACAGATTAATAAATGGGATGAAATTGTAACACTCGAAGATCATTTAGAAGACGGTGGTTTTGGATCCTATATTTTAGAATGTAATTCAAATATACAAACAGCTGGAGAAACTAAAATCAAATTAAAATCATTGAATAAGAATGTATGCAATACCGTTGGAGATCAAGATAATCTAAAGGAACATTTCAAATTTGCACACTAATTTAAGACAGGTTGTGCTACTACGTTATCTAAAATTTAGACCGTCTAACTCTTTTTGCCAACAGTCTTTTTTTGATTGCCTTATAAGCTCGACACTTTCATACCATTCAGTTTTTTTACCTTTTATTCCCCATCGCCAATCAGGATCTTTAGCAATAAGTATTTTTGTAGGTTTGTTTAAAGTTCCTCCTATGTGACCTAAGGAGGTATCAACTGTTAATAATTCGTCTAATTTTAAAACAATCACAGCAGTATCAGCCCAATCATCAATCAACTCATCACAAATTACTACATTTTTAAATTTTTGAAGATAATTTTTGTCTCTTTTCGTTAGATTTTTATCAACTGCAAAGAATTGGCAATTCTGCTTTTTAAATATTTTGCTGAAGATTTTAAGGTCAATTGATCTGCTTATATCTGCAATATGTTCTTTGTTTCCTTTCCAGGAAATGCCAATATTTCTCTTCTCGCTAGCCAAAATTCTTTTTATTTTTTTGTTAAGTTCTTTCTTATCATTTTCTAATTTTTTTAAATTAAACTTAGGCGGTGGAGGAGTATTTTTATAATTTCCCAAAAGGAACGGGATATTCATTGTAAAAGTTTTATAATCAAATTTTTCTACCTCTTCATTTTCTAGTTTAGAAGAGAATCGAATCAAATGAGAATTATTTGCATACTTCAGAAGTGAAAAAACAGATTTGTTAGCACCCAATGCTGTAATTTTATGACCAAGACTCAATAGTGGTTCTAAATATCTATAAAGATGTAAATAATCTCCAAATCCTTGTTCAAAAAGGACAAGAATATTAAATTTTCTTTTTGAAAATAAAGCATTCTTATTAAGTTCTTCTATATCATCAATCAAATTCATTTTAGCACTTTCATGCTGTAGATTTTTAACTTTTGATTTTAATTTATAATTTACTAAATTCATAAAATTTGTTCTATCTGAGTTATCAATTAAATTGTAAAGTTTAAATCCTTCTTCTTTGTTTCCAATTTTAAGATTTGTAAGTGCCAGAGAAGTTGTAAGTGGTTTAGAAAGGGGAAACATTTTAATACCAGCTTTAAGTCTTTCCATCGCATCATCATATTTTGAATGTGCTTGTAAAATACTACTTTCTAATTGAAATGCTGAATCCGTCATGAAGTGAGAAATTTTTTTACTTTGTTCTAAACAATACACCGCTTTATTTAAGTTTCTACATATGTAGTAACAATTTCCTAAAGCAAGCCAACTATTATAAGACTTAGGATTTAATTCTATGCATTTTTCATAATAATTTAATGCTTTATGTTTCTCTCCGACACTGAGTAAATGTCTTGCAAAGATATTTAAAAAAAATTCATTTTTTGGATGATTTTTCAACGCATTTTGAGCTACTTTTCCGACACCTTTCCAAAGATTTAGTTTTAAAAGCATTTTTAAATATAAACTATGTGCAGCCTCAAACTTTGGATTCTTTCTTAGTACATACTTTATTCTTTTTATTGAATCATTAGCGTTTAGAGACGCGAACTCCTCTGCTGCCAAAACATAATTACCAAAATCAAATTTAGAATTTTTAAAATACTCAAAACTTTGTTTTTCAACTGATAAATAATTTTGTTTGTTTTTAACAATTTCAGTAAAACCAATATCTTTATTATTTGAATTTCTTGTTGAAGTATTATTTACACTTTTATGAAAAATTTTTTTTTTCCGATCCAGTAAAAATTTTCCAACTAATTGAGAGTTTGATGACATAATTTAATAATTACAATTTTTATGCCAACAAAGAGGTGATAAAAAATTAAATTAGACTAAAAAAAATTTATTTCTCTATTTTATTTATATATGCTTTTGAAGCGATCAAACTCAATAATAAGAAATAACTCGCTTGCCACCAACCTAGCCAAAATGAAAAATTTACAAAAGAAGAACTCCAAAAAAAGCTATTTAAAAAAATGAGATGTAATCTGAACTTTAAAGACTGATTTAATTTCCAAATTCTAACATTTATTATATATATTAATAAAATAAAAAAAAAAGTGCCAAAGATCCCTGTCTCAAGAAGAATTTCGATAAGAAAGTTGTGTGGGTGGCTTGGAATAAAGTTCATGTCTCCAGTGTATTTTGATCCAATATCTTCTTGACCGCCATCTATAAAGTTTGAAGAATCCTGACCATATCCAAAAAAAGGTTTAAGTAAAAACTTTTGAATGGAAAATCCCCAAATAAATTGTCGGTGATGATCTATTAAATTTGTAGGTATTTTAAACTCAAATTTTGCTATAGAGTTCTGATCAAATTTACTCGGTAAGTTTTTATAAAATAGAGAACTTAAAATAATTGAAATACAAACAGAGATTGTTAAAAGCAAATATTTAAATTTATAAAAAACTTGTATTTTTTTAAAA
>CACODD010000020.1 GCA_902625895.1 uncultured Alphaproteobacteria bacterium
CCATAAAACTTGGAGGTACAACAATAAAAAACTTTGTTGTTTCAGATGAGAAAATTGGATATTTTAAAAATAAACTTATGGTTTATGGAAGGGACGGAATGGATTGCTTTAAATGCAAAAATAAGATTGTTAAAATAACACAGTCCGGAAGGTCAACTTTTTTTTGTTCTCAATGTCAAAAATAAAAATATCAATTATATTTCTTCTGTTTTTTTTGGTGTCATACAATTCTTATGCGTTAAAGTTCATCAATGGACTTGAAGATATCCCGTTGTACAAAAAAATGGAGTATGTAAAGGACTCACTAATATTATTTGATAAGATTGATGGTAGATATGTCTCAGTTGAAATTAATGGTGATTATGATGAGGAAGAGGTTATCGAATTTTACAAAATGGTTCTCCCAAATCTTGGATGGACAGAAAAAAAGTCTCTAATTTACAACAGGAATAATGAGACATTAGAAATAATATGCAAAAGAGAAAAAGAGAAAATATATGTTAAGTTTAACATTTTTCCAATAGAAATAAATCAATAACTACTTGACCAAAAATGATTTGAAAAGTATAAACTGCTCAATATGGCAAATATTAAATCTTCAAAGAAGAGAATTGTTCAGAACGCCAGACGTTCTGAGCTAAATAAAAACAGAAAATCCAGGATTAGAAGTTCCATAAAAAAGATTGATTCATCTGCTCTAGATAAAAAAAATAAAGCTGAGCTAAGTAAAAATTTCCTTAAAGTTGAATCAGAGCTTGCAAAATCGGTTAATAAAGGTGTTTACAAAAAAAACACAGCTTCAAGATTAATTTCTAGGTTAGCCAAAAAAATTAAATCTATTAATTAATTTTTTTTTTACGTTATTGATTCATAGTTTTTTATTAGTTAATCTCATTATTTACTTATTATGAATGATTTAGACTATGCGGGTGACATAAACCCAGAGAAAACTTGGGATCTGTTAAAAAATAACAAAGATTCACACCTAATCGACTGCAGAACCAGTGCTGAATGGAATTTCGTTGGCGTACCTGATCTAACCAATTTGGGAAAAAATACGCATTTTGTTGAATGGCAATCCTATCCTTTAATGGAAAAAAATGATAATTTTCTTAAAGAAATATCAGATTTAGGTTTATCAAAAGATTCTACTTTAATTTTTATCTGCAGGTCAGGTGCAAGATCAAGGTCTGCGGCAGAATTTTTAACAAATCATGGATATAAATATTGCTTCAATTTTTGTGAGGGTTTCGAAGGTTCTCATGACGAATTAGGACATAGGGGCAATGTTAATGGTTGGAAGAATTCAAAACTTCCCTGGAAACAAGGATAGACCAAGTGGTTGAAGCTAATTCTAAGGATTTTACTGAAATTCAAGCACAATGGGCAACGGTTCGAGGGCGAATAAGACAAAAAATAGGAGATGCCCAGTTTAAGAGCTGGATAAAGATCATATCTTTAAAAGAGTGTGTTGACGGAAAAATTATACTAAGTGTACCGAGTGCGTTTATTAGAACAAGAATTATAGAACAATACTTGGATATTATTAAAAGTTATTGGCTAGTTCAAAACCTAAAAATTAATGATATTGAAATTGTGATTACAGAGGACAATAGATCCAAGATATCCACGAAATCACCCTCAGAAATTAAAAAGGTTGAAACTAAAAATAAAGAATATCATAAGCAAGATGATATTTTTAACTCTATAAGTTCAGATTTAGACACTAGGTTTACATTTTCAAATTTTATAGTCGGCAAACCTAACGAACTTGCATTTGCGGCAGCCAGAAGGGTGGCAGAATCAAAAGATGTTCCTTTTAATCCTTTGTTTCTTTATGGAGGTGTTGGCTTAGGTAAAACCCATCTTATGCATGCCATTGCACACGAGATAAAAGAGAGGAAACCTCTGAGAAGAGTAATTTATATGTCAGCTGAGAAGTTTATGTATTATTTTATTAAAGCATTAAGATTTAAAAATACTGTTGCCTTTAAAGAACAATTTAGAAACGTTGATGTTTTAATGATAGACGATGTCCAATTCATATCTGGTAAAGATTCAACCCAAGAAGAATTTTTTCATACTTTTAATGCATTGATTGACCAGAACAAACAATTAATAATTTCTGCTGACAAGTCTCCCCAAGACTTAGAGGGTATTGAAGAAAGAATGAGATCAAGACTAGGTTGGGGACTTGTTGCAGATATTCATCCACTTACTTATGAATTAAGGTTAGGAATTTTGCAAGCAAAAGAGGAAAAGCTTGCAGCTAGTATTCCTCCAAATATTCTAGAGTTTTTAGCCCATAAAATAACTTCAAATGTTAGAGAGCTTGAAGGAGCTTTAAATAGATTGTCAGCATTTTCTTCACTTGTTGGTAGAGAAATTAATCTAGACATGGTTCAAGATCTTTTAAAAGATTTATTAAAATCTTCACAAAGAAAAGTTAATATTGAAGAAATCCAAAAGAAAGTTTCTCAGCATTTTAATGTTAAAATGTCAGACATGAGTTCATCTAGAAGATCAAGAACAGTCGCAAGGCCTAGACAGATAGCCATGTATCTGTCAAAAAATTTGACATCACGATCTTTACCTGAAATTGGTAGGAGATTTGGTAACAGAGATCATACAACAGTAATACATGCAGTTAAAAAAGTTGAAGAATTAAGAAATAAAGATGATAGCTTTGATGAAGACGTTCAGCTACTTATAAGGATGCTAGAGTCCTAAAATGGAATTTTCTATTTCCAAAAAAAATCTTTTAGAATGTCTTAATCATTTCCAAAGTGTTGTCGAAAAACGAAACACTATTCCAATTCTGTCAAATATCAAACTAATAGTTGATGAAAAAAATGGTTTGGAGATTACAGCAACTGATCTTGCACTGGAGGTAAGTGAAACACTTTCTGCAAATATCATAAAATCTGGTGGTGTAACTATTCCTTCACAACTATTTTATGATATAATAAGAAAAGCTCCGGACAGTTGTAATATTGAATTGAGAAAGGATGAAAAAGTCGACCTTGTCTACGTTGCTTTCAATGAATCTAGATTTTCAATCCCTTCCCTTCCAGTTGACGACTTTCCTGTTATGGATCTTAATGAATTAGATACAAAAATTGAGTTAGAATCCGTTTCCTTGAAAGATTTAATAGATAATTGTAAGTTTTGTATGGGGTTAGACGAATCTAGGCAATATCTAAATGGAATTTATTTACATCTAAGTAAAAATTTAATTTCAACGGTTGCAACTGATGGCCACAGATTGTCCAAAAGTTCACTTACAAAAGATTTTTCTGGAGATTTTGAAGGAATAATTATCCCAAAAAAAACAGTTCTTGAAATATCAAAGATACTAGAGGAGTTTGAAGGAAAAATTGCTTTAAACTTTTCAAAAACAAGACTTAAAATTCATCTGGGACATATTAAAATTATCACAAAGTTAATCAACTCGTCATTTCCTGATTATGAAAGCGTCATTCCAACTGCAAACGATCAAATAATGGAAGTTGACTGTAAAAGTTTTAGTGAAAGTATAGATAGAGTGTCAACAATCTCGAATGAGAAATTCAGAACTGTAAAATTCGATGTTTCAAATAATGTATGTGTAGTAAGTTCATTTGGAACAGAGAAGTCTATAGGAACTGAAAATGTCAAAGTAGGATATAGTGGACCTGCATTTTCAATTAATTTTAATTCTAGATATGTTCTAGATGTTTTAAATATTATTAAAGAAGGAAAAGTAAAATTCTTTTTTTCTAAGGATACTGCACCAACAATTTTAGAAACTCCATCAATTAAAAATTCCCTGTTCTTAATAATGCAAATGAGAGCCTAAAAAATTTTTCATGGATAATAACTTAAGGATTACTCAACTTAAACTGAGTAATTATAGAAACCACAAATTTTTACAAATTAATCCCACAAAAAATATCATTTTAATTAGTGGAAGGAATGGGGCTGGAAAAACCAATGTACTAGAGTCAATCTCTCTATTTGATTCAAATACTGGTTTCAGAAACGCTAAGTTATCAGAATTAATACGATATGATTTGATTGGTCCTAAGGAGCTTTTTGGTGTAAATTTAAAAGTTTACACAGATAATAAAAATTTTGATGTAGGATTTGGATTAAAAGGTGAGTTAAACCTTGTTAAAAAGGTTATATCTATAGATAAAAGGAAAACGAGTATAAGAAGCTTTTTCAACATTTTTTGGGTTTTACCACAAATGTCTCATTTGCTTCAGGGTAAACCGGAAGATAGAAGAGTTTTTTTGGATTTAATGGTGTCAGCTACAGATGTTTCTTATAAAAAAAAATTATTAGATTATAAGAAACTTAAATACGAAAGACTAAGAATTCTAAAAAATTTAGAAATTTCAAAAAATGACAAGTGGTTGGATGTAATTGAAAAAAAAATGTCCGAAGTAGGTGTTGTGATTTGCGATTCCAGAAGAATCTTTTTGGACACTCTAAATAAGTGCTTTATGAAAATTGATGAACAAATTCCGATGTTAAATCTTAAATTAAATGGAACAGCTGATAAAATGCTTTTAGAAAAACCTGCACTTTTTGTTGAGGAGTTGATCGTTAAGGAATTAAAAAAAAATAGATTACAAGATTCAATTTCAGGGCGAACAAATTTTAGCGTTAATAAAACCGATCTACTGGTCTATGAAAAAAAAAGTAATAAGGAGGGAAAAAACTTTTCTACAGGAGAACAAAAAATTATAATAATATCAATACTATTTTCGTTTCTTAATGCTTTAGAGAAAATCAAAAAATCAAACGTCCTTTTTTTGCTTGATGATATATTTTCTTATTTAGACATTAGATTTATAAGAAATATAATATACAGACTTAATGAATTAAAACTCCAAACTTGGATAACGGATGTAAGATCAGATTCCATTCATCAAATAGAGAAATTTCAATCGAAGATTCATAACATAAATATTGATGATAATAGGTTTAAAGTTCTTAATAATTAGTTATAATAATGGATAACTTTAGGTTTAAATTTTGGAAGTAGAAGATAATCAGATAAATGAACAAGCATATGATGCGGAATCAATAAAGGTCTTAAAAGGGCTAGATGCAGTTCGAAAAAGACCAGGAATGTACATTGGAGACACAGATGATGGATCTGGTCTTCATCACATGGTATACGAGGTTGTTGATAATTCTATAGATGAGGCACTTGCAGGGCATTGCAGCTCAATCTCTGTTAGTCTTAATCAAGATGATTCGGTAACTATTATAGACGACGGAAGGGGTATTCCCACAAATATCCATAAAGAAGAAGGGATCTCTGCTGCTGAGGTTATTATGACTCAACTGCATGCAGGTGGAAAGTTCGATCAAAATTCGTATAAGGTGTCTGGTGGGCTTCATGGTGTAGGCGTATCAGTTGTAAATGCGCTTTCTGAATGGCTTGAGTTAAGAATTAAAAGGGATAAGAGTGAATATTATATTAAATTTAAGGACGGTATTCCTGTTGAGCCATTAAAAAAAGTTGGATCTGCCGAAACAAGTGGTACTTCAATAACATTTATGCCATCAAAAAACACGTTTACCAAAACTAACTTCGATTTTTCTAAACTCGAGACTAGGCTTAGAGAACTTGCTTATCTAAACTCTGGTGTAAATATAAAACTTCAAGACATGAGAGATAGTGAACCAGTCGAGTCCCATTTGTCATCAAGAGGTGGACTCAAAGGCTACGTAAAATATCTTGATAAATCAAAAGAATCCATAATTAGTGAAGTAATTTCTGTAAAAGGAGATGCGAATGAGATTAATGTAGAGTTGGCATTACAATGGAATAAAAGTTATCACGAAAATTGCCTTGTTTTTACAAATAATATTCCGCAAAGAGACGGTGGAACTCATTTGGCTGGATTTAGATCTGCTTTGACAAGAACAATTAATACGGCTTCAAACAATTTAGGTTTACAAAAAAAAGAAAAAATCAATTTAACTGGAGATGATGCTAGAGAGGGCTTAACTTGTATTCTTTCAGTTAAAGTTCCTGACCCTAAATTCTCATCCCAAACTAAAGATAAATTAGTTTCATCGGAAGTCAGACCTATTGTTGAATCCATAGTATCAGAAAGACTATCAAGTTGGTTTGAAGAAAATCCCAAAGACTCGAAACTTGTAATCACAAAAATTTTCGAGGCAGCTGCAGCAAGAGAGGCGGCAAGAAAGGCTAGGGATGTGTTAAGGAAAAACTCTGCATTAGAGGTGTCTTCTCTTCCGGGTAAGTTGGCAGATTGTCAAGATAAATCTCCAGAAAATAGTGAGTTGTTTATAGTTGAGGGAGATTCAGCTGGAGGATCAGCCAAGCAAGCTAGAGACAGAAAAAATCAGGCTGTTCTGCCTTTAAAGGGAAAGATTCTTAATACTGAAAAATCAAGAAAAGACAAGATTTTAAACTCCTCAGAAATTGCTACTTTAGTTCAAGCTCTTGGTGCGGGTTATCATGATAGTTTTAATTTGGAAGACCTTAGGTACCATAAAATAATCATTATGACTGATGCAGATGTTGACGGTTCACACATAAGAACACTACTGCTGACTTTTTTTTATCGTCATATGACAGATTTAATTAAGGAAGGCTTTGTTTACATCGCGCAACCACCTCTATTTAGAATTAAGAAGAATAAATCTGAATTATATCTTAAAGATGAAAGGGAGCTTGATAATTACTTTGTTCAGGAAATGGTTGAAAATAGTATTCTCAAACTAAATAATGGCGATGTTTTAAAAGGAGACCCTCTTCAAGATTTATTTTTAAATTTAAATGAATTTATTTCTGTGCTTGATGAAATGAGCAAAAAAAATGAAAATTACAAGCTCTTACTTGAACAAGCAACCGTTGCAAACTTCTTTAATAAATCCAACTTCCAAACCAAACAGAAGACTAAAGAAACTATTGAATATACTTTAAAAAGACTTAATTTTATCGATAAAAAATGGGATGTAGATCTTTCTTCAGATGATAATTTTAAATTTATTAGAGAAGAAAATAAAGTTAAAGAAAGTTTTGAGATAAAGAAAGATGATATAGAAAAAAATTTATTTGAAAGATTAACTGGCTTTAGTAACATCATTCAAGAATTTTTTCTTAGTCCCTCTAAACTTTCTTTTAAAGAGGAGGAATTAGAAATTTTAACACCAAGAGATCTTGTTAACCTTAGTTTTGAATTGTCAAAAAAGGGAATAACTGTTCAAAGATATAAAGGATTAGGTGAAATGAATCCTGACCAACTATGGGATACTACATTGGATCCGTCCTTCAGATCAATTCTTAAAGTTAAGGTAGATGACGCTCAGCGGGCAGATGAAATATTTTCAGAATTGATGGGAGAGGATGTTGATAAAAGAAAAACATTTATTCAAACAAATGCTAAAAAAGTATCTAATTTAGACGTTTAGATATAATTAAAATTTAATTTGGGTTAAATAATTTGAAAGCTTTGAGGTGGTTGCTAGTAGTTTTTATCTGGCTTGTATTATTTTCAAGCATGGCAGTCACATGGTCGTTATTAAATTTACCTGAAACAGAATCCATCCAAATTTCTAGACAACCTAGCATTACTTTTCTAGATAAAGATGGAAGGATTATTGCTTCGTACGGTGATATATACGGAAAGTCAATAAAGTATAATAATTTACCTGAAAACCTTATTAACGCAGTTATTGTTACAGAAGATAAAAGATTTTTTAATCATTATGGAGTGGACATAAAAGGAGTTTTAAGGGCAATTTATGTAAATTTAAAAGAAAGAAGGATAGTACAAGGTGGAAGTACAATCACACAACAGTTGGCTAAAAATCTTTTTTTGACTCCTGAAAGATCTTTTACACGAAAACTACATGAATTAATCCTAAGTTTGTGGCTTGAATTAAGATTTTCCAAGAAACAAATTTTAAGTATCTATTTGAATAGAGTTTATTTAGGGTCTGGAACTTATGGTGTTCAAGCTGCATCAGAAAAATATTTTAATAAAAAAGTAGAAGATCTAAATTTATACGAGTGTGCCGTCATTGCTAGTTTGCTAAAAGCTCCTTCAAGGTATAACCCAATTGCTAATAAAAAACTTTCTCAGGAGAGAGCTTCTTTAGTACTAGAAAATATGGCAAAAAGTCAAATGATAAGCAAAGCCAAAGTCAAAGAAGCAAAATATAATAATAAAATGTATTCCAAATTTACAACACCCCCCAAAAGTACAAGATATTTTATAGATTGGCTTCTTCCAAGAGTTAAAGCTTATGTTGGAGAAATAAATGAGGATTTAATAGTCAGAACGACCTTGGATGTGAAACTACAAAAAATTGCTGAGGATTCACTCAATAAGGTAACAGAAAATTTTCCATCTGCTGATCAATCAGCATTAGTAAGTTTGAACCTAGATGGAGGTGTTATATCGATGATTGGAGGACGAGATTATGGTGACTCGCAATTTAATAGAGTAACTCAAGCAAAAAGACAACCAGGTTCAGCATTCAAACTTTTTGTTTATCTAGCTGGTTTGGAAAATGGTTTTGCACCTGATGACCTTGTTCTTGATTCAAAAATAGATATTAATGGATGGTCACCTAAAAATTATAAAGATAAGTATATAGGTGAAGTAAGTGTCAAAGATGCTTTTTCAAATTCTATTAACACTGTTGCTGTAAAAATTTCTGAAGATATTGGAAGAGAAAAAGTTATAAAAATGGCCAAACTCATGGGTATAACAAGCCCGATCTTAAATTCACCATCTTTGGCATTGGGAACTTCTGAAGTCAATCTTTTAGAACTAACAGCTGCATATGACGTTTTAGCTAATAATGGAAATGGAGTTTTTGTCCATGGAATTAGGTCAATAGAGAATACGGAGGGAAAAAATCTTTTCACTAGAAAGATTCAAGGACCTGGTAAGATCTTAAACTCTTACACAGTGAAAACAATGACAGAAATGATGGAACAGACAATTATTAATGGTACTGGTAAAAAAGCAAAAATAAACAGACCAGCGGCCGGAAAAACCGGTACAAGTCAATCACTCAGAGACGCTTGGTTTGTAGGTTTTACCTCAAATATTGTTGTTGGTGTTTGGTTTGGAAATGATGATGACTCACCAATGGAGAAGATTACAGGTGGAACAGCTCCCGCTATCCTTTGGGGAGAGTTTATGAAAAAAGCACATATAAATATTCAACCTCAAGCACTAAATTTTGGCATTCCAGAGGATTCATTAGATAAAACTAAGTCAAAGATTAGAGAGATAATTGAGAAATCAAAGGTTCAACCCAAAAAAAACGTATTTGAATCAATATTGGACAACTTCTTTTAAAGTAAAGATTGAATCTTTGAATCAAAATCACTTGGTCTAAAGTGAGTTAAATATTCATCGTTTTTATCTACTAAAAAAAATAAGGAGCTATGATCAACCAAATAATTCTCATCATCAGAAGAATTCTTATGTATTTTTACAAAAATTCTAAATTTTTTAATTACCTCTTGGATTTGGCTTTTTGAACCTGTTAGACCAATGATAGAGGAATTAAAGTTTTCTAAAAAGCTTTTTAATTGTTGGGGTCGATCTCTGTCAGGATCGACTGTAATAAAAATAAAATCCAGTTTTTTTTTTAAATGAGGGTTTTTATCTATAAATTTTGATAACTTTAATATATCAAATGGGCAAACATCAGGACAATATGTGTAACCAAAGTAGATCAATTTGTTTTTATTTGAAGTTTTAGAGTCAAAATTCATATCATTTTGATCAATCAATAAAAATCTGCCACCTAATTTAAACCCCTTTTCTGTTTTATCTTTCAAAATATCGATAAAAAAAATGCCCAAAGCGATCACAACAACGAGAGATAGCATCATAATTGAATTTTTTTTAAAATTAATCTTATGTTTTTTCATGGTTCTCGATAATAATATAAGATGGAGTGTTTAGATCCTCAATAATTTTAATATCATTTTTTAAATTTTTATTTCTTTCACATTTAATACTAAATTTTTTAATTTGTGTTGGAGATAAATTGTCAAAAAAAGATTTCATTTGTTTTAATTCACTCTTATTTTCTAAAAAAATAATAAGTTTTTCAAAATAAAAATTATCAATTATTCTCTTAAGTTTTTTTTTATTAAATTTTCTTAAAAAAGTAGATGAAAAGTTTTTTTCTCTATTTGTTAATAATTTAGAATTTAGATTTAAACAATTTATGACTTTAATGACACCTGAAATGATTTCACAATTGATATATTTTATTTTGAAGAAATTAATCTCTTGTAATCCTTCTTCATCTAAAACTGGATCACCGTCTACGAGATGACATATTGTATCTGTAGATTCGAACAGTTCATAGATTTTCTCCCACAAACCTATATCATTTTTCGAAGAGAGATTTTCCTGAAAGTATATTTTTTTATTCACCAAGAATTCGAAGAACTTAGAATCAAATTTTTTGGATAGAACAACAACTTTAGCATGCTTAACTTTTTCAATTGCCTGTAATGTACAATCCCCAACATCACTAGCATTTGTACCAATTAGATAGAATTTTTTTTTTTTTTGTAATATCATACAACCTTATGAATAAGAAAATTATAGAAAAAAAACCATATTTTTTTTTTTTTTTCATAACAATTATTTTTTTTTATGAACCGGCCATCTCAGTAGACGATAGCGATATCTTGATTGATAGAGTTTTTATAACAGCTGTTAAAAAATCTAATTACAATAAAGTTGAAGAAATGCTTGATAAAGATGCAGCGATTAACTACAAAGACTCGAAAAATTTAGTTGCTCTTTCATATGCGCTATTAAATGATGACAGAAAAATGTTTAATCTTTTAGTTTCAAACGGTGCCAACGTAAAGGTTACAATTCTTAATAAAACTTCGTTATTAATTTATTATGTCAATATTCAAAAATATTCACTTATTGAAGATTTAGTAAAATCAGGCATTGATTTAAATTTCCAGGATAAACTGGGAATGACAGCTTTAATGCACAGCATTGAAAAGGGAAATGTGAATGCTGTAAACTTATTAGTGAGAGAAAATTTTGACAAAGATTTAACAGATTTTTCTGGAAAAACCATATTCGATTATGCTGACTCTTCCAGGAATTTATTGATTAAAAAGATGGTTAAAAATCTAAATATTTCTAATTAGTTTATCAGAAATAATTTGAAAAATTTGATCATATTGTGCAATTGGAAAAATTTGCATAGTCTCAAAATATTTTTCAAAGTATCTAATATTTTTCTTGAATAAATAACCATTAAAAAAAAAGACAGGATGAAGAATGATATTTTTTATTCGTAGTTTTTTTAACTGAGAAAGAACTTCCCCTTCATCACCAACAAAATGAAATATTTTATTTTGGATATTAAGGCTGGTTGATAACTTATAAGTATAATTTCGTAATTGATTTAACACGGTTTTATTTTTACTAAATGAGCAGGATGTTATTAAGGTATCATATTTTTTGTATTGAGAATTAGTTATTATATCTTTTATTTTTGGAAGTATGTCTTTTAAAAGTGATACCTTACTCACTATATGAATTTTTTTTTCAAATTTTTGTGACAAATTATTAATTTTTGTTTTTATATCTCTTGTCATGTGTTTCCCATCAAAAAGAAGAAGTGGAAAAAATAAAATTTTTTTGTATTTGTGAATTATTTCGTCTAAACAGTCCTCAATTGATGGTTCATTTATTTCTATAAAACAATTGAAAACATCGTACTGAATATGTTCTTCTAATTTTATCTTCAAGTTAAACATTTCATTTTTGTAGTCAGAATCTCTTGATCCATGTCCACACAAAATTATAGCATTTTCTTTATTTAATTTTTTGATAATCATCTATTTTATTAAGAATTTTAGATAAATTAGATATACCTTTCGAAATTGATTTATTTTTTAATATTTCTTCAGAAGTAAACTCTTTACCATGAATAATTTGATTTAAATCATTCCGTGGTTGAAGATATGTCCCTTCCAATGAACCTCCAACAAATAATCCAGAGTTGTCTGAAAAGGAGTAAATATCTGCCAGTCTTAATGTGCTTTCAGCAGAGTATCCTACTCCAGAGTTTATTATTGCTGTATCAACATCAACTCCAAGTTTAACTCTTTCTTTTAAAATAGAGTTTAAACCTCTATTAGTCATTATTGTAATTGCAACTTGCGCTGATTTCATTCCAATTTGAAGACCAAAACTTAATCCACCAATTGAATAAAAGAAAGGACCTGAAAATTCCTCGCCAGTTCTTCGAATAATTAATATTCCATTCCCTCCTTTTGCTCCAAATAATAAACCTCCTTCATATAATTCAGGAAAAATTAAAATTGCTCGAGAATTTTTTAAATATTCAGTAAGGTGAGTGAGTTCACTATTTGAGATTAAATTTTTCAGGCTATTTTCTGAAGAATGAATCAACTCTATCGCT
>CACODD010000021.1 GCA_902625895.1 uncultured Alphaproteobacteria bacterium
TTCTTTGATACGTAAAACTCTAGTCTCTCTTGACTTTTTGTTATCTAAAGTTTCTTCTTTCTTTATTTTGTCATCCTTTAATTCGGATGAAATTTGATCTTTCTGAACTTCTTTTTTATTTTGATCAAACTTTTCTACAATTGAAGATTCTTTGACCTCTTTTTTTTTAATATCTAAAGATTGGGGAATCTTCTTCTCTTCATTATCTATTTCGTCAGTTTCCGAAAAAAGTTTCTCTTTAAGGATGCTTACGGATTGATTGATTTGGCAACCCGACACGACAAAGAGCGTTAAAAATAAAAATAATCTTAATTTACACAGATTAGATATCTTCGTATATGATGCTTTCATGTTCAAAAAAATAACCCTTATAATTCTTATATATATATTTATACATAACAAAGCTTTTAGCAATATAAATAGAGATAGAATTCTAAATTATCTAGAAAGTTTTTCTTCCTTAAGCTCAAAATTTATTCAAATCAATAATAGTGGAGACATATTATCTGGAAAAATCTTTGTATCTCGTCCAGGTAAGTTTAGAATTGAGTATGAACAAATTCCTCTTTTGTTAATTTCAGATTCCAAACGTCTAGCTTCTGTAAATAAGGACCTCAAAAGCATAAACTTTCACAGAAAAAATGAAAATCCGCTTAGTATTCTTCTTTTTAAGAAACTAGATATGAATAAAGTTAAAATATTAAAATTAGTTGAAAATGAAAGTACATTGTTAGTAGAGATTTCAAGCACTAATTTTGAAGACAAAGGTATTATTGAAATTTTATTTGAGACTAAACCTTTTAAAATGAAGAAATGGACTGTGTTTAAAACAGATCAAACAAAAACAGAAGTGTTTTTTGATAACCTCCACCTAAATAAAAAATTGCCTCCGAAACTATTCAACATCGAATTAGAAGATCCAAGAAAGATTCCGTTTCAAATATACTAGCCGCGGTTTAGATAATACTTTTTATTAATCTGAATTAACGTTCTTGGTTGATTTGGATCATCTTCAATTTTTTTTCTCAACCTGTATATCAAAGATTCCATTGTGTGTGTTTCTAGTTTTGCGGAATGCTCCCAAACATTCTTAAGAATTTCATTTTTAGTACAACCATCGTTTTTATTTAAAATAAAATTTATAAGTTTGTTTTCAAGGTCAGTAAGTTTAATAAAGTCTCCATTCGCATCATTTATTAATTTAGAGTTGAGACGATCATATAACTTATTTCCAAACCTTATGTTCAATTTTTCCTTACTAAAGGTCGTTTCTAAAGTTTTAATGTATCTAAGCAAATCATTAAACATTATGGGTTGATTCAAAGTCTTAAAATTAAAATTCTCTGTTGGAGTTTTGATTTTTTTATTCATTATAAATATAAAATTTGAACTATTTTGATTTTTTTTTAAGAGAGAAAGAATATTCCGTAGTTCATTTTCTGAAGCAATTTCAAATATAAATATAGAATTTCGAAAGTCTGACTTCTTTAGAGATTTGAAATCTTTTTTAAAATTAACTGCAAAACCTTCTTTTTTTAAAAGTCTTTGAAGTTCAAAAAAGAGCAAATTTCTTTTAAAAATAGCTATAAGATTTGTAACTTTTGTCATATTCTTTTTATAGTGGCAAATCTAAAAGTTTTTAAAACAAAAAAAATAAATATTGGTGTATTAGTTCATGATAATATTCAATGCAAATGCTTTGTAGGATCAAGGGGTATTGGGAAAAAAACACGTGAAGGAGATAAAGTTACCCCAATAGGAACTTTTGAGTTTTCTGAAGTTTACTATCGTCCCGATAAGGTGAAATATTTAAAAACTTGCCTTCCATTAAAAAAGATTAATAAAACCTCTTTTTGGTGCGTTGATCCAAAAAGTAAGTTTTACAACAGCTTTCAGACAAAAAAAAATTACATATGCGAAAACCTTTACAGAGAAGATGATCTTTATGACATATTCATTACATTTAATTACAACTTAGATAACATAAAAAAATTTAAAGGAAGTGCAATTTTTTTGCACTGTAGTGATTTCTCCAAAAACCATACCGATGGTTGCATTGCGCTAGAGAAAGAAATACTTTTAAAAATTCTTAATTCAATTAAAACTTATTCAAAATTAATTATTCTTTAATTTCTCTTCCCAAATATTCGAGTTCCAACTCTTATGAAAGTTGCTCCATGTTCAATTGCTGATTCAAAATCACTAGACATTCCCATGCTAGCATGCTTGAGATTTAGTTGATCGCATAAATTTCTTAGCCTTTTAAAAAAAGGTTCAGGTGGTTCTCCAAATGGAGGAATGCACATCAAGCCTATGATGTTAAGCTTCAGATCATTTGAACACCATTTAAAAAACTGCTCTGCTAAGCTTTCTTCTATTCCACTTTTTTGTTTTTCATCTCCAATATTAACTTGAATAAAAAATTTTTTTTTTATGTCAGTTTTCTCCTCTAAGTATTTATTCAATTTCAAAGCTATTTTCTCTCTATCAACAGTCTGAATTACATCAAAGATATCTAAAGCTAAATTAACTTTGTTTGATTGAAGAGGGCCTATTAGATGTAACTCAATGTTTGTTCCAGGATTTTCGCCCTTAAGGTCAATCCACTTTGCTTGAGCTTCTTGAACTTTATTTTCTCCAAAAATTTTGTGACCTTTATTGATTAAAATTTGAATTGTCTCTTTTGGAAACTGCTTAGAAACGGCTATTAACTTGGTTTCACAGTATTTTCCATCTAGATTTCTTTCACAAAAACGTATTTGTTTTAAAATTTCATGATAATTTGATAATATTTTATTCATGAGTATGTATTACCAAAATAAAAAAAATTCCACAATTCCTAAAGAATGGTTTTTTTTCAACCCCGAAAATTTATCAGATAGTAAAAAATTAAATAATTTATCAAAAAAAGTAGGTGTAATATTCTTTAATAAAAATTTAAACGTTTACAGTTTTCTAAAAAAGATTGAACCATGTATAAAGTTTTGTAGGAAAAAAAAAATTAAATTCGTTATTCCTTTTTCGAAATTTGGGTGTAGTAAGTATCACGCATTCGGGATGATGATTGAAATAAATAAAAAGTCAAAAAAATTTCATTCAACAAAGAATAAACATAAAAGCTATTTTACTGTAGCAAAAGTTCATAATGTTAAAGAAGCTTTTTTGGCCAAAGGTTTTATTGATTTAATATTTCTCTCACCAGTGCTAAAAACTGATTCATATCCTGAGAAGAAACCGTTGAACCACTATATTTTTATTTCTCTTTGTTTTTTTTTTAAAGAAGAGGTAATTTTTGCACTAGGAGGAGTAAATTACGAAAACTTTAAGTCTGTGAAGAATAAAAATTTACACGGTTTTGGTGCAATAAGTTGTTTTGACAATAATGAAAAAATATAATCCAGAAATCATTGAAAAGAAATGGCAAAACTATTGGGCGGAAAAACGGATATATAGATCCAAGGAAGATAAAACAAAAAAAAAATTTTATGTCCTTGAAATGTTTCCTTACCCCTCTGGAAAAATTCACATGGGACATTTGAGAAATTATACAATAGGTGATGTTACGGCAAGATTTTATAAACTTAATGGTTTTAATGTTTTGCATCCGATGGGCTGGGATAGTTTTGGGATGCCGGCAGAAAATGCTGCTATAGAGAACAGTGTTAATCCCAAAGATTGGACTGAAAACAACATTAAGAGTATGAAATCACAATTGATGCGAATTGGGCTATCAATTGATTGGGAACGTGAAATATCAACATGCGACGCAAGTTATTATAAACATCAACAAAAGATTTTCATAGAATTTTTCAAAAATGGGCTTGTTTATAAAAAGGACAGTTTTGTTAATTGGGACCCGGTAGATAAAACTGTATTAGCAAATGAACAAGTTATTGATGGTAAAGGCTGGCGATCTGGAGCGATCGTTGAGAAAAAGAAATTGTCTCAATGGTTTCTAAATATTTCTAAATTTTCAGAAGAGCTTTTAGGTGATTTAAATCAATTAGAAAATTGGCCAGAAAAAGTCAAATTAATGCAAAAAAATTGGATCGGTATGTCTGAAGGAGCTGAGATAAAATTCAAAATATCTCAATCAAAATTATCGATTGACGTTTTTACTACAAGACCTGAAACAATCTTTGGAGCAAGTTTTATTGCATTATCAGTTGAACATCCCCTTTCATCACAATTTTTAGATGATGAAAAATTTTTAGAATTTAGAAACAGGTGTTTAAAAATGCAGGAAACAAAAGATTCTGTCCAAGAAAAAATCGGATTTCATACATCACTTTTTGCTGAACATCCTTTTATTAAAAACGAAAAAATTCCAGTATTTTTTTCTAATTATGTATTGATTAATTACGGAAATGGGGCAATTTTTGGCTGTCCAGCTCATGACGAGAGAGATTATCATTTTGCAAAAGAATATAAAATTCCTGTAAAATGCATAATAAAGAGTAAAGAAAAGCTTCTTCCTTATTGTGAAACAAATGAGACAGACATATTAATAAATTCTAAATTTCTTGATGAAAAAAATATAAAAAACGCGAAAGAAACAATAGTTGAAGAAATTGAGAAATTAAAAATTGGAAGAAGATGTGTAAAGTTCAGATTAAAAGATTGGGGTGTATCACGACAAAGATATTGGGGATGTCCTATTCCTATAATTTACAGAAAAGATGGAAAAATTCTGGCAGTTGATGATAGTGAATTACCAATTAGGCTACCAAACGATATTAAATTAAAGGCAACTGGAAACCCTCTTGAAAATCACCCGCACTGGAAAAAAACTAAATGTCCTAAAACAGGAATGGATGCAACCAGAGAAACAGATACCCTTGATACATTTTTCGATTCGTCATGGTATTTTTTAAGATTCTGTTCGCCAATATCATCAAAAGAACCTTTTAAGGATGAAGACGTTTCTTATTGGATGCCAGTTGATCATTATATCGGTGGAGTAGAACATGCAATTTTGCATTTACTTTATTCTAGATTTTTTGTTAGAGCGTTGAAAGTCTGCGGAAAGCAACTTCCCACAGAGCCTTTCAAAAAACTAATAACTCAAGGCATGGTCTGTCATGAAACTTTCAAAACAAAAGATAACAAATGGATAGAACCCAAAAACGTTATAAAAGAAAAAGGAACATATTGGACTAATCAAGGCAGCAAAACAATAGAAGTTATAAAGGGCAGATCAGAAAAAATGAGCAAATCTAAAAAGAACATTGTAGATCCTGATTCAATTGTGTCTACATATGGTTCAGATACTGCACGTCTTTTTATGATATCAGACTCTCCTCCAGAACGAGACTTAGAGTGGTCTATAGATGGTATCAAAGCAATGAATAAATACCTAGAAAAAATTTATGATCTTCTATCTTCAAAATTTAATTTTATAATCACCTTTCAGAAAGACACCAACATGTCAGATGAAGAAAAAAAAGCATATGAATTTACTAATAAAACAATTTATAATTTTTCACAGGATGTAAAAAACTACAGATTTAATACAGCTGTTGCAAAATTACGTGAATTATCAAATTTCCTTATTAAGGAAAAATTGGTAGGGGAAATATTTAATTATTGTTGGTCGATTTATTTAAGATTAATCTATATCATAACTCCGCACTTTTCCCAGGAGTTAGTTTATCAATCTGGATCAGATCAAATAATTGAAAATATAGAGTGGCCTCAAGCGGATTTAAAAAAATCTCCAAATAACAAGGTAATAATAGTTATCCAAATAAACGGGAAAAAAAAGGGTACTATAAAAGTCCATGAAAATATAAAAAAAGATAGATTAATTGAAACAATAGTTGGAAGCCAAAGTAATTACAGTGTAAATATTAAGAAGACAAAGAAAATAATATTTGTGCCTAATAAAATAATTAATTTTGTTATATGAAAATTAAAATACTTTTTACAATTCTTGTTGTTTATTTTTTCAGTTCTTGTGCATATAAGCCTTTGTACAAAAGGGCAAATTTATATTATCCCCACAAGGTCAAAATAGTAATTAAATCAAAAGAAAAATATGAGAACAATGCATCCACAATGAAATTACTTCTAGATGAAAAGCTTAATGCGAAGAGTTCTAAAGACTCTAATTTAAAGTTAGTTGTTTCAATTGATCGGGTTGTCTCTAGTATGGGGATAAATAAAGATTTAAGTTCTGATGCACTTATGCTTGTAATTGAAGCTAAATATGTTTTTTTTGATAAAAAAGGGGAATTGACCTCCGGCAGTTTAAGAAATACGGGAAGTTTTAACTATACAAATAACAATTATGCAAATATAGTCTCTCTTGAAGATACTTCAAAAAAAATAGTAAAATCCTTATCCACTGACCTTGCTGATTTAATCCTCGCATTGTCCACTAAGAGAAAAATTAGTCCGTGATTGTAAAGTTTGACGATTTTGAAAAAAAACCAGAAAACTATCGTTCATTTAGGTTTTTTTTGTTTTACGGCCCAAATTACGGAAAAGTGTGTGATTGTGTCAATCTGACTAAAAGTTTTAAAAATGTTGAACAAGACTATGAGGTAATAAACTTCTTCTCAGATGAAATTAAAAAAGAAGATCTATCGAGAATCTTTATTGAAAGCTCAACACCAAATATTTTTGGTTCAAAAACTTTTTTATGTTTTCATCTTAACAGCGAAAAAATTAATAAAGAAATAATCTCAATTATTTCAAAAGAAACGAATAAGGATTTAATTGTTGTTTTAAAATGTCATCAACTGGGACCAAGATCTCCGCTAAGGTCTTTTTTTGAAAAAAATAACTATTCTATTTCAGTTGCTTGTTACGAAGAGAGTGAAAGTGAAAAAAAAACATATATTAGTAATGTCTTGCAAAATGAAAATGTAAACGTTTCAGAGTCTCTAATAAAATTATTAACAAGCAATCTATCAAATCAAAGACTAGAAATTAAGAGTGAGCTTGAGAAAATAATTATACTGTATAAGAGTCAACCAGAGAAAAAATTCATGCACAACACTCTTACTTTTATATCAGATACACTTAACAACGACGACACAAGATTTATTTCTTCAGTTGCATCTAAGGAGAAAAGGGGATTTGTTAAGAATTTTAATAAATTTACAGACTATGGCTCTGATAATATGAGATTAATAACCTACCTTCTTGAGCACTTTTTTAGGTTGCTTGTTATTAAGATTAAAAGTAACGAAGGTATTGACGTTAGCAGTGCTATAAAGCAACTAAGGCCTCCTATTTTCTTTAAAAATTTACCAGAATTTAGACAGCAGCTTAAGATGTTTTCAATAAGTGAGTTACAATTTGTCATAAGAAAACTATTGATTTCAAAACAAGCATTTATCGGTGGTACGTGGTCGTCTTCATCAACATTAATGTTAAATCTGGTTCTTTTTATAAGTTCAAAATTTTCTCCAAGAAATTCTTAACTTTTTTTTTTACTATTTTAATATCTTCTTCAGTATTTATATCCAAGGAGACAAATTTGTCTTCGACACCTGAATAATCGGTTTGTGTTTTTCTTATGTGATTAAACTTTGCATTAGTCATATTTTTTCTTTTTAATACTCTTTTCTTTTGAACCTCCTCTGATACAAGGGTTCGTATAATAAAGTCAAATTTGCTTTGTAGTTTTTTTTCAAATAACAGGGGAATGTCTAAAAAGACGGCCGGCTCATTACAATTTTTCTCAAAAAATTTTTCTTTGCTTTCCCAAACTTTTGGGTGCACTATTTGCTCTAATTTTTTTAATTCACCCGGGTTAGAAAATACAAATTCTCCAAGTTTAGCTTTGTCAATTGTATTTCTTTTAATAAGACCCGGGATTTTTGATTTAAACTCATTACTTATTTCATTAATTAAATCCTTTTTTGTCAAAGCTTTTTTTACCTCTTTGTCTGAATCAAAAACTTTAAATCCTAGTTCTCTAATAATTTTTGTAATTGTTGATTTACCACTTCCGATATTTCCAGTAATTGCAATTTTAATCATTTTTCATTATTTTAATAATTTCATTGATGTGTGAATCTTCTGGCATTATTCCAAACCACTTGTTAAATGATTCTGCAGCTTGCCGCGCAAGCATGTAAAGCCCGTTTGTATTTTGTAGTTGATTATCTATTGCCAATTTCATAAGAGGAGTAAGGGCAGGTTCATAAACTATGTCATAAACTAATGATTTTTTTTTCATTGAAGTAAGCTCTATAGCAAGTGGGTTCTTTCCATTCATCCCACATGATGTGCAATTTACAAGTAAATCAATGTCATTATTGGGGTTGAGGCCCAAAAGTGAGGTTTCAAAAATTTTTTTTGATTGAGTAAATTTTTCAAAGTGTTTAATTAGTTTTATACCTGAAGATTTTGTCCTATTTATAATATTTATTGTATTTGGACTTGAGTCTATCAAACTTGAAACAATTCCGTAAGCAGCCCCTCCCGCTCCTATACACATAACATTAGTATTTGAATTGATAGTAAAATTTAAATCTTTCTTTAGGGAAGATATAAATCCAATCCCATCTGTATTTGCGCCAATTATCTTGTCTTTAACCCTATAAACTGTGTTTATTGCATTGCTTCGTAAAACAGATTCTTCCACCTCATCTACAAAATCTGCCATTATTTTTTTATATGGGATTGTGACATTTAAACCTTTGATCTTGCCATCTCTTACCTGCTGTATTAAATCCTTTATTTCTGTTTTATCTACTTCTAGCTTGTTGTAACTTGCATTGAGCGAAAACTTTTCAATCCAAAAATTGTGTATTATTGGTGATCTAGAATGTTTAATCGGTTTGCCTATAACAAATAATTTACTTTTCATGTTTGATCTTTTTCATTAAGTCGTTTATTGGGAACCCTAAGATTGTTTCTAGATCTCCATTAATTATACTTAAAAACTTGTGCTTCGAGTTTTCTTCAATTTTGTATGACCCAACTGTAGCGAGTACGGTTTCCTTGTTATTTTTCGCATACAATTCTATATCTTTCTGAGCTATGTTTGCAAAGTATAATAATGCTTCTTTAACCTGTTGAAAATAAAATTTACCTTTTCGCATTACATATATAGAACTATACAACTTATGAGTTTTATTTCTTAAAAATAATAATTTTTGTGTTGCTTCTTCAATGCTTTTTGGCTTGCTAATCACTTTGTTTTCACATATTAAAATTTGGTCTGAAGCAATAATTATCTCTCTAGAGTAATTTTCTAACACGGATAAAGCCTTTTCTTTTGCTATTGTAAGAGCCATCTCCTCAGGGTCTTTTATTCGTCTTTTATATTTATCTTCATCTGCATTATGTGGAACGCTTACAACATCGGAAAAATACTGATTCAACATTTTCTTTCTTATATCGCTTGATGAGGCGAGGATAATCTTTGAGAATTTTGTGTGTAATTCTTTATTTTCTTGATTGGTCACTTTTTCTTCTATTTTTTCCTTTTTTTTTCCACAACTTGACTCTGTGAATATATTTCTTAACACTATAATAAACACTATTATTTTTCTTTTTTCCACTTTCTTTGTTTTTGTCTTGTTTGCGTCTGCGCTTTTAATCACATATTTTCCACAAACTTATTACTTCATTTCCTGTGAGTAATCTGTTAATAAAGTTTATCAACTTAATTATATGTACAACAACAACAACAACCTTATTATTAATAAACTTAAAGTAGTAGATGAAACTTGTTAATAAAATACCAATTTGGTTTATGCGGCAGGCAGGTAGGTACCTCCCCGAGTATATGGAGATTAGATCTAGAAACTCTGATTTCTTAAAACTTTGTTTTGATCCGGAGCTTGCATCAGAAATATCACTCCAACCCATAAAACGATTTGACCTTGATTTTATCATTCTCTTTTCAGATATTCTTGTAATACCTTACGCTCTGGGACAAGATGTAAAATTTTTAAAAAATCACGGCCCTCTCTTGAATAGCATTTCTTCTAAACGAGATCTCAATTACACAAGTTTATACAAATCGTTGAATAAGATTTCTAATATTTTCGAAACTATTAAAATACTAAACACCAAAAAAAGATCTAAAAACATAATCGGTTTTTGTGGAGGCCCGTTTACTGTTCTAAATTACATGGTAGAGGGCGGCACAACTAAAACACATAGAAAAATAAAAAGATTCATAAAGGAAAAGCAGGAAGAAGCTCTTGATTTAATCAAAATATTAACCGAGATTTCAATTGAATATTTGAAAAAGCAAATAGAAAGTGGAGCAACCTACGTTCAAATATTTGAGTCGTGGGCAGGGCTTTTAGAAAGAGAAGAATACATGGATTTTATTATCAAACCAAATCATCAAATTAGCGAAGAAATAAAAGCATTTTCGAAACACACAAAAATAATTCACTTTCCAAGAGGTTCACGAAATAATTATAAAGTCTTTGCGGAAGAAGTTAATTGTGACGTCTTGTCTCTGGATAGAAATTATCCAAAACATTTACCAAACTTTCTTAGAGAAAAAGGGATTACTGTTCAGGGAAATCTAGACCCGGAAGAATTATTGACGGAGGGAAAGAGGATAGAGGAAAAAACAAAAGAAGTTTTAGAAAAATTCAAAAAAAACAACCATATTTTTAATTTATCCCACGGGATTTTACCGAAAACCAAAATAAGTAATATAGAGAAAGTAATAAAAGTAGTAAGAAATTATGAAACTGCCAAATAAACATCCAAAACTTCCTCAAAGAAAAACGGGAGTGCTTTTAATAAATTTAGGGACACCAGACTCAACAAAATGGTGGGATATAAGAAAATACTTAAAGGAATTTCTGTCCGATAAAAGAGTCATAGAAGTGAATCCGATCTTATGGAAGCTTATTTTAAACCTCATAATTTTAACATTTCGGCCCGCGAAAACAGCGAAAGCGTATCAAAAGATTTGGATGGAAAAGCAAAATATGTCGCCGTTAAGATATTTTACGATAAAACAAACATCTAACTTACAAAAAAGAATGAAGAATAAATTTATAGAAATTGATTATGCAATGCGATACGGAAATCCATCGATAGCTAAGAAGTTATGTATACTAAAAGAAAAAGGATGCCAAGAAATGATCATATTACCTTTATATCCTCAATATGCAGCGGCAACAACAGCAACTGTGTGTGACGAAGTGTATAGATCTTTGATGAAAATGCGATGGCAACCAAGTCTTCAAGTAATTCCACATTATGAATCAGAACCGTTATATATAAAAGCACTAGCCGTAAGTATTAAGAAAGCACTAAGGGAGATTAATTGGACGCCAGATGTTATAGTGGCTTCATATCATGGGGTACCAAAAAAATATTTCGAAAAAGGGGATCCCTATCATTGTTATTGCCAGAAAACAACACGACTATTAGTTGAGTACATAAAAAGTGACATTCCAATAGTTACCACTTTTCAATCTCGATTTGGACCGGATGAGTGGCTTAAACCATATACTGACGAAACTATTGACAATCTTCCCAATGAAGGAAAGAAAAAAATTTTTGTGATATGTCCAGGTTTCGCATCAGATTGTGTTGAAACACTGGAAGAAATATCCATAGAAGCAAAGGAAAGTTTTATTGAAAATGGAGGAGAAAAATTTTTAACAGTACCGTGTTTAAATTATAACAAGGAACACATAGATTTACTGGAATATTTAGTTAAAAAATACTTAATTAAAAGATAAAAGTGGACATAAACTACTACAATTTATTTAAATTTTTTCATATTGTTTTCTTCACAACATGGATGGCAGGCTTATTTTATTTGCCTCGACTATATGTATATCATTCAGGAACAAAGAGTAATTCTACCGAATATAAGATATTCATAACAATGGAAAAAAAACTGATGAGATATATAATGAATCCTTCGATGGTATTAACTTGGTTGTTTGGTGTATTGCTTGTTTTGCACTTAGAAATTTACAATCAGCTTTGGTTAAATCTAAAATTTGTTTTAGTTTTTCTCATGTCTGTTTTTCATATGTACTGCGCGAAAGTACGAAAAAATTTCGAAAA
>CACODD010000022.1 GCA_902625895.1 uncultured Alphaproteobacteria bacterium
AGAGGCCAATATAGCTGGTTTGATAAAGTTTATCTAAAAACATCTGGTTGGGTTGAAGATGAATGGACAAAAAGAAGTTTTAGATCTGTTCCTGGAGCAATAGTAAGGTATTCAGCTTTTGTTTCTAAAAATGTTGTTTTAATGCCTTCATTTTTAAATTTAGGTGCCTTTGTTGATAGTGGTTCGATGATTGACACTTGGGCAACTGTAGGCTCATGCGCTCAAATCGGAAAAAATGTTCACATTTCTGGTGGAGCTGGTATCGGAGGAGTTTTAGAACCCTTGCAGGCTAACCCAGTAATAATTGAAGATAATTGCTTCATTGGTGCAAGGTCAGAAGTAGCTGAAGGTGTAATTGTTAAAGAAGGAAGTGTAATTTCAATGGGTGTTTATGTCGGTGCATCCACCAAGATTGTAGATCGAGAAACAGGAGAGATTTATTTTGGAGAAATACCACCATATTCTGTAGTGGTGCCTGGATCGTTGCCAGGAAAAAATCTTAAAAATGGAGAAATCGGTCCCAGTTTATATTGCGCAGTAATTGTAAAAAAAGTTGATGCAAAAACAAGATCAAAAACATCAATTAATGATCTTCTTAGGTCATAATGGATACAATTGAGTTATCATCAAAGCTCATAAAATTTAAGAGTATAACGCCTGATAATACTGGATCGATAGATTATATTCAAAAAATTTTAAAGAAAAAAAAGTTTAATTGCCACATGCTTGAGTCTGGAACTAGCAAAATTAAGAATCTTTATGCATCATTTAAAGGGGGTGAGGGACCAAATCTTTGTTTTGCAGGTCACACCGACGTTGTACCTCCAGGTGATTTAAAAAAATGGAGAACCAATCCGTTTGAACCTCAAATAACAAATGGATTAAATCTAAAAAAAAAAAGATTGATTATTGTTTAGTTGGTGAACCAACTAATCCAAATAAACTTGGTGAAATGATAAAAATTGGGAGAAGAGGCAGTATTAATTTTTTATTAGAAGTTCTTGGAGAACAAGGACACGTTGCTTACCCTGAAAAAGCAGATAATCCAATAGACAATTTAGAAAAAATATTTAAAGAACTGCATAAACCTTTTGATTCAGGATCAAAAAGGTTTCAACCTACAAAACTAATTATTACGTCTATTGATTCGTCAAACTTCACATCAAATATTATACCTGGAAAAGTTGAAATAAGATTCAATGTCAGATTCAATGATAAATTTAATTCCCAACAAGTTATTAATCTTATAAAAAAAGGATTAAATCAGTGACAACAAAATATAAACTTTCCTCGAAAGTTTCTGGTGAGTCCTTTTTTAATTATTCTAATATTCTTACAGATTCACTAGTTAGATCAATAAAAAAAATTACAAGATGTAATCCAATTTTAAGCACCACCGGCGGAACCTCAGATGCAAGATTCATTTCAGAAATATGCCCAGTCGTGGAATTTGGTCTGGTAGGAAAAACAATGCACAAAGTTAATGAAATGGTTGAGATTAGTAGTATTGATAAATTAACTAAAATTTACCATCAATTCATAAAAAACATATTTCTTAAGAACAAGTTTAATAAGTAACTTTTTCTAAATAAAGGCCGCATGATGGTGCCGTTGGTCCTGCTTTCTTTCTATCTTTTGATTTCAAAATTTCTATGACTTTCTCATAGTCCCATTTTCCAATACCTACATTCGTCAACGTGCCTATGATAATTCTTACCTGGTTATGTAAAAACGATTTACCAAAAACTCTAATTTCAATATTGTATTTATTTTTTTTTATTTTGATTGCTTCTAACGATCGAATTGAAGTTTTAGCCTGACAATTTATTGAACGAAATGCGTTAAAGTCTTTTTTTCCAATTAATGCTTGAGACGCCTCTTTCATTGTGCCAGTATTTAATAATCTGGGGAAATGCCAGGCTCTATTTTCTAAAATAAAGGATGGTGTTGATCTATTTAAAATTTTATACAAATAAATTTTTTTTTTCACAGAAAATCTTGAATGAAAGATTGCAGAAACCTTTTCAGATTTAAGAATTGTTA
Organism: uncultured Alphaproteobacteria bacterium; assembly: GCA_902625895.1. Classification (GTDB taxonomy): domain Bacteria; phylum Pseudomonadota; class Alphaproteobacteria; order Methylaequorales; family Methylaequoraceae; genus Methylaequor. The sequence goes on from CACODD010000022.1 coordinate 2,044, forward strand.
TTTTATTTTTCGATTTTTTTAGTAAATAATTTAATGCATTTGATATTTTTTTTGTTTCAATGTGTGATTTTTTTAGGTCAAAATGTGCAATTTGTCCAAAGGCATGCACACCTGCATCAGTACGTCCAGAAACATAAATTTTTATTTTTGAATTAAAAAGTTTTTCTAAACAAATTTCTATTTCTTCCTGAATTGATTTACCATTCTTTTGTTTTTGCCAACCTACGTATTCACTACCATCATATTCAATTGTAAGTTTAATTCTTGCCATTAACAAAATTCTAACATTGAAATTTTATTTCCGTTTAAAAAGTCAACTGCAGAAATTGGTTTTTTTCCATCCCTTTGAAGAATTTTTATTTTCAAAAAGTCTTTGCCACATCTTACTTCAAGATCTTCGCCTACCTCGCCAATGTTAAGTTTATCCTTTTTTTTGTAATCTTCTTCTTTAATTATGTTTGCTTTGAGGATTTTAATCCTCGTGTCTGAATTTCGTATGATTGTCCATGCCCCAGGTTTTGGACTAAAGGCCTTAATTTTCTGATTAATTTCATGAGCATTTTCCTTCCAATTAATTTGTGATTCATTTTTTTTAATTTTTTTAGCATACGTTACAAATCTTTCATCCTGAAACACATATTTAACTTCATCATTTATGATTCTGAAAATTGCATCTCTCAGTATTCTTTTGCCAAAGAAAACAATCTTTTTATACACATTTTCACAATTATCTTCATTTTCAATAACAATTTTTTGCGAGGTTATTATTGGTCCTGAATCGAGTTTTTCATCTAGCCTCATTATACATACACCTGTTTCTTTATCATCTGACAAGATAGCTCTTTGAATTGGTGCTGCACCTCGCCACCTAGGTAATAATGAGGCATGAACATTAATACTAAGATATTCTGGAATACTTATAATTTCTTTTGTTAAAATATTTCCGTATGCAACTATAATGTTCAAATCAATTTTTCTTTTTTTTACATAGTCTAAGAACTTTCTATCTTTCATATCTTCGGGTGTTAAAACGTCAATTTTATTTTTTAAACCCCACTCATGAACAGGGGAAATATTCACTTGTTTTCCCCTTCCAGAAGCAATTGGTGGTTTAGTAACAATATATGAAATTTTAATATCCTGAGAAAATAATTCTTTGAGGAAGCTTAATGAAAACTCTGATGTACCATAAAATCCAATGCAAAGTTTATTTAGACTCTTCATTATTTTTTTTTTGAATTTTCTTAACCTTTTCAAGAGCTCTATTTTTTTTTAATTTCGATAAATAATCTATAAATAAGATTCCATCTAAATGATCAATTTCATGTTGAATACAAACTGATAGCAAGCCAGAACATTTCTTCTTTTTTTTATTTCCTTTTAGGTCAAACCATTCAACTTCTATTTCAGACGGCCTTTTAACATCCGCATAATATCCAGGAATAGATAGACATCCCTCCTCATTAATTAAACTCTCAAGTGACGAACTTAAAATTTTAGGGTTTACCAAAGTCATTGGATTTGATTTTCCATCCTCTTTAAGGTCAATCACAACAATTCTTTTGTTAATACCAACTTGGGGCGCTGCCAAGCCAATACCGTTTCCTGAAGCAACCAAGGTATCAAACATGTTTTTTACAATGCTTTTAAGATCCTCGTCAAAAGCTTCAACATTTGTTGATTTGTACTTTAATCTTTTATCAGGTATTATTAATATATCCAAAACGCTCATTAAATTTTACTATGATAATTACTAACCAGGTTTTTTATATTATTATTCTTTTGTTATTGATTGTTTTATTTTTACAATTTTTTATATCAAACAACAATACAAAAGAGAGAATTAAAATTCTATTGGAAAAACAATCAATAATTGAACAATCTATATCAGATTTAATTATAAGAAATTTCGACAAAATTGATTCAAAGTTCGATAAATCATCTTTTGAAAGTCATAACAACTTAAGTCAAATTAGAGAAAAAATGTCCTTGATTGATAGGGCTCAACAAAATATTTCAAGTTTAACCGAGAACGTTGTTGATTTAAAAAACTTTTTGTCAAATACAACACAAAGGGGAAGGTTCGGGGAAATGTTACTCGAAAATTTAATCAAGGATCACCTTCCCAAAGACCATTACGAGTTTCAAAAAACATTATCAAATAGCTCAAGGGTTGATTGTATGATTATGTCACCAGGTTCTCTTAATAAGACTTGTATTGACGCTAAATTTCCAAAAGAAAGTTTTGAAAAATTCCAAAAGTCAGTTTCAAAAGATGAAAAACTCAAGCTACTTAAAAAATTTAAATCTGATATCAAAAATCATATTTCAGCAGTTCAAGAAAAATATCTTATTTCAGGAGAAACTTCAGATATTGCTTTGATTTTCATTCCTAGCGAACAAGTCTATTTAGAAATATTTAGATTATTTCCAGAACTTAGCGAAACATTTTACATGACAAAAGTTTTTCTAGTTTCACCCACAACGTTGTGGATAATTCTGAATTCGATTGAGAGCCTTATAAGAGATAAAAAAATCCAGAATAATGCAACTTTTATTTTTCAACATTTGAAAGAATTAAATACAGAATTAATCAGGCTTGAGAGTCGTATTAAAAAGATGGATAGTCACTTTTCTAGTGCCCAGGTTGATCTTAACGATATTTTGATAACCTCAAAAAAAATTTCAAATAAACGAGAAAAATTACTGAAATTAGATGATTCTAACTAATTTTTTTTATTTCAGATCGAGAAGTAAATGCTGTTGACATTGTATTATAATCTAAAAGATCAAGTTCACCTCCAATAGGAATTCCTTGAGCCAATCTTGTAATTAAAATTTGAAATTTTGAACACTCATCAGCAATATATTGTCCAGTTATTTGACCTTCCGTAGTAGCATTGGTAGCTATTATTACCTCCTTGACAGAACCAGATTCTAACCTTTTTAATAATGAGACAATATTGAGCTGATCAGGTCCAACTCCGTCCATTGCTGACAAAACACCACCCAATACGTGGTAAGTTCCGTTAAACGCTTTACTTTTTTCAATTGCCCATAAATCTCCTATATCCTCGACGATACAAAGTTTTCCATTTTTTCTTTTATCATTAGCGCATATATTACAAGGGTTAATCACATCAACATTTCCACATAAGTGACAATAAGAAAGTTCTGATTTAACATTTTCGATGGTTGTCATTAAAGATGGAATTATTTTTTCTTTATTTTTAAGTAAATAAAGTACTATTCTTCTTGCAGACCTTGGACCTAAACTAGGTAACTTTGAAAAAATATTAATTAATTCTCCAAGAGATGACATACATCTAAAAAGGTAACTTCAAACCAGGAGGTAAGCCCATACCACCAGAAATCGAACCTAACTGGTCGTTTGTATTTTCAGCAATTTTCTTATTTACGTCGTTTAAAGCTGCTATAATAAGATCCTCTAAAACTTCCTTTTCGTCTGAATGTTGTAGAGGACAAATAATAGTTACAGAGGATATTTTGGGAATGACCGAATTGAAAACAAAATTTTCAAAAAAGTACTTTGATTTTCTTCCTGTAGCAAATCAAGCTGTTAAAAAATTTTCTTTAGAGGTTATAAATGGAAAATATCCAAAAAAAAAACAATGTTATTAATAAGTGACGAGAAAACTTTATCAAGAGAAATTGATAGTTTAAGAAAATCAGGAAAGTCAATTAATTTTATTCCTACAATGGGTAACTTACATTTAGGACATTTAAGTTTATTTAAAAAATCAGAAAATTCAAACGAGATACGAGTAGTCAGTATTTTTGTAAATCCACTACAATTCAATGACGATAAAGATTTTGATAATTATCCCCGAACGATTGAGTCAGATAAAGAAAAACTTTTAGCAGAGGGTGTAGATGTTTTATTTTTACCGGATGAGCAAGTTATAAACGAAGGAAAGTTTGCATTTAGATTAGGTGATATCTCAAGAAAACTGTGTGGAGTAGATCGAAGCGGCCATTTTGAGGGAGTCGCAAAAATTATTCTAAAGTTTTTGGATATAATAAAACCAGATTCTATTACTTTGGGGGAAAAGGATTATCAACAGTTGCTAGTTATAAAAAAAATAATTAAAGACTCAAAATTTAAAACTAAAGTTAAGTCTTGTCCAACGGTAAGAAATAAAGAGGGAATTGCACTCTCTTCAAGAAATAAATTATTAGGAAAAAAAATTTTTCTTGCGAAATATATTCCAACTGTTCTGAAGCAAATTAATTTAGAAATAATCGAAGGGAATTTTGAACTTCATAGATTAAACTATTTCAAAGACTTTCTAGAAAAATCTGGAATTGATCGTGTTCATTATTTAGAAATTTTAAACGAAAAAAATTTGGCTAAACTAACAAAGGTTCCTTGTATTTCTAGAATTTTTATAGCCATATCCATAAATGGAGTACGACTAATTGATAACATGCGGATTGAAATAAAATTAGCATGTTCCAATGAGGGGCTATTAATAACTGAAGATATTAGTTTTTAAGATAAATATGAACTTCTTCAGCCTGAGCAGAATTGCTCGTTGAAGAAGCAATGGAAAGTCTCTCAGTTGGCACTCCCATTTCCACTATTTTAGAGAAAACTTCTGCTGCTCTATCCCTGGCTTGATCTGCGTAACTTGATCCTCCTGATGGACTGACAGCAACAACCTCAAAACCAGCAGATGGCATTTGTTCTAGCGCGCCGGAGATTGATTCAAACAAAGCTGTTGAATAGTCAAAGTTTGTATCATCAAATTTTATTACTAATATGGCATTATCGTAGTTAATTGGGGCTACTTTTACTTGTTTTGGTTTGGCGGTTTGATCTGACTGCTCGGTTGCTCCAGAGGTAGATTTGGTGGGTGGAGCACTGACTGTTCCACCAAATTTTCCAACTTCAACATCTTCCGCTAACCTTTTCATATACTGTCTTTCATCATTAAGTATTTGAATTTCACGCGAAATCTTCTCTTCGAGTTCTGTCATTAATCTTTCATAAAGTACAGATGTTCTTTGTACATCATCTTTTAAAACCTTCAGTTGGTTGTGATCCTCATCAATTGCTCCAGATATAAAAAAACTTGAATCAATTGCATTTTTCAAATGCCCAATAAGTGCTGCGTCAGCAGTAACTCTGTTGTTAACAATCTGCAAATTGTTAACATTATTTTGAATATCTTCTAAAGCTCTTTGAGCATCATTCCATTGACCTACTAAAATAGGGTTTCCGGGTGTAGTTCCTATTTGCAACCTAGATCTTATAGCACTTGATAGTCCTTGAAAAACTGATGTTTGTTCGTCAACGAGATCTTTGAACCTAAGAAAGTCATTGTTGTGGGATGATATTGCATTCTGAATGCTAGTTAAGTCAGCTCTAAATTGGTTAATTTTACCGCCTACAAACGTCCCTGTAGGTCCTGCATCGTTAACTACTTGAGTCGGAGCCATTGCAGGTGGAGGGGCATATTGTGAAGGGGGTATTTCTTGAGCATTAGCTTGGTTTATTTCCTCAACCGCCCCAGGTACTTCTTCAAGTGCTGGAGGAGCTGCAACTTCTTCATCAGAAAGTGACGGAAATACATATTCTTGCACACCAGTGCACGAATAGCTTGAAAATAATAAAGCTAAAGCTATAAAGTTAAAATATTTTTTGATCATTTTTTTCGCATTTTTAAAGTGTTGTTAACAATAGTTCGATTTTTAATTTATAGCCTATAAAATTTTGAAAATAAACAAAAAAAAATTTTAATAAAATTAATTTTTAAATTATTTCAATTTATATAATGTGATTTTTAATTTAAAGTTGTTTGAAAAATTACTTAGTGCCCGTAGCTCAACTGGATAGAGCATCTGACTACGAATCAGAAGGTTGGGAGTTCGACTCTCTCCGGGCACGCCAAAAAAACTTTAATACTACTGGTTGACAATATTTTATCTTTAATTACTATATGTTGTGTTTCACAATTTAATTTTAAGAGTAGGAAATTTTTTAAATGAATCAATCTAATGCAAATATACTGGATCTAGCAGCGCAAAAACTAGAAAACAAAGAACCAAAACAGAACTCAAAGCAACTTCAAACTGACAGCTCTAGAGATAAGTTTTTAACTGATTTTGGAAAGGCCACACTGATAGACAGATATCTTCTCCCGGGTGAAAAGTTTCAAGATATGTTTATGAGGGTAGCAAAATGCTACAGTGACAACGATTCACATGCTCAGAGAATATATGAGTATATTTCAAAGCTTTGGTTTATGCCAGCAACTCCTATCCTCTCAAATGGAGGAGCAAAAAGGGGTCTGCCAATATCCTGTTTTTTAAATACAGTTCATGACAGTCTTGATGGGATTCTATCAACATGGGGAGAAAATGTGTGGCTTGCGTCAAATGGCGGAGGTATAGGAACATATTGGGGTGAAGTTAGATCGATTGGAGAGACAGTCAAAAAATCTGGACAAACCTCAGGCATCATTCCCTTTGTCAGAGTTATGGATTCTTTAACACTAGCAATTTCGCAGGGTTCTCTCAGAAGAGGTTCAGCGGCATGCTATCTTGACATTCATCATCCAGAGATAGAGGAGTTTTTAGAGATTAGAAAACCTTCAGGTGATTTTAATAGAAAAAGTTTAAACTTGCACCACGGCATAAATATAACAGATGAGTTTATGGAATGTGTTAAACATAACAAAGAGTTTTGTCTTAAAAGCCCCAAAACCAATGAGACGCTCAGAAAAGTAAATGCTAGGGAACTATGGCAAAAAATACTGGAGACAAGAATGCAGACTGGAGAGCCTTATTTGGTCTTTATGGACACAGTAAATAAAAATATGGCCAAACATCAACAAAAACTTGGAATGAAAGTTAGAACATCTAATCTTTGTAGTGAAATTATGCTCCATACCGGTTTAGATCATCATGGAAAAGACAGAACTGCAGTATGCTGTCTCTCATCCGTTAATTTAGAAAAATGGGACGAATGGTCAGGGGAAATAAACTTCATAGAGGACATAATGAGATTTTTAGACAATGTTCTCGATGACTTTATTGATAATGCGCCAGATTCAATGAAAAATGCAATTTACTCAGCTAAAATGGAAAGGTCAGTTGGTCTGGGAGCAATGGGCTTTCATAGTTTTCTTCAGAAAAAAGGTGTTCCGTTTGAGAGCGCAGTTGCCAAAAGCTGGAATGCAAAATTCTTCAAACATTTAAAAAAAGAAGCTGATAAAGCGTCACTGATTCTTGCTATGGAAAGGGGAGCTTGCCCTGACGCTTCAGAGATGGGAGTAAAAGCAAGATTTAGTCACAAACTAGCGATAGCGCCTACCGCATCAATCAGTATAATTTGCGGTGGAACAAGTGCTTGCGTTGAACCAATACCTGCTAATATTTATACGCACAAGACTCTTTCAGGTTCTTTCACAGTAAAAAACAAATATCTAGAAGATTTATTAGATTCGAAAGGTCTTAACACTGAAAAAATTTGGCAAAGCATTTTGGAAAATGATGGATCAATTTCTCATCTTAAGGAATTAAGCGATAACGAGAAAGCAGTTTTCAAAACAGCATTTGAAATCGATCAGAGGTGGATAGTAGAAATGGCTGCAGATAGAACTCCATACATATGCCAAAGTCAATCAATAAATCTCTATTTATCAGCAGATATTGATAAATGGGATTTAATGATGCTTCATTGGAAGGCATGGGAGTTAGGTATAAAAAGTTTATATTATTGTCGATCTAAATCAATACAAAGAGCAAGTTATGCAGGGGTAGAAGCCGACAATACAAAACAATGGCCCTCCAAAAATATAGTAGAAGAAAAAACAGATTATGAAGAATGTTTGTCGTGTCAATAATGTTAACAATTAAAAATAAAATAAGGAGAAAAGATGGACGGAAACAAAAATGATTTAATTGAAAATAAAAAACCAGGTCTTTTGACCTCTTCTCATTCCTACAAGCCTTTTAGGTACCCTTGGGCCTTCGATTTCTGGAAAAGACAACAACAAGTTCACTGGATGCCAGAAGAAGTTCCTTTAGGTGAAGACTGTAAAGATTGGGTTATTAAATTAAATGATAATGAAAGAAATCTATTAACTCAAATTTTCAGATTTTTTACCCAATCTGATGTTGAAGTAAATGACAATTATATGGAGAGATATTCTCAGGTATTCAAACCCACAGAAGTAAAGATGATGATGTCCGCTTTTTCAAACATTGAAACTGTTCACATTGCCGCATACGCGCTTTTGTTGGAAACAATCGGGATGCCAGATACGGAATTTTCCGCGTTCCTTAAATATAAAGAGATGGCCGATAAGCACGATTACATGCAGCAGTTTACTATTGATTCAAATCACGAAATTGCAAAAACAGTTGCAATGTTTGGAGGATTTACCGAAGGATTGCAACTTTTTGCAAGTTTTGCAATGCTTCTAAATTTTCCAAGACATAATAAAATGAGAGGGATGGGTCAGATTGTTACATGGTCTGTTAGAGATGAATCTCTTCACTGCGAAGGAATGGTGAAACTCTTTCATGAATTTGTTAGAGAAACAAAATGCATGACCAAAAAATTGAAAAACGAAATAAATGAATGTTGTGAAAAAGTTGTAGAGTTAGAAGATAATTTTATTGATTTAGCATTTGAAATGGGGCCAGTTGAAGGAATGGAACCGGCCGATATCAAAAATTATATCAGATACATAGCCGACTGGAGACTAAAACAACTAAGTTTAGAACCAATGTTTGGGATAAAAGAACACCCTTTGCCTTGGTTAACAGAAATATTAAATGGCGTTGAACATGCCAATTTCTTTGAGGCAAGGGCCACTGAATATTCTAAAGTTGCAACATCTGGAAATTGGGATGGAAAAGAGGGTGTTTGGTCAACTTTTGATAAAAAACTTAAGAGTTTTGGTTAATTTTTTACTTTTCTATATATAGAGATTGGGATGGAAAGGCAAATGAGCACCTTCTTTTCTCTATAATCTTCTTTATTTCAATTGCAAGTCCATCCTTGGCTTTGATGAATTTATTATAATCATTGGTTTTGGTAAAACACCTTACTAATATATCTATAGAGCTTGGAGCAAACTCATTAATTTTCACAATTACGGGAGTTGACTCCGAAACAACAAATTCTTTCTTGTTAGTGCGGATCGAACTTTCGATATCGGAACAAATGTTTTTAAGTTGAAGAATCGTAGTTTTATACTCTACACCAATTATCCAATTAATTCTTCTATTTGATATTTCAGTAATATTAACAACGGCATTTTCTGCAAATTGGTAATTTGGAATAAAGCATAAAGATTTATCAAACTTCCGAATTGCAGTTGATCTAAAACCAATTTTTTCAACAGACCCTTCAATAATG
>CACODD010000023.1 GCA_902625895.1 uncultured Alphaproteobacteria bacterium
ATATCAACGTCCTCGAGTGTAATTGGTACTGAAATGCAGATCAATGGTAACATAAAGTGTAGTGGAAAATTAGTGCTAAAAGGAATTGTTAAAGGTAATATTGAATGTGAACATGTTCATATTTCTGCTGAAGGAAATCAAAAAGGTAATATAAAAGCTTTCGAATGTATAATTGGAGGGAATTTTGAAGGAGATGTTACTGCTGAATCACTCGCAATTGAATCTGCCGCTAACATAAAAGGAAACATGTATTACAATAGTTTAAGTGCAAGACCCGGTGCTAATTTAGAGATTCAGCTTTTTCGTGGATTAGATAAAAGAATTGAAGACAAAAGTTTAGAGAAAGACAAAAAAAAGAAACAATCAAAAAAATCTAAGGGTATTTAATAATGGCAGATAATCAATCAATTATTGGAAGAGGAGCAATATTTAAAGGTAAAATATCTAATGCATCAACTATAGAAATTAACGGAAGAGTCGAAGCAGATATTAAATCTGATAAAGTAACACTTGGAAAACATGCATCACTGGAAGGTTCAATAATTTCTGAATTAGTTGTAATCTCTGGAAATTATCAAGGTAAAATTAAAGCTGATTCTGTTTGGCTCACAGATTCTTCTGTTATTACTGGAGAAATTAATTACAAATCACTACAAATGGATAGAGGAGCAGCGCTTAACTGTAAGATCATTCACAATTGGGATGAAAATAAGCTAAAAAATAATAAACAGATCGAGGATTAAACATGAGTGATATTACCTACATCAACAAGAATCTTCTAATGGAAGGACAATTAGAATCGAAAGATGGTCAAGTTGTTATAGCTGGAAATTTTAAAGGTAATATCGTTGCTAGATCTGTAATTATTGAACCTACTGCGCTATTTAATGGAAACATAAATGCAGAACACCTAAAAGTAGAGGGTAAAGTTGATGGAGATATTACTGCTGACCTTTTAGAAGTGGGTAACAGTGGAGTTATTGACGGAAAATTAAAAACAAATTCACTTTCAGTGGATACTGGGGCCCAGATTTCAGGTAATGTTGGAAGAATTTCTGGTTAGTTCAAACTTTTTTTGAGTATCTATACAATTTTTAAAAAAATTAAGCGTCTCCTTTTCACCATCTAACTTTTCAAGGTTAATTGAAGCAAACCTTCCAGCAGCAAGTGAAACAGCCCATAAATCACGCTCATTGATTGCATAGTTAGTCAAAATTCTTTCAATTTCGTCTCTAATTTCAACCATTTTTTTTTTCTTTTTATTTAATAAATTTGGAAATTTAATTATGTTCTTCGTATTATGCATAAATAAAATAACGACAATATCTTAAAAATTTTAATAAATTAATGATTTATTTTAAGTTTTGATTTAGATATATAGTAAATTTAACTATGAAAAAGAAACAACAGAATTTACCAGCCAAAACGAAACAAAACGAAGTTATAACTGTTAATCAAGAAAAAACGAAAACACTTGATATAACTAATAAACTTCATCATTTAAAGAACAGATCTGAGGTCAGAAAATTTCTTCCAGACATACTTGGAAGAGTTCTTGCAAGAATTTGGATAGATTCGAAATTTAAAGAAGAGTTTGAGCAAGATCCTCAGAAAACTTTGGAATTTAATGGTGTATATCTTCCAGAAGACATGTCAATAGAATTTCAAAAACCTAATTCCGATAGACCAAGAATTGTGGTGTATGAACAAAGACCAAACTCCAAGTTTAGACTTAGAGTCTTATATCTACAGCTGATAATGATGGCGGGAAGGTGAAACATCTTATTTTAATTACATTAGCTTGCATGCTTATTAAAGAATTTTCTTTAGCAGCAACATTAACATCTGAAAATAAATATTTGAATGATATGGACTACTATGATAGTGGGGTCGATTTCTATGAAAATGGAGAGTTTAAAAAATCGTTCATTGTTTTTTTTAATCTTTCTGAAAAAGGAAATAATGACGCCATATTTAATTTATCAAACATGTATTTTGAGGGTATCGGAACTGCTCAAGACTATAGTAAGTCACTCAAATATACTTGGCTTTGTTCATTAAACGGAAATAAAAAATGTTTAAATAAAATAAAATCATTAAAAGAAAAACTAGAAGAAGAAGAGTTTGTTAAAATTTCCCAAACTATCCCTGAAATCCTTGAAAATGGTTTTGTTAACGATAACAACCCAATATCTGCTTTTAAATTGGGTTATTGGTATGAAAAAATTTCTCCAGAAATTGATTTTGAAAAATCATATTTATGGTATTCTGTATCTGTAAGTTCGGGGGTGTATAAGGCTATGAAGATGAGAGATAGAGTTGGTAAGTTAATTGAAAAAAAAAAAATTACTGAAATTCAATTTCAAGCTAACGAAATCTTTACAAAAAATAAATATTTTAATTCAAAGAAAGATGTAGAATGATTTTTAAAGTTCACTGGATTGTCGACGGGTTAGCAGAAATAGAAGCTAAAAATAAAGAAGAGGCAGAAAAGATTTTACAAGAAGATCTAGAGGATTATGTAAAAAATTCTGATCCTTTAATGAACAGATTTGTTGCAAAATCAATTCAAGGATCCGCATATATGCCTGGGACAGATGAAAAAACATCCACAAAAACTAATATTGAGAATAAAGAAAAGCCTGATGAGGAAAATTCTTAGTCTTTTTATATTATTTTGTTTTCTAATTCCCCTCATGGTTGATTCCTTGCCAAAAACAAAGGGCAGAACGTATGCACCTGAAGAGGGAACATTCGATAGAAGGAAGAGAATTGTTATTCAACCAAAATGCAGGCTGATTAGTGAAAGGAAAGTCCCAGGTGATGTTGTTTGCACTTATCAATCTCAGAAAAGAGGAGCAAAAGATAAAGAGATATACCTTGGTTCACCTGGGAATACATGCCAAAAAGAAATAACTTGTCCTAAAAAATAATTCTCAGGGAGCAACAAATTAATATTAAACAAATACAGTATAGATGTTGGCAATTACTTGAACCAGGACAAGATAAAGATATAGCAAGTAAGGTAACTGACCTTTTTCTTCTAACTTTGATAACATTAAATGTTTTTTCAGTAATTTTAGAAACTGTTGACTCAATTTATGAAAAATTTGAAACTTATTTCAATTATTTCGAGTATTTTTCAGTATTAATTTTTACCATAGAATATCTGCTCAGGCTGTGGTCTTGTGTTTCTAGAAAAAATGAGGAAGGAAGTGATTATAAAAAAAGAGTCAGATATATTTTTAGCTTTGGAGCTTTAATTGATGCCATTGCGATCCTTCCAAGTCTTATCGCATTGTTTTACCCATCCATTGATCTTAGATTTGTGAGAGCATTGAGGATAGTAAGGTTGTTAAAATTTTCAAGGTATTCAGGTTCAATTAATAGTTTAATTTCAGTATTATGGGATCAAAGAAGGTCCTTTGGGGCAGCATTTTTTTTATTGTTTATAGCTTTAATAATTGTATCTAGTGGAATGTACCTGGTTGAAAAGGACGTTCAACCAGAAAAATTTGGGAGCATACCACAGTCCATGTGGTGGGCGTTAGTTACGCTTACAACAGTTGGGTACGGAGATGTTTACCCAATTACTAATCTAGGAAAATTTTTTGGGTCTATAAGTATTATTTTAGGAATCGGAACGGTTGCATTGCCTGCTGGAATCATGGCATCAGCTTTTACAGAATTTACAAGAAGGAATCAAAAAAAATATGAAGACAAATTAAAATTTATGCTGAAAGACGACGTTATTGATAAAGAGGAAAGAGAGGAACTAAGGTTATTATCGGAGAAATTGAATTTATCAGATAAAGACATAGGTGCAATTGAAGATGACTATAAAGCTGAAAAAAAGAAATAATTCTAACTAACCTACAGATCCAATGAAATGATTAATTCCATTGCTAACGCGTCTTGCACATTCATACAAAGCTTCCAACTTTTGGAAAATACTTTTTTCTTCTTTAGTATAATTAATGTTACCCTCACTTACATAATTTGATTTATCAGAAAAACCAATGTTCGAAGTTTTTACTTGACCAACTGGAAAAATTTTCCTTAGAGTTTCAACTGCGTTAAAAACATCAAATCTAATTAATTTTGCAATGACTTCTTCTCTCGTTGTACCTGCCTGATCACTAAACTTTGGAATTCTAACGGAGAGTAAAAAAATTTCATGAAAAATAGCAACTCGTATTCCATGCATTAATAATAATTCGTCTCTGATCTCTTTTTCAATAACCCTTCCTCTTCCTACAGCAATTCTTCCTCTAAGTTTTCGACCCAAAATCCAGTTTCTAATTTCCATATATTCCTGGTGCAATCCTCTATAAACTTTATTAAGCCTCCAATGAACATCAAATTTTTCAAGTAAATTTGCAACTTCTTTCATATTTTTACTTCTTTCTGAATCTGCGGTTCTTGTTGACCAAGACAACCACATCCCTGGATCAAAACAATCTATGTAAGCTTTTAATACCTCTATATCACTAAAGGCAAATGCATGTTGCACTATGTCCATAATTCTTTTAAATCTTTCGGAATTATTGTAAATTTTGACGAATTTTTTTTGGTCTTTACCTATAAATCTACCAACTCCCCCCAGAGAGTTTGCTAACATTCCAAGTTGTTGAAGAATCGAATTCTGAGGTATTGCTCTTGTCTGACTGGGATGATAAACAAGTGTCTTAATAGAAGAATCAATATGACGCTTCACTGATCTTGATCCAGTTGAGTGAGTTAAATTAGATCCAAATACATTTAAAAGTGCAGCGTAATTAGGATCGTCCATAATTTCTGTATTAAAATTTTTAATTGTGTTAACAAACTCTATACCAAAATCTATCGAATCATACAAAGCATCTGATTTTACAGAACTATCATTATAGCAAAATTCTATAATTCTTGAGATAGCAGCGAAAGCTAAATCGTGATTCATAAAGTATTGATAACCGTCACCACCCTGAAAACTCATTTCTTGAATTAAATCAATTTTCCAATCCATAAGTTTTTTTCGAGTATAATTACAATTCACATATTTCAATCTATCAATTAAGGATACAGGATGTCCCCCTCTTCCAATCGATTCTCCGTGAGTGTTAAAAATTAAAAGTTTTACGTTTGTTATATTTAAATCATGCATTGCTTTGGCAATTTTTCTTTGCAAATTTTCAATTGATAAAACTGCAGCAGATTGACCTAAGTATCTTCCAGCATCTGAAAATCCTGTTTGAACTGTAAGTTTTTTTCGTGCTAAGATATATTTTTTAAAATTTGAATTTCTTAAAAGTGTTCTAATTACATCGTCTCCAATCTCAAGACCTTTCTCGGTCTCAAATAGAGGTGATATATCGATTTTACTTTCTACTCCAAATAATTTTGAGAAATATAATGCTGTCATAACAGTAAGTGGGTAATCACATTCAGCGATAAGAAATCTTATTGACTGATTCTCGTCTATATATTTCAAGATTTGCTTTGTTAACATAAAATATCTTCTTGCATTCATGTTTTCTTCATAAATACTTCCAAAATTAATTTTTACAGGTTTAACATTATCAATCATTTTTGAAATTATATTCAGATAGGTAAGTTTATTTGAGGGATCATTTGGATCTCCCTTCAAATCAATTTCTTTGGATATAGCATTATTTAGTTGATTTGCATTAAGTCTTAATTGTGTTCTTCCTAAACCAAGTCCAAAATTTGATAATTCAATTTTAAAAATTAATATTTCAATAATAGTATTTTTATTTTTACTCGAATTCTTTTCGACTAAGTGATTTAAAACGGATGAAATTTTTTCTATAATTAGCAAAGAGTTTGTAAGCAACTTGTCTTTATTTTTGTGAAGAAAATTTGATACCTGCTTTATTGAATTTAAATCATTAACGAAACCTTTTTCTGAAAATTTTGTAAGCGCCTCGGTATTGATTTTAATGGCATCAGTGATTGTGTTTTTTATTTGAGATAATTCAATTTCACAACCTTTATCTTTATTTAATTTAATTATTTTATTTACCCTTTGTTGGTAAATGTCTAGTTGTTCAACCTTAACCTTAAGCCTTTTTGAAAAACTGTCAGTCCAGAATATATCACCTCTTCCGTCAACATCATATCCAACCCAAGTATGTAATCTAAAAATCTGTGGAGTTATTCTGTGATAATCGTTGGGGAATAATTTTTTTGATACATCTATGATTGCCTCATAAAATGTTCTTAGTGAGGCTTGAAGGAATTTTAAAGCAGACATTGATAGACTGTGTTCAAAATCAAGTGTTATTTTTTTTTCAGGTCTTTGCTCTGTCTTGAAAACTTCTTTAACAATCCCTTTTAATTCTTTATCAGTAAGGTTTTTATTATTATTTTTTGATGTAGCCAATTTTGCCAATTCTAGCATCATATCGTAGGTCATTCCAAAAGTTGGATGTGCTGTTAGTACAATTCCAAAAATTTCTTTAGAAATTTTGCGGTTAAATTCTTTAAAAGTTATCTTTTTATTTTCTTCGAAGGCTAGACCTTTAATTATTCTTTTGATGATTTCGATATTTTGTTTTTTGTCTATTTTACCTATATAAGACTTTAAACGATCGGCACGAAGACCAAATGATCCAACGGCTAGCCTTTGAATTAGAGCTTCAAGTGCGGAATAGTTAAGTTTATTCTTCTCTAATCTTCTGGATATATCGAGAGCTAACATTGTAATTGAATTTGAAAATGGATCCTTTTCTGCACCCGATCTAATTTTATCTAAATCCTTTTGCAAAATTTTCCTCAGCTGTTGAGTATCAATATCTCTGTCAACAGGAAAACAACTCCATTTTTCAGGTAATAGAGGTTTCCTATATAAATCCATCTCAGAGTGAGATAATTTTCTTATATTAATACTTGTCATTTATTAAAAAATTATATAATTAAGGTTTATATCATATTTATAATTCATTAATATGATGTTTTTTTGAAAAAATTTAATGGCTCTTCTAAAAGAAAAAGTTACTGAAATCCATCACTGGACTGACAAAACATTTAGTTTCAAAACAACTAGAGACATGAGCTTCAGATTTAAAAATGGTGAGTTCGCAATGATAGGTCTTGAAATTGAAGGAAAGCCTTTGTTAAGGGCCTATTCCGTTGTTAGTCCAAATCATGAAGATCATTTAGAGTTTTTAAGCATTAAAGTTCCTAACGGACCTTTAACTAGTAAACTTCAACACATAAAAATTAATGATGAGATAATTGTTAATTCAAAACCTACTGGAACACTTGTGTGCGACTACCTTCTGCCAGGAAGAAATCTTTTTTTATTTTCAACTGGGACAGGGTTAGCTCCCTTCATGAGTATTGTAAGAGATCCTGAAACATACGAAAAATTTGAAAAGATTATTTTAACTCATACCGTTAGAACATCTCAGGAACTTGCTTATAAAGATTTGCTGACAAATCTTAATAACGATGAAATTTATTCTGAGGTGACCAAAAATAACTTCATCTATTTTAATACCGTTACAAGAGAAAAGTGGGATAATGAAGGAAGAATTACAGACTGGATAAAAGAAAATACATTATGGAAGAAAGTTGGTGTAGAGAACTTCAAACCAGAAATTGACAGAGTAATGATTTGTGGTTCTGAAGAGATGACGTTTGATTTAAAACAAATATTTGAAAAACTTGGTTCTAAAGAAGGTTCCACAAAAGTACAAGGCGGATTTGTTATTGAAAAAGCATTTGCAGAAAAATAATGATAAAGCTTATTTATTTTGATTTTAATTTTTGGAGAATAGACA
The DNA here is from genome assembly GCA_902625895.1 of uncultured Alphaproteobacteria bacterium. Taxonomy (GTDB): domain Bacteria; phylum Pseudomonadota; class Alphaproteobacteria; order Methylaequorales; family Methylaequoraceae; genus Methylaequor. Next base: position 7,785 of record CACODD010000023.1, read on the forward strand.
TATTGAGATTATGCCTTTCTCACTCAAAAATACCTTATGAATATGTTAGAATTAATAGACAACAGTGGCCAAAAAAAAAAAAAGAATTTCCATTTGGTCAACTTCCAGTAATGATTGTTAATGATAAACAGTATTCCCAAACACATACACTAGCAAAATTTTGCGCAACGCGGGCCTCTTTGTACGATACAAATGAATTAAAAATATTAATTATAGATCAAGTATTAGATTGGGCAAACGAAATAACAACACACATTGCTCCCTCAATAAGAGCGGCAATGAGAGAAAAAAATTTTGCTAAGTCAAAGAAACTTCGTCAAGAGTTTATAGAAAATGATTTGCTTTTATGGTTTTCATACCTAGAAAATTTATTAAAGAATTCTTCACTAAATAAAAAGTTTTTTACAGACAAGTTTAGTATTGCAGATATAACGGCTTGGAGAGTGATTTTTTGGTTTTGTTCTGGCAAACTTGATTTAATAGATCCTTCGTTTTTAACTCAAACTCCCACATTGAAAAATTATTACAATGAAATTTGCAACTATAAACCATTGAATAAACTTGAGGAATTCAAATCTATTACGAATTAATATTTAAGGAATCTGCATTTTAATTGGAAACCTTCGCTTCATCCAGAAGAGTATAATTAAACCTGGTAAACCAAATATAGTTGATAATACAAAAAAATAACTCCAACCTAAAGACTCTACAATAAAACCAGATGGAGAAGATAAAAAAGTTCTTGCCACACCCATAACCGAAGATAAAAGTGCATACTGTGTTCCGGAAAATTCTTTTTTACAAAGAACTGATAAATAGGCTACAAAAGCAGCTGAACCCAAACCACCTGAATAATTCTCACCTGCAATAGTAATTAAAAGAAAGTTAAAATCAGGTCCAACTGCATTTAATAAGACATATAGTAAGTTTGATAATATTTGGAAGAACCCTGAAACTATTAGTGAATTGATCAAACCAATTTTTTTTACCAAATATCCTCCAGAGAAAACACCAAGTAAAGTCATAAGAACGCCAAATATTTTACTTGCATTTGCGATATCTATATTTGAAAAACCAATTTTTACATAAAATGGATTTGCCATTATTCCTGCGACTACGTCTCCAAATTTGAAGAAAAAAATGAAGAAGAGAATTACAATCAAATTTTTAATTGAGTTTCTTGAAATAAACTCTTTAAATGGAGCTAAAAGACTTTCTTGATTCTTTTGTTTGCGTTGAGAATTAGTCTTTAGCACAAAAATACTTAAAATCATTAAAAATAAAATAACACCAGCAATTGATATAAAAACCTGTGCCCAGCTAAAAATACTCTTAAGATACAAAGAACCCGCTCCCGCTATAATTCCTCCGACTCTATATCCAAACTGAGTTGCAGCAGCTCCCGCACCTTGAAGTTCATCATCAAGAATTTCAATTCTAAAAGCATCTATGATTATATCCTGATTAGCTGAAAAGAAAGCAGTTAACAATGCAAAAGATGCAGTTAAAATGAGATTTTCAGCTGGATTACTAAAACCTAAAAGGATCAAAGAAAAAATTAACAAAATTTGTGTTATCAGCAACCAGGATTTTCTTTGACCTAAATAATTACTTAGAATAGGAATTTTACAACTATCTATAATAGGTGCCCAAGTAAATTTTAAACTCCAAGGTATTTGTGTGAGTGCAAATAGACCAACAGTAGATATATCAATATTTTCTCTGGTTAGCCAAATAAATAAAGTTGATAAAATCATGTAAAGAGGTATCCCACTAGCAATACCCATCACAAATACCAAAAATATTTTTTTTGAATAATATATATTTAGGAATCCAATATTCATTATATTGTTGAAATTTTTGTATTAATAACAATAATAATAATATGTACATAAAAATAATCATCTACTCTTTTTTTGCGTTCATCTTTTTAAATAGTAATAACACCCACTCATCTGAGGATATACCAAATATAGTTGGAACTTGGATTGGAGAAAATAAAACAATATCAGAACAAAGAGGTTTTAGAACCTGGGAAAAAAAAGTTGAAATAATAGAACAAAAGGGGCGTAGATTTAAAGGTACATTTTCCTATACTGATGGAACAAAAAATTTCTTCGGTGTTATTCACCCCGATAACCTGACAATTACTTGGGTTGCATCAAACAGTAGAGGATATAATCTTGGCAAGTTACTTACTAAAAATAGGTTAAGTGCATGTTATGTTGAATCTGGAATAGATGCCACAGCAGGATGCGCAGATTTAATTAGAAAATAGTTTATAAAACTTTTTCGAATAGTTCCTTCAAATGTTTCGTTGGTCTTTTTTTTACCTGAGTGACCGAACCCCACCAGTGTAAACTTGAATTTTCAAGAACCAAAACCTCTTCAAAATATTTTAAAACTCCTCTCATATCAGATGTTACAACTATCAAAGTAGTATTATTTAATCTAGATAATTTCTTTATTATATTAAAAATAACATTTGTTTTAATTGGATCTAAACCTGCAGTAGGCTCGTCAAGCACTAAAAACTTTGGATTGTGAGAAATAGCTCTTGCAATTGCAACTCTTTTTCTCATCCCACCGGAAAGCTCCGCAGGAAACAAAAAAGCATCATTTCTCTCTAAACCAACTTTTTTTAGAATTGAATAAGACTTTTTGATTAATTGATCTTCTGAGAAGTTATTTAAACTTCTAAACATTATATTTTCCCAGACTGTTAAACTATCAAATAAAGCGTCTTTTTGGAATACAACTCCAAAAGTCTTGAATATATCTTGTATTTTCTTATCAGAAATCGATTTGCCATTTATATAGATTGCACCAGAACTTATTTTAACCAGCCCTAACATACTTTTTAGCAATGAACTCTTCCCTGATGACCCTGTTCCTATAATACATAACGATTTTTCTGGAGTGACAGAAAATGATAAATCTCTAAGAATAATTTTCCCATCTATTTTTAGAGATACTTTTTTAAAAACGATTGTATTTTTCATAACTTTTAATGCTACGATATCATATGAAGATTAATTATAAACTAAGTAATGTTATTTTTGAAAAAGGGTCGGTAATTTTAGCTGGAGCAGGTCCTGGGAGCTTAGAGCAAGTAACATTAAAAGTTTATGAAGCGATATCGAAAGCAGATGTAGTAATATACGACTCTTTGGTCAATGAAAATATTTTAAAGTACTCAAACAAATCTGTAGTTAAAATATTTGGAGGTAAAACTAAAGATAAAAGAGCATGTTCTCAAAGTGAAATAAATGAATGGATGGTCTATCATGCAAAAAAAAACAAAAAAGTATTAAGACTTAAAGGGGGTGACCCTAGCTTTTTTAGTAGGGGGAGTCAAGAAATAGAGTATCTTAAAAAAAATAAGATAAAATATAGAATTTTTTCAGGAATCACATCATCGCAACCAGCCATAAAAAAAACTAATATTTCTTTTTTTAATCAAAATGATGTTTGTAACTTTATAACAGGGCATAGAAGAATAAAAAACAACTCTATCACTCTTGATCTAAAGAAGATTGT
>CACODD010000024.1 GCA_902625895.1 uncultured Alphaproteobacteria bacterium
TTTTTAAATACTTTTTTTGAAACTTTATCATGCCAATATGTTAAATTTTTCCCAGTCGCAATTTTAACAGTTATTGCTCTTAATAATCTTTGTGTATCATTTTTTGAAATTTTTTTAGCATATCTTTCATCAACTTGCTCAAGTTTCCTAAAAAAAACAGAGTTTCCATGTTTTTTATGTAATTTTTTGATTTTTGTTTCAACTCTTTCAGGTATCTCGGGAATTGAAGAAATTTTTCCATACAAGCTTTCAAGGTAAAGTCCTGTACCGCCAACAAAAATTGGAATTTTTTCTTTTGCTTGTGACAAAACGTTCAAAACGTTTGTAAACCAAAAACCTACGTTACATTTTTTCGGATACTCTACAAACTTAAATAAATTACAAGAATATTTTCTTATTTCTTCGTTGGGTGGGGCATTTGTGAGTGTAGCTAAATCGTTATAAACTTGCATACTGTCAGAATTAATTATTATACTTGGTAATTTTTTTTGAACTTCGAATGCAAGCCTTGTTTTTTGGGTTGCCGTTGGTCCACCAATCAAGATTGCTAATGGATACAATTCGTTTACTTTAATTTAAGAATTAAAAATCTTGAGAATTCGCCCTCAAAGACTTGTAAAAGTAATGAATCAGCTTTTTTCTTAATAAAATCATCAAATATTTTCTTTGCTTGAGATGGTTCTTGAATATCTTTTTGAGCAATTTGGGAAATCACATTGCCTACATTAAGTCCCGCTTTAGCGGCAAATGAATCTCTTTTAACTGCGGTAATAACAACACCTTTGACAGATTCTGAAATATTATATTTTGACCTAGTATCTTTGTTAAGTCCAAGAAGTCGTAATCCAATATCGTCTATCTCGATTTCATCACTAACTATTTCTTTATTATCACCAGTTTTCTCATTAGCCGCTGCGTTAAATTTTTCAAGCTCTCCAAGCTTTACTGTGAACGATCTTTTCTTTTTATCTCTCCAAACTTTTACCTCAGCCTTACTTTCAACTACTGATTCAGCCACAGTTCTTTGAAGAGATTTAACATCTTTGATTTTTTTTCCATTAAATTCTAAGATTACGTCTCCAGACTTTAGGCCACCCTTTTCTGCTGGTTCACCAGGGTTAACCATCGAAATTAATACTCCTTCTTCATTTTTAAGTCCGAGACTTTTAGCTATTTCAGGTGTTAGTTCTTGTATTCTTACACCAAGCCAACCCCTTTGGGTTTTTCCAAACTTTCTAAGTTGTTCAATGATTGGTTTTGCAAGGTTTGCGGGAATTGAAAAACCTATACCAACACTCCCACCAGTGGGAGAAAAAATAGCTGTATTTATTCCTAAAACTTCACCCTCTAAATTAAAAAGTGGGCCTCCAGAGTTACCTCTGTTTATGGAGGCGTCTGTTTGAATAAAACTATCATAGGGACCAGCATTGATATCTCTGTTAAAAGCTGAAATTATCCCAGATGTTACAGTGCCGCCTAAACCAAAAGGATTTCCAATTGCAAATACTGAGTGCCCAACCCTAGCTTTGTCTGAGTCTGCAAACTTTAAGTAAGGTAAAGAACCTTTTGGTTCTACCTTAAGAAGCGCAATGTCAGTAAGCTTATCAGTTCCAACTAATTTAGCTTCTAACTCTGTGTCATCCTGAAACTTAACTTTTATTTGATTTGATTGCTCTATAACGTGGTTATTTGTAACAATATACCCAGTTGGATCAATTACAAAGCCTGAACCTAATGCTTGAGGACGTTCATTTTCCTGTTGGTTGGGCTGTTGAGGTTGAGGACCGAAAGGAAAACCAGGCGGGAAATTCTTAAAAAAATCTCTAAATTGAGGAGGTATACCTTCTAGAGGGTTTTGATTGTTATTTGTCTCTTGAGGTTTTTGAACTGTAAAAACGTTGACTACACTTGGAGATTTACTTTCAACTAAGTCGGCAAAGTTATCAGATAGTGGATGACTTTCTACATTAGAAAAAGAGAAAAAAAAATAAAGGATTGTGAAAGTCGAGAAAATTTTAATCATGTAATCACCTATCTCGATTTACCTTTGGAACTGTTGAAAAATTCTAGGAATTCACTATCAGGCGACAATATCATTGTAGTTCCGTCTTCTCCTAATACATTTCCATAAGCTTGCATTGATCTATAAAAAGAATAGAAGTCTGAGTCTTGTTCAAATGCATCTGCATATATGTCGATAGCTTTTGATTCGCCCTCACCCCTTAAGATTTCAGATTTTCTTGTTGCTTCTGCAAGAATTACTGTTTTTTCTTTGTCAGCTTCTGCTCTAATTTTCTGAGCAACTTCAGATCCTTTTGCTCTAAACTCTTTAGCCTCTCTTACCCTTTCACTAATCATTCTTTCATAGATTGCCTGACTGTTAGCTTCTGGCAAATCTGCTCTTCTGATTCTAACATCGACTATCTCGATCCCAAAACGAGATGCTTCATTATTGACTTCAACTTTAATATTTTCCATTATGTTACCTCTTTCTTTAGACAAAAGTTCGTCAAGAGTCACACGACCTACTACCCTTCTAAGCGATGAGATAACATTTGAGTTGAGTCTGTTTCTTACACTGCTTTCGTTTCCGACCGTTTTATAAAATTCTAATGGATCAATTATTTTAAATCTAGTGAATGAGTCAATTAACATTCTTTTTTTATCAACCGCTATAACTTCCTCTACAGGTAAGTCGTATTCAAGTATTCTTCTGTCATACTTAATAACATTCTGAATAAGAGGAAGTTTAAAGTGAAGTCCTGAAGATTGAACTACTCTCTTTGGTTCACCAAACTGAAGAACCAGACCTTGCTCTTTTTCATTCATTGTGAATAAAGAGTTTAGCCCAACAAACGCTAAAGCTATTAAAATTATATATAAAAAACTAGTTTTGCTCATTGTTTGGATTTGAATTTTTATTTATTTTTTTTTTAAGTTCTGGAAGAGGTAGGTAGGGTACCACACCGTTTCCGGCGTTATTATCCACAATAACTTTATCTATTCTGCCTAGTGTTTTTTCAAGAGTTTCTAAATAGATTCTTTCTCTGGTAACATCCTTTGAGGTTTTGTAGGAATTGTAAACTGAGAGGAATCTTTGTGCTTCACCCTCTGCTTTGGCCACGACTTCTTTTTTATATGCTTCTGCTTCCTGAATTGTTCTTTCTGCTTCCCCTCTTGCTTTTGGAATTATGTCATTCCTGTAAGCTTCAGCTTCATTTCTTAATCTTTGTTCGTCAGTTTTTGCTCTTTGAACATCCCTGAACGATTCGATTACCAATTCGGGAGGGTCAGCTTTTTGAAGCTGAACCTGAGTGATCAAAACTCCGGATTTATAATAATCTAAAACCGCCTGTACATTGTTTTTTACATTCTCTTCCACAATAGACTTTCCTTCAGATAAAATGGGATCAATAGGCGTTTGCCCTATTTTCTCTCGCATGACACTTTCGCCAATACTTTTTATAGTAATCTCTGGGTTTCTAACATTAAATAAGAAATCTTTTGCATCGTTTATAATCCAAAAGATTGTAAAATTTAAGTCTACTATGTTTTCATCTCCTGTAAGCATTAAAGCTTCTTCCGGAGTTTGTCTTGTTTGAGGTGTTTGTGAAAACTGTGATTGCGATGTTCTAAATCCCACTTCTATTCTGTTAACTTTTGTAACTTTGGGTTTGAACACTGATTCTAAAGGAAATGGGAGATGATAATGCAAACCGGGTTCGGTAGTCCTGACATATTCGCCAAACCTTGTTACAACTCCTTGTTCATCTGTCCCTACTCTGTAAAAGCCACTTAAAGTCCAAATAAAAAGAAGTATAACTAAGACAAGACCTAAACTAGTTGGGTTATTCTTGGGAAACATGTTTTTAAGTTTGTCCTGAAAAGATTTTAGGTAATCATCACCATAGCTATCTCCCCTTCCATTAGAGCTACTTTTTTTATTTTCTCTGGGTTTTTTCCCCCAAGGACTATTGTTATCGTTTGATGACCAAGACATTTTTTTTTTTAATTATTGTTAACTTATATATAAGAAATGTTTTAAGCATGCAAAGAATAATTTTCTAATTTAAATTTTTATTTTTTAATTTAAAATTGTGACATGATAAAAAATTTTGTTGTTGTTGGTTCAGGTAAAGGGGGGGTTGGTAAATCAACTGTCGCTGTAAATCTAGCAATTGCGCTTGCAAATTTTGAAAAGCTAAAAGTTGGTCTTCTTGATGCAGATATATACGGTCCATCAATACATAAAATGCTTGGAATCACTGACAAACCTACTGCCTCTAAAACGAAGAAAATGCTACCCTATGAAAAATTTTTGATTAAAGCAATGTCAATTGGTAACATGGTTCCGGAGGATACAGCTATTGTATGGAGAGGTGCAATGGCTTCAAGTGCAATCAAACAACTTTTAAATGATGTTGAATGGGGAGAATTGGATTTTTTAATTATAGATCTTCCTCCAGGTACTGGCGATATTCAACTATCACTTTGTCAAACTTTAAAAATTAGTGGTGCTGTAATTGTATCTACACCCCAAGAAATTTCACTCCTAGATGTCAGAAAAGCGATAAATATGTTTAAAAAAGTGAACGTGCCTATTCTGGGCACTATACAAAACATGAGTTTTATAGAATTTAATAAGAAGAAAAGTTATCTTTTTGGAAAAGATGGAGTTATTCAAGAATCAAAAAAACAAAAACTTAATTTTTTAGCTGAAATCCCAATACTTCACGAAATTCCTGTATCCGGTGATGCTGGTGTTCCCTTAACATCTAAGAAAAATTCTTGTATAAACGAAATCTTTAAAAAAGTTGCCGAAAAAGTGGTAAAGTCTATTTCTAACAGTACTAGTTCAGAAATTAAGATTAACAATTAAATATTTTATTTATAGTCTCTAATTCTCTCTTCGAAATATTTTTTGGAATACTTTTTCTTTTTTTGATCAATGACTTGATGTATTCGATACCATGCGAGGACATCGTTAGCGAATTCAATCTGTTGCTGACAAATGCCTCATAAGTAAGAGGAACCCACTTTTTTAAAATTTCCATCATAACTTCTGCATATACCCTGATTTCGTACTGGGCATGTTGGTCGAATCTTAAGGATAAAAAATGCATAAAATTATGAAGATCGATCTTCCAGTACCACTGAGTATAAGAATTAAGGGGAAGTGTCATTCGCGATAACTCTCTGGCCAACCCTTTTTTTGAATCATCAATCATTCTTCCAGATTCATCCTCATTTAAAAGTTTACTGTAATTCTCAAAACCTATTCTAGAGTTATCCCTAATAATTTTTGAATAACTTTTAATTTCAGCACTGCTTAAGTCACCTGATCTTCCTTGATTATTTGATTGAGATTGAGGTTTAAGATTCTCATTTTTAGGAATGTAAAATTCTTTGTCTAAAATAGAATATCTTGCAGAATACTCATTTACATTTGCAGTTCTATGTCTTATCCACTGTCTTGCTACAAAAATTGGAAGTTTAATGTGAAATTTTATTTCATTCATTTCAAAAGGGGTTGAATGTCTGTGACTTATTAAATAATTAATTAAACTTTTATCTTGATTTAATTTCTTTGTTCCTTTTCCATAAGACACTCTAGCAGCTTGAACAATTGAAGTATCGTTACCCATGTAATCTATAACTCTTACAAAACCATGATCGAGAATTTTAAAGGATTTATAGAGAATTTTCTCTAGTGCCTTAACTGTAACTCTTTTGGTAGAAAAATCATTATTTCTCAATTTTTCTATTTCTGTTTTTATTTGATTATTTTTCTTCATAGAATTTTAATTTTTCATAATAACTTATTCTTAGACTAAAACAATTTATAGGTTTAATTTTTTTTATCATTCCTTATTATAAAGATGCTGAATTTCAGCTATGGCAATAAACGTTTGATTTTGAGCCGATGCGGACCCGGGGGCGGTACCCGGCACCTCCACCATAAAATTATCAAAGGGGGGTGAAATAGGATCGACGTGCGTGTGAATAGTCAAAAACTTTGCCCGGAATGGTACCAACGTTATCGGACTAAAATTATAAATGCCAATGATAATGAAATGGCACTCGCTGCTTAATTAATTTAAGTAAGCGCGGTTATGGACACCGGGCAACAGAAGTCTCATCGGCAAGGGGGGGCAATTGTTCCCCCTTGTTTGTTTTAGGGAGACTCACAAAGGGTTTTAGAGGATTCACTCTTCAACAAATAAGGGAAACAATAGTGCAATAAGTTCAACGAACCTTTGCTGTTTATTAATTTGTCATTTTAATCACTAGAACCCATTGCTAATCCTAAACTACAAGGTGTTGAAGAAAAACTATTGGACCAATTTGGTTTATAAGGCGCGTATTCTTTGTAACTCTTATAGGGTTTATATTCTTTGTAACCCTTGTATTCCTCATATTTTGGACTTGGATGACGCCCCTTTAACACACATAAAGCATCGCCTTTATGGTTGAAAATTGCGCCATCAACAAACCAACCTATGTGAGTTCCATTAAAACCGTAAACATTTTCACCATCTAAATAAGCAACTGGTTTGCCTTTCCACAGATAAATTGTCATATCATCGTCTACATCAATATAAGCAACGGACTTACCCTCTAAATTCAAAAGAGACACTTCATTACTTGCCTTAACATTAATACAGAAAAATAAAATCATACATAAAATAAGATTGGTTTTTCGAGCATATGAAAACAATTTATTCTTTATCTTTACTATCATGAGTTCTAACTTTAATATGCTCAAATTTTGGTTGCGCCCCATTTTCAAACCTATCAAATTTTTGTAAGAAAGGATAATAGAATCTTTCTTCTAAATAACGATTTGTGCTATTAAGCGCAAGATTTACGGAAAGTATAATTCTCTCTTTTAATGAGTCTGCAAAATCTTTTTGTTTCTTTGTCTCTCTTACATTTTTTTTTAATTTATCATCATAAATATTAACAAATTTGCCCATTAAAACTTTATGTTCCACAAAAGGCCCGTAATTTCCTAAAACTAAAAACATTTCTCGAGCAATCGAACTAGCAAAGTCTTCCAATAAATTTAGAGTTGCATTGAATATCTTATCTTCTTCTTCTGTAGAAACGTTTCTTGGTGTGTTTATAGTAAGATTACATGTGAGTAGAATTACGTCTTTATCTTTTTTATACTCTGTACGTTCAAGTTTTGATAACTGACCAAGACATTTTTTGTCGCTGTAATTATTCATATGGTGATCACCAAAAACCCAATATGCTTTCGATTCTAATTCCGGAATCAACTTATAAAGACTAAATTCTAGTCTTGAAACATCCTTAGATGTGTTTAAGTCATTTATTACATCTGACTTAACATCAAAATACACAAACAAACAAATCAGTATGAGTAATAGTTTTTTCATGAACCAATATTTATCATTACATCATCAATATTATTATACAAATTACTGTTCCAATAATTATAAATCTAAACAACATTACCTATCTCAAATTGATTCAAAAATTAACCGAGATGAAATTAGAACTATAATAAGAAAAGTAAATTCGTTCATATTAGATTAATTCTATATTGGTAAGGTTAAAATTCCAATTTAATTTGGGGTATAGTAACGACCTACCGTTCTGGAATAGTAACGACCTAATCGTTCTGTCTCAAACTGTAAAAGTTTACGTACATTCAAATTTTCTTGGTTAATAACAATTAACAAAGGAGAACTGAAATGGTAAAAATCATTTGGAAAGAACCTAAAGAGGATGACCGCATCTTCAAAACTGGTTTTATAATCTCAAATCCAGAACTAAACTTTAATAAAAAAAGGAAAGGAGAAAATAAATGAAAAAATTATCTTTTTTCTCAATTCCTAGAAATAAAACCAGGAAAGAAACTATTGAAGTAATAAAAAATGCTCTCATTGCAAATGGGTGGAAATTCGTTGAAAAATCAGAAAGGAGTAAGAAAAAGTTTTGAGTCCGTGCAGAAGTCGTGCAGAAAATGTCCTCATTTTCAATGCACTTTTCAATGCACTAGTTGCAAAATCCACAGTTATAAAGGGTTTTAGACCAAACATCGATACACAAAAGTCTCATCGGCAAGGGCGGACAATTGTTTGCCCTTGTTTGTTTTAGGGAAACTCACAATGGGTTTCAGAGGATTCATTCTTCAACAAATATGGGAAAATCAAACGAGTTAAAGTGCAAAGCACTTACAGCGCACTTTTTTGTTCTTTTTTTGTTCAAAAATTATTGATTAAGTTTGTGTTTTAGTGCGAAGATATTAGAATTATTGAAGGGCATTTAAATTTTTCAAAAAATAATCACAGATGATTGAATACAACGGAGAATTATACAGAGATGACAGACTGTTTGTAATTAATCTAACATTTGGGAAATTGAAAAACGATGTAACCAGAAAAACTGTCTCTAAATGGACACTAGTTACATATAGAAATACTCAGCAACTCAATTACACAGGATCAGATTTCTTTGAAAATAAAGAAGTAGCGATTAAATATCTGAAAGATGTTGAACCAAAATGTCCTTTAATTAGTAATGATGAAAAACCACTCGTTATACCAAATGGTCAAAATGCCTGGTTATATTGGAATAGATGGTTGAAAGAAAATAACTTGTTTTCTGCAATTTCAGAAAAGCAAAATGTTCCTTTCTGGCAAGATCCACGAGGGTATAATTATGTTAAAAATTATTACACAAAAATTTTAATGGATCCGTCAATATAGTAATGTTTAGATTATAAGGATTGTAATTGACCTTTAAAATTAGTCTGAAACTAAAGTTTTAGACTGAATGAAAGTTTTTATAAAACAACTTAATGCTAGTAAAATGTTAGTATCAACCCTAGTATAATAAAGTAATAAATGTCATTAAAAGGTGTTTTAAAAAAGATTCCAGACTTCAAAGGTGCAAATTTCCTTATTAGGGTTCCTCTTGCTATTGTATTTATTTTACAAGGAGTATCAAAGTTGCCTCTCAATATCTCTGATGCAGAATCTTATGGTTTACCAATGACTGTCTGGTTCTTTGTTGCCTGGGGAGAACTTCTTTCAGGTATTGGATTGCTAATTGGAGGATTATTGGTCACAAAAAAACTTAATAGTTATGGAGGATTAATAACAAGATTCTGCGGTATTGTTATATGTGGTATTATGACTGGTATTATTTTGATGCAAGAACCAGAGAGTTTTTTGGATGTATTGTTATATGATAATTTTCATGTAATGCTATATTGTGGAGGATTATTCTTTGCACTAAGAGGTAATAGGATCTATTTAGAAGAAAATAAAGATAATCTTTGATTACCAAACCAAATCAGAAAATGATTAATTTCTTGATTATCGAATAAAACTGTTCTCACATTACAATGATAAAAAGTAGTTCGTTCTGTTTTTTCAGAATAACTCACAAAGCGTTTCATAGATTATATTTTTCTCAAATACCAAACCAAGAAAAAATAAAATTTCCGGTTACCATTAATGTATAAAAAAATACAATACAATAAAGTAAACCGAAGAAAATGATATAAATCCCTCCGAGTACAACACGAACTAAAGAGGAAAGTGAACGTCCAAGAAATTGAAGTTCTAAACTCATTAGAAATGGATTTACTTTGGATTTAGTTTTTTTATTCAACCAATAAACTGGATAAGTACATATCCATAAAATTGGTACATATAAAAAAATATACAGTGCTGTGATTCCTAATAAATCCATTTAATTAGCTCAAATTGTAACAAAAAATTAGTTCATGCTGAAGTCATGTAGAAAAACAATTATTTGCAAACCCAAATTTGTACCCTTATAAAAAATTTCTTTTTAATTGATGTTTATAAAATTTCTAGTAAATTAAGAGTTACAAACAAAGGAAATTTCGTGACTAATAAGACTAATCTAGGGGATTCTTGTTGTAAGTATACCTGCTGTGCCGATGGCTGTTGTAGTGAAGATTGCAAAACAGGGGATTGCAGTAACAGTTGTTGTAAAGACGGTTGCTGTATCGATTCAGAAAACTGCTGTTCATAGTGTTAAACTTATATAAAATTCATCATTGTAGACATTAATTTCTTATAATTTTATGTTATAAATTAGTTTGAAACCCTTAATTTAAATTAGCCAATTACCCAAAATGTGATATACTTTGCTTGAAGATGAATCGTAATAAAGTTCGAAAATTTTCAAAGATAACAATTTATATAACTTTAATAATTTAATTTGATGAAAAATAAAATCTTACAAAAAGCAGTTAAGTTCTGTGACGAAAATAACCACCGTTTAACCGAACCAAGACAAAGAGTTTTAGAAATTATATCTTCCAGCAAAAAACCAATAAAAGCTTACGAGATTTTAAAAAAACTCTCTGAAGTGTTTAATAACAAACCTAAACCTCCAACTATTTACAGAGCAATAGATTTCTGGCACTCACATAATTTTATTCATAGGGTAGAAAGTCAAAACGCCTACTTTCCATGTGTTGAAAATCATTTGCATAAAGGTTCACAATTTATGATTTGTGACGAATGTGGGAAAGTTATTGAAGCACACTTCTGTGATTTACCAGAAAACATCAAACAAAGCACCAATCAAAAGGCTTTTATTCCAAAAGCATGGAACTTAGAAATTAAAGGCTTATGTGGTAATTGCTTGTAGAAGTTACCAAGATTTTAATTTGCTACCAAGCTAGCTTTTTTCAGACGAAAAAAAATGTTGTAAAGATCATCTTTTGGCACTAGCTCAAGCATCCCGCTTATATTTATGGGATCGTATGAATAAACAATCGGATCATCAGCATGCACCTCTATAATCAAATTTGATGATGCATGAGGGTAGTATGGACAATGGACTGGAAACGGTATTAATAAGAAGGTTTTTTGCTTTTCGTTTTGATCTAAGGGGAACATATAACCTTGAACCAAAATTTTCTTATTTGCTAATTGTTTAATTTCGTCTGTGAACTCTGGTCTCACCCCTGTCCATTCAAATCCATCGCTATCCTCAAATGTGTACTCGTCCATTCCTGTGTCTGCAAATACTTTCCAAGGTGTTCCTCCCTCTGGTAAACTTACAAAATCATCTATACTAGAAAACATCTCGTACATAAAATTTGGATCTTCTTGGGATAAATCTTCAGTTGAAAAAACCTCTGTAATCATTTTCTGATTACCAGATAAGATTT
>CACODD010000025.1 GCA_902625895.1 uncultured Alphaproteobacteria bacterium
AAAAATTTATTACAAATTTGTAAATTAAAAACAAATATTAAAAATAAAAGTTCTATAGGTGACGATAGATTGATAAATGTTATTTATGCCAAACATTTGTTCGCAAAATCGAAAGTTATAATTGATTTTGGTACAGCTACCACAATAGACGTTTTGGACAAAAAAGGTGTATATGACGGTGGCGTTATTACGCCTGGAATTGATCTTTCTTTAAAATCTTTACAGATGGGTACAGCTAAACTTCCTCTTGTTAATTTTAAAAAAACAAATTTAATTGTAGGTAAAACTACTAAAGAGGCTATTCAATCTGGTTTTTTTTGGGGGTACGTATCTATGATACAAGGACTAATTCATAGAATACAACTTGAGAAGAAAACTGAGTTTCAAATCATACTCACTGGTGGTAATTCTAAATACTTTAAGGGATGTTTTGAAAATGTTATTAATATTGACGAATATTTTAACTCTAAAGGTTTAAATTATCTTACAAATACTTATTTTAGAAAATTATGAATTATACAAAAAAAGATCTTTTATATTTACCTTTAGGTGGGTCTGGTGAAATTGGAATGAACTGCAACTTATATCACTATGAAGATAAATGGATAATGATTGATTTAGGCGTGACTTTTAGTGACAACGATTCAAATAATTACGATTTGATAATGCCAAATATTGATTTTATTCTCGAAAGAATCAATAAACTTTCAGCACTTATACTTACTCACGCGCATGAGGATCATATTGGGGCAGTGCCTTATTTAATAAAAAGACTAAAAAACGTTCCAATATATGCAACACCATTTACAGCATCTGTATTAAAAAGAAAATTTCTGTCAGTTGGTTTAAAAGATTATAAAATTAATATTATGGAATATGGTAAGGAATTACTCATTGATGACTTTATTTTAGAGATTTATTGTATGACTCACTCAATACCAGAGTCAAATGCAGTAATGATAAAAACTAAACAGGGTAATATCCTTCATTCCGGTGATTGGAAACTTGATCCAAGTCCTTTGATAGGAAAACCATTAGAAAAAAAAAGCTTTAAAAAACTTATTAATGAAGGTGTTGACGTTCTTATTTGTGATTCAACAAACGTTTTCGAAGTTAGCTCCTCAGGAAGTGAAGCAGAAGTAAGAGAGAATCTTCAAAAAATATTTTCTGATAAACAAAGGGGAAAAATTATTATAACTTGTTTTGCTTCGAATGTAGCGAGAGTTGAAACTATTTTAGAAGTATCAAAAAACTCAAACAAATGTTGTTTATTGCTTGGAAGGTCTTTGCAAAGAATAATTGAGTCAGCAAAAGAAAACAATCTTTTACTAGGATTCAATAATATTGTAACAGAAAAAGAAGCAGAAATGATTTCAGAGGATGACTTAGTTGTCATTTGCACAGGTAGTCAGGGTGAAAATAGGGCTGCATTAAGTAGACTGGTTGATGGGAGGCATAAATATTTTAAACTTGAAAAAAATGATACTGTAATTTTCTCCTCTAGAGAAATTCCAGGTAATGAAAAAAGAATAAATCAGATCAAGTCTGTTGTTTCAAGGAATGGTTGCACTTTATTGGATGATTCTAATGCAAAAGTTCACGTTTCTGGACATCCATCAAGAGGTGAGCTTAAAAAAATGTATGACATGGTTTTGCCAGACTTGTTGATTCCAATTCATGGTGAATATAGACATCTAAATGAACATATAAAATTCTCAAAAAAATGTGGAATTAAGAATCAATTACTAGTCGAAAATGGAGATCTTGTTAAATTAAATAAAGATTCAACGAAACAGATTTTAACAAGGGTACATTTCGGAAGAAACGTACTGAAAGGCAATAAAATTATTCCAATTGATCACAAGTTCTTAAAAGATTTAGACTTTATTTCTACCAATGGTGAGGTGTTTGTTAATTTGATAATGAGTGTTCAGGATAGATTGTTGACTGATCCAGTAATTTATAGCAAATCGATATTGTTAGAGGAGACTAATAAAAATGAACTTAGCGAAATTCTATCTGACTCTGTTAATAGTTTATCTAACAAGTCCATTGATGACGAAGTTTTGCGAAATGAAATAAAAATTCAAATAAGAGGATACTTAAAAGACAAAATTGGACTAAAACCTTTAACCTGTGTTGAGATTGTTAGGATTTAGATTATAATATTCTAATGATTACTAAATTTAATCACGTTGCTATAGTTGTCCCAGACTTAAATGATGCAAAAAAAAAGTATAAAGAAGTTTTAGGAGCGAAAGTTTCTGAAATTTGTGATTACATACAGCATGGTGTTAGTGTTGTATTTATAGAATTAGAAAACACAAAAATTGAACTCATGCATCCTTATGGAGAGAATTCTCCAATAAGTAAGTTTTTAGAAAATAACAAAAACGGATCAATTCATCATATATGCATTGAGGTAAAGGACATCAAAAAGTCAATTGACAAACTCAAGAAAAATGGAGTGCGAATTTTAGGTGATGAAACACCTAAGATAGGGGCTCATAATAAACCAGTAATTTTCTTACACCCAAAAGATTTCTATGGTACATTAATAGAACTTGAACAGGAGTAGATTTGTTCGGTCTTGAAATAATTGTTATATTTGTTGTAATCTGGTGGCTGGTATTATTCACGGTTCTTCCGTTTGGAGTTCAGAAAGACGACAAAATAGTGGGAGGAAATGACCCTGGTGCCCCAAAAAATCCAATGTTAAAAAAAAAGATAATTTTGACATCAATTATTTCATTTTTTTTGTCTATTATAGTTTCTGTAATAAAAAATGAAATTTTCTAACTTTTTTATACCGACGCTTAAGGAATCACCCAGTGATGTGAAAATGCGTTCTCATGACTTAATGATAAGGTCAGGGATGATAAGGCAAGAAACCTCAGGAATATATAGTTGGATGCCTCTTGGATATAGAGTACTAAAAAAGATTATCGACAAAGTTGAAGAGTTGCATGATGAAAATGGAATAAATCAAATGTTAATGCCTACAATTCAAAGCTCAGATATCTGGAGAATAAGCAATCGTTATGATACTTATGGAAAAGAAATGTTAAGAATTATTGATAGAAATGATAAGGACCTCCTATATGGACCTACAAACGAAGAAATGATTACAGCAATTGGTAAACAATATATAAAAAGTTACAAAAACCTTCCTAGAAAATTTTATCATATACAAACAAAATTTAGGGATGAGATAAGACCTAGATTTGGTGTTATGAGAGCAAGAGAATTTATAATGAAAGATGCATACAGCTTTGACATTGATAGTGAAAATGGTGAGAAAACCTATTGTGAATTTTTTAAGCTTTATTTAAAACTTTTTAATCAACTAGGTATTCCTGTTATTCCGGTTAGAGCTCCAAGTGGAGAAATTGGTGGAAACTTGTCTCATGAGTTTCATTTAATTGTAAGTTCTGGTGAATCAGAAATTTTTTTAGATACTAAACTTTTAGATCAAAATTTTGAGAATTTTGAATTAAATCAAATTTTAAATTTAGATTCTTATACTGACGATTATTATAAGGAAATAGAAAATAAAAACTATTTTGAAAAATTTAGAAGCATTGAACTAGGTCACATTTTTCTATTTGGGACTAAATATTCAAGTTCATTTAATTTTAATGTTGATTCTGAAAATGGAAAAGTAGTACCATATATGGGCTCATATGGAATTGGAATTTCAAGAATACCAGCTGCAGCTATTGAATTGTCAAATGACAAAAACGGTATTATTTGGCCAAAAGCATTATCTCCATTTTCAGTTCATCTTATAAATTTAAATATTGATGATTCTGAATGTTCAGAATTTTGCGAGAAACTCTATACTGAAATAAACGAAAGAAACATTGATATTATTTATGACGATAGAAATGAAAGACCTGGAAAAAAATTTTCTGATGCAGATTTAATTGGAATTCCCTTACAGATTATTTGTGGAAATTCATTTAAAAAAAATCGTGAGATAAGTATTTTGAAAAGAGCAAATAAAGATACGATTAATATTGAGGTTGAAAATGCTTTGGATAAGATTATTAAGATGATTGGATGTAATGAATGATATCTTTTTTCGAGATATGGATTTCTTTAAAATATCTTTTCCCTAAAACTAAAGAAAAATTCTTTTCAGTTGTCACACTTTTTTCATTTTTGGGTATTTCATTGGGAGTTGCTACATTGATAATAGTAATGTCGGTTATGAATGGTTTTAGAGAGGAATTAACATCAAAAATTCTTAGTATCAATGGTCATCTTAAAATAAAGTCGTCGTTCGGTAATGGATTAAAAAATGATTTGGAACTTCCTGAAAAATTAGTCGATATCGATAAAAATCTTTTTATACATAAAGTCATAGCTAGTCAGGGTCTTTTGAGTTTTAAAAAATATTCAAGTGGTGTATTAATCAAAGGAGTAACGGAAAATTTTTTTTTAGAGAGAAATATTCTTACAAAATCAATTTCAAAGGAATTTATTCAAGATTTTAAGAGTAACAAAGGTATTTTTGTAGGTGAAAAATTAAAAAAAAAACTAGGTTTAAATTTAGGTGATTATTTGACAATTATGTCATCACAAAATTATGAAACCATATTTGGAAATCTTCCAAGATCTGCAAATTTTAAAATAGTTGGTTTTTTTGATATTGGAATGTATGAATATGATACATCTTTGATTTTTATGCCAATAAATTTACTTCAAAAGTTTTTAGATAATGACGAACGAATTGACCACTATGAAATCATTGTTGAAAATTTTAACGATTTGGAATTAATTAAATCACAATTAAGACAAACCATACCTGATTATTTAAGAATTGTGGACTGGCGTGATTTAAATCCTTCTTTATTTAACGCTATTGAAGTAGAGAGGAACGTTATGTTTTTAATACTTTTATTAATAATAATCGTTGCAGCGTTTAATTTAATTTCTTCAATGATGATTTTAGTTTCTAATAAAAAAAAAGATATAGGGGTTTTAAGAGTATTAGGTATATCAAAGTTTCAGCTTTTAAGAATTTTTATTTTAAATGGTTTTTTAATTGGGTTTTTTGGAACGATTCTTGGTGTTGTTATAGGATTATCATTTTGTTTAAATATAAATGAAATTAAAAGTTTTATTGAATTTTTTACTGGATCAAGCTTATTTTCAGAAGAAATTTATTTTTTCTCAAATTTACCTATAATTATTAATAGTGCACAGATAATTAAAATATGTGGTATTTCGTTATTTTTATCTTTTGCAGCAACAGTTTATCCTTCTGTAAAAGCAACTAAGGTTGAGCCAATAAATTTGATAAAATGGGATTAAGTTGATAATATTAAATGATATAGGTAAAGAATATATACAAGGGAAAACCAACGTAATAGTTTTAAACAAGCTTTGTTTACATGTCAATTACGATGAAAATGTTGGTATAATTGGTCCTTCAGGCTCAGGGAAAAGTACTTTATTAAATTTAATTGGGCTTTTAGAGCAGCCATCTTCTGGTAATATTAAAATTTGTAATGTTGATTTTAATGATTTGAAAGAGGAAGAAAAAGTAATCTTTAGAAAAGAAAATATAGGATTTATTTTTCAAAATAATCAACTTTTAGAGGACTTCAATGTTGAAGAAAATGTTGCATTACCTCTTTTAATGAATGGAAATTCATTCAGAAAGTCAATTTCAAAAGCTAATGATTATTTAAATCTTCTTGGAATTTCAGATAGAAATAAGTTCAAACCTGGCTTATTATCAGGAGGCGAGCAGCAAAGAGTTGCTATAGCCAGAGCTTTAATTAAAAATCCAAAAATATTATTAGCTGATGAACCTACAGGTAGTTTGGATCATCAAAATACAAAAATTGTTTTTAATTCTATAAGAAAATTGTCTAAAGAAAATAAAATTATAACTGTTTTTGCAACACATAATCTTAATTTAGTTAAGTTATTAGATAAATGTTTTTTAATGGAAGGTGGAAAATTAATTGACTTCAAAAATAAATAGATTTATTCCTTTAAGAAATTACACTCAGTATTCTCTGTCTAAGGGTGCACTAAGAATAAACGAACTAATAGATTTTTGTAAAAAGGAAAATGTACCTGCAGCTGCCATTACTGACTTTAATAATCTTTTTGGTTCTCTTGAGTTTTGTATTGAATGTAGAAAATTTGGAATTCAACCAATCATAGGGCTAAATTTATCAGTTAAAACAAAAGGATTTAAAGATGGAAATATTTTATTATTGTGCAAAAACGAAATCGGATATAGGAATTTAGTAAATCTGGTAACCAAAGCTTATTTGGATAATTCTGACTCGAATACTCCAGTTGTTTCACTACATCAAGTAATAAATTGCAAGGATGGATTGATTTGTTTGGCTGGCGGTATAAATGGAATCATAACTAAAAATTTTGAAGAAAACTATCATTTGTCCGATCAATTAATTGAGCTATTAAAAGATAATTACTCCGATAACTTTTTTTTAGAGATACAAAGATACAAAAAAATTAGTGTTAGAGACCTTGAAAATTATTTGTTAACAAACTCTGTAGATAAACAAATACCAATTGTTGCTACAAATGAAAATTTTTATCTAGACAAAAGTTTTTTTGACACACATGATGCGTTGCTAAGTATCGCTCAACAGAAATATATTGAAAGCGATGATAGATTTAGAAGCAATAATGAATTTTATCTTAAAAGTGTTGAAGAAATGAATAAACTTTTTAATGACTTACCGCATGCTATTGAAAATAGTGTTATCTTGGCTAGGAAGTGTTCATTTTATTTGAAAGAAAAACCGCCTTGTTTACCTAAAATTAAGTCAAATGATATTGATGAAAACATATTATTAAAACAAGACTCAATTAGTGGATTAAAAAAAAAAATAGGAGAACCACAGACTGTAGTACAAAAAAAATACTTTGATAGATTAAATTATGAAATTGAGATAATAACCAAGATGGGGTATTCGAGTTATTTTCTTATAGTTTCTGACTTTATAAAATGGGCAAAAAAAAATAATATTCCTGTTGGACCTGGAAGAGGGTCTGGAGCTGGATCCTTAGTTGCTTGGTGTCTTTCAATTACAGATCTTGATCCAATTAAATTTGGCCTTTTATTTGAGAGATTTTTAAATCCAGAAAGAATATCCTTACCGGATTTTGATATTGATTTTTGTATGGAAAAAAGGGATGAAGTAATTAAGTATGTGCAAAAGAAATACGGTGATTTAAATGTTGCTCAGATAATAACTTTTGGTTCTTTTCAAGCACGTGCAGCTTTAAGAGATGTTGGGCGTGTAATGCAACTACCATTAACTCAAGTTGATAACATATGCAAACTAATTCCTTATAATCCTGCAAATCCCGTCAGTCTCAAAGAGCTTATCAACCATGATATGCAAATAAAAAAAATGATAACTAATGATAAAAACTTAAGAACATTATTTGAAATTTCTTCAAATTTAGAGGGTCTATTTAGACATGCATCGACCCATGCTGCCGGGATTGTTATTGCGGAAAACCCTCTAGACGAACATATACCTTTATATAAAGATCCAAAATCAGAAATTCCAGTTACACAATTTTCAATGAAATATGTTGAAAAGATTGGATTAATAAAATTTGATTTTTTAGGCTTAAAAACTTTAACTGTGATTGATGAGACATTAAAAATATTAAAGAAAGAAAGATCAATTGATCTTGACATTGCAAGTATCAAGCTTGACGATTCTAAAACTTACAAAATGTTAAGAGAAGGTCTCACAACAGGTGTTTTTCAGTTGGAAGGACAGGGAATGCGAGACACAATAATTAAAATACAACCAGATCGTTTCGAGGACTTAATAGCAATTGTATCACTTTATCGTCCTGGTCCCATGGATAATATACCAACTTATATAAACAGAAAACAAAAAAAAGAGAGTTATAATTATATTCATGAGGATTTGAAAGAAATTTTGGATGAGACTTATGGAATAATGGTTTATCAAGAACAAGTCATGTTAATTGCTCAAAAATTGGCTGGATTCAGCTTGGCTAAGGCTGATTTATTGAGACGAGCTATGGGGAAAAAAATAAAATCTGAAATGGCTGCGCAGAGAGAAGAGTTCATAGATGGAACAAAAAAAAATATGATTGATTCAGACAAAGCTTCAGAATTATTTGATGAAATAGCTAAATTCGCAGGTTATGGTTTTAATAAAAGTCATGCTGCAGCTTATGCGATGATCGCATATCAAACTGCATTTCTTAAAGCAAACTATCCACTTGAATTTCTATGTGCATTAATGAATTGTGATATAAATAATTTTGAAAAACTTTCGATTTATTGTAACGAAATAAATAAATTGGGATTTAAAATAATTAGACCAGACATTAATACTTCAGGTACAAATTTTAAAGTCAACTACGATAGTTTGAATAATCCGCAGTCTATAAAATTTGGTTTAGCTGCTATCAAAAATATTGGTGTTGCTTCAATTGAAGATTTAGTAAACGAAAGAAAAAAAAATGGTATTTTTAAAAATATAATTGATTTACTTAAAAGGGTATCAAACAATATTCTTAATAGAAAAGTATTAGAGGCATTAATTTTTTCAGATGCTTTAAAGTCATTACAAGATAATCAAAAGTCACTTTGTGATAGCATTGATAAAATAATAATGTATAACACAAATTTTCATAAAAACTTCCATGAAAAACAATCAATACTTTTTCCTGAATCTGATGATTCAGATGAAATAGTAATAAAGAATAATAAAGATTGGAATCTTTACGAAAAATTAGAAAAGGAGATAGATGCTTTTGGGTTTTATCTCTCTGATCATCCAACAAAAATTTATAAAAAAATACTGAGTGATTCTGAAATTCTGGATCTAGATTTTTTAAATTATAAAAATAGAGAAAAAGGGTCAACTACTGCAAAGAAATTCGTTATTACTATTAATTCTATAAATGAAAGAACAACAAAAATCGGAAAAAAATTCTGTTTTTTTAATATTAGCGACGATTCTTGTAATTTAGACGTAATTTGTTTTTCTGAAGTTCTTGATAATATAGATTTTGAATTAAAAGTTGGTGATATGT
>CACODD010000026.1 GCA_902625895.1 uncultured Alphaproteobacteria bacterium
CTTTGGAAATCCGTGATCATATTCATTTAAAAAGCTAATATCGTGATTATCACTATCTAAAAGATCTATACTTTCTTCATTAATGTTTAGAACTTTGTCATTTGTTGAATAAAATGTATGAATAGGAAAATTTAACTTATTAAACTTTGAGGAAAAATTTTCACGTTGGAGTTCTATTAAAGCATTTCTGAGAGTTTTAATATTAATAACCTCGTGAAAAGAATATTCAACATTACATGTTCTGTAGAATTTTTTTAGAACTTTGACCGGATTTTCTAACAATTCTTTATGCATATAAGCAATTTTTCTATAAATGAGGTCTGGCTTTTTTTGATAGTTGACAAAATCTGGCACTCCAAAAAAGTTGAATAATAGTCTACATGGAATATCATTTTTTAAAAACCAATTAAGACCATAAGAGTGAACTATGAAAATATTGTTATCACTTTTAAAAAAAATTTTTGCTTGTTTTGTTTTTGAGAAGAATTCAAGATCTAATGATTCTGAGTTTTTACACACATCAAGAGACTCAACTTTCTTCTTTACTGAGTTCCAAAAAGTTTTGTCAAAACCCCAACCATGAATAAAATAAAAATTAAATTTCATTAGTGTTTAAAGTTTGAAATATGTTTTATAAACTTTTTTATAATGACCCTACTCATACTAGCAGTTAAAGATAATCTTATTCTATCATAACCAGAAGGTACTGTTGGGGGACTTATTTCTTTTACAAAATATCCGTGATCAAATAGATATTTTTTTAGACTTTCACACTTTGAACGATCTTTTAAGATCAAAGGAATTATATGTGAATTAGATTTTGCTGTATCAAAGTTTAATCTTTTTAATTTTTCTAAAAGAAACTCAGAGTTACTTTTAATTTTTTTCCTTAATTTTGATGCTTTAGTTATTTTTTTCAAAGAAGCTGATATTGCACCTAGGATTGAAGGTGGTAATGCAGTTGAGTAGATTAATCCTCCGCAAGAATTAACAATTTTTTTATAAAAATCTCTTGAGCATGAAACAAACGATCCATAACTTCCTATAGCTTTACTAAAAGTGCCTACAGTAATTTCATTTGTATTTTTATTTACATCAGAGGCAAAACCATACCCATTTTTACCGTATAAACCAAATGAATGAGCTTCATCAAGATAAAGTATGCAAGCATATTTTTTTGAAAGATATCTTAATCCATGTAAATCAGCAAGATCCCCATCCATGCTGAAGAGCGTTTCAGAGATAATCATTTTTCTCATTTTATTCGGAGTTTTTTTCAACTGACTTTCAAGGTGATTCAAATCAAGATGATTGTATCTAAAACACCTTTGTCTGGAAATCAAACACCCATAATTAATACTTGCATGATTAAGTTTATCAGAAAAAATAATGCATTTATTTCTTGTACCTAAAGAATTACCAGTTAAACAGGGAATAAGTGTTGAATTTAATAAAAATCCATTTCCTACTATTATAGAGTTTTCGTGTTTAATATTTTTGCTAATGAGTTTCTCAATCATCTCTATCTTATCTAAATTACCCGTAACCAACCGAGATGAAGACAAACTAGACCCATATTTTTTTATCCAAGAGATCGATTCATTAGAAATTTCTTTATTTTTAGAAAACCCTAGATAATCATTGCTGGCAAAGTTTATTAATGTTTTACCATTATATTTAACCAAATCTTTATTATTTTTTGAAAGTTTTGATGAATAATCAAAAATTTCTAGTTTTCTAGTTGGATTTTTTTTATTTAATGTTATTTTATTCACAGTCTATTATATAATATATTAATTTTACGAAATAAATAAATGAAAGAAGAAACAATAGTTCTACACACTGGTCATCGTAGGGATGAATCAACTACATCTGTTGCCGTTCCTATTTATCAAACTACATCTTACCAATTTAATAATACGGAACATGCTGCTAAATTATTTTCACTTCAGGAACTCGGGAATATTTACACCAGGATAATGAACCCTACATGTGCTGTCTTAGAAGAACGGATGTCAAAACTTGATGGTGGTGTTGCCGCCATGGCAGTTAGCTCAGGTCAAGCTGCCTCAGCATTTTCAATCCAAAATATCTGTCATTCAGGAGATAATTTCGTTAGCTCCACAGATCTATACGGAGGAACATGGAATTTATTTTCTAATACACTAAAAGAAATGGGAATAGAATGCAGATTCGTTGATCCTGCAAAACCAGAACAATTTGAAAATGCTATTGACGACAAAACTAGATGTATTTATGCAGAGACTTTGCCAAACCCAAAACTTAATGTTTTTCCTATTAATGAAGTTTCAAAAATTGGAAAAAAACACAATGTTCCTTTGATAATGGATAATACTGCTGCACCATACATATGCAAACCTTTAAGTCATGGAGCAAATATTGTAGTCTACTCTACAACCAAATATATAGGTGGACACGGCCTATCTATAGGAGGTCTAATAGTTGATGGTGGTAACTTTGATTGGGAAGCTGCTGCTGATAGATTTCCAATGCTCAACAAACCTGATCCAAGCTACCACGGTGCTGTTTGGTCAGAAGCGGCAAAACCGCTGGGTCCAATAGCTTATATTTTAAGAGCTAGGGTTATTCTTCTAAGAGACTATGGTTCAGCAATGAGTCCATTTAACGCCTTTACTTTTATTCAAGGTTTAGAAACATTACCTTTAAGAATGCAAAGGCATTGTGAAAATGCCGAAAAAGTAGCACAATATTTGGATGGTCACAGCAAGGTTGAAAAAGTTATTTACCCCAAACTGATGTCTGGCATTCATAGAGATAGAGCAGAAAGTTATATGTCAGGTGGCTTTGGATCTTTACTCGGCTTTGAACTCAAAGATGGGGAAGATGCTGGAAAGAAGTTCATAGATAATTTGAAACTTCTTTATCATGTTGCCAATATTGGCGATGCAAGATCACTTGCCATTCATCCTGCGTCAACTACTCACTCTCAATTATCAGACGATGAAAAATTGTCATCTGGCGTTACACCAGGTTACGTAAGATTATCAATTGGGATTGAACACATCGATGATATTATTGAGGATTTAGATCAGGCATTAAAAAAAGTCTGAATGAAAAAATTTAATAGTAGAGGTTTTCCTTTTCACAGGGGAAGAAGACTCAGAAGTTCACGCAATTTAAGAGATCTTGTAGCAGAAACTTTTCTTAAAACCGACGATTTAGTTATGCCTTACTTTATTCGTGAAGATTATGATAAAATAGATTCAAAAAATAAATTTGGATTTAAAAGATTTTCGATAAATGAATTACTTAAAGAGTTAGATGAAATCGTTAAAGTAGGAATAAAATCAGTGGCATTGTTTCCAAAGATTGAAGTTGAAAAAAAAACAGATGATGCAAGTGAAAGTTTTAATGAAAATAACCTGATATGTAGAACTTTGAAAAAAGTTTTAAAAGAGTTTCCAGATCTGATTATTATCTGTGATGTAGCTTTAGATCCATATACAGCCAGTGGTCACGATGGCATTATAAACTCTCATGGAGAAATAGATAACGATATCACAGTTAAAATTTTAGTTAAGATGTCTTTAAATCTCGCATCATCAGGCTGTAAAATCATTGCTCCAAGTGATATGATGGATGGAAGAATAAAAATTATAAGAGAAAACTTAGAAACAAATAATTTTTCCAATATTAATATTATCTCATATAGCTCAAAGTTTTGTTCTAACTTCTATTCCCCTTTTAGGGACGCATTAGGAAGTAAAAAAAATCTTGGAGATTCAAAGAAAGATTCCTATCAAATTGATTATAGAAATTCCAGAGAAGCAGTAAAAGAATCACTCGAAGATATCGAGGAAGGCGCAGATATTGTAATGGTAAAACCAGCGGGCTATTATTTAGATATTATTAACGAAATTAAAAAAAACTGTTTGATACCTGTTGCTGCCTATCAGGTAAGTGGGGAATATGTTATGATTAAGAATGCTTCTGATGATAAATTTATTGACTACAGACCTTGTGTGTTGGAAAGTCTTTCCTGTATTAAAAGAGCAGGAGCAGACCTAATTTTTTCATATTTTTCAAAAGAAGTTGCACAGTGGTTAAAATAATTAAATCATAATGAACTTGATTTTTAAAAATTATAAGATTAAAAAAAGATAATACAAATTAGGAGGTTATAATGTCAAGAACACATCCAGGAAGATTTCACATAGCAATACCAGGTCCTACAAATATACCTGAGAGAATATTAAATGCTATGCATATTTCATCAGAAGATCAAAGAAATCCAGAAATTCCAAACCTAACAATTCCCCTGTATAAGGACGTAAAAAAAGTTTTCAAATCCGAGAAAGGTACAGTTTTTTTATTCCCAGGATCAGGAACGGGAGCATGGGAATCCGCAATCATTAATACCATGTCACCAAATGAAAAAGTTCTAATTTATAGATATGGACAGTTCAGTCATTTATGGGCAGATATGTTTAAAAGACTTGGATTAGATGCAGAAGTTGTTGAAAGAGAATGGGGTACAGGAACACCTCCTGAAGAGGTTGAAAAGACTCTTAAAAATGATACTGATCACAAAATTAAGGTTGTTTGTGTGACACAAAACGAAACTGCTACTGGAGTCACATCAAACGTTGGAGATATAAGAAAAGCTATGGATGCAGCAAATCATCCCGCACTTTTATTTGTTGACGGTGTTAGTTCGATTGCATCTATTGATTTTAAAATGGATGAGTGGAAAGTAGATTGCGCTATTTCAGGCTCACAAAAGGGTTTTATGTTACCTTCTGGAATGGCTATAATGTGTGTAAGTCCCAAAGCTCTTGAAGCTCATAAAAAAGCTGAGCTAAAAAGATGTTACTACTCTTGGGAAGATCAGATTGCCACTAATAAAGATGGATATTTCCCTTATACACCTCAAATACCAATGTTGAGGGCTCTACAAGAATCATGCAATATGATTTTTGAAGAAGGTCTTGAAAACGTATTCAAGAGACATCATAGAATTGCTGAAGGAGTTAGAAAAGCTATTCTTGAAGGTTGGCAATTAAAACTGTGTGCTAAAGATCCATACTGGTATTCCGATACTGTGTCAGCAATAGTAGTTCCAGAAGATAAAGACGCAAAACAAGTACTTTCAACAGCCTTTAATAAATATCATCTTTCACTTGGTGCTGGACTTACAGAAGTAGCTGGCAAGGTCTTCAGAATAGGCCATCTTGGTGATTTAAACGAACTTCAAGCTTCAGCCTTTATTAATGGCGCTGAAATGGCAATGATTGATTCAGGTATTAATGTAAAACCTGGAAGTGGTATTGCTGCTGCTTCTGAATATTGGAGAAAGGCTTTAGAAAATGACGCAAAAGTTCAAAGTATTAGTAACAAGGAAGTGGCCTAGTACTGTAGAAAAAAAGCTAGATGAGAGTTTTGATGTCACTCTAAACGAGAGTGATATTCCAATGACCGAAGAACAGTTACTTGAAGCTATGAATAGCTACGATGCTGTTCTTCCCACTGTTACTGACAGCATTTCAAGTAAAATTATTTCATCAGATAAGAGAAAAGCCAAAATAATTGGAAATTTTGGTGTTGGTTTCAATAATATTGATATTGAGTCAGCTAAAAGTAACGGAGTAGTTGTTACAAATACTCCAGAAGTTCTTACCGATTGCACAGCAGATATTGCAATGCTTCTTCTTCTTGGAGTTTCTAGAAGAGCCTCAGAAGGAGAATTTCTTGTTAGAAAAAAAGAATGGTCGGGCTGGCGACCTACTCATATGATGGGAACAAAAGTAACAGGTAAAACCCTTGGTCTTGTTGGAATGGGGAGAATAGCTCAAGCAGTTGCACACAAAGCACACTTTGGATTTAATATGAAAATACTTTTTTTTGACCCATATTTTAATAATAATGACATTATTAAAAAATTTAATGCCTTGCCTTGCAAAACAATTGACCAACTACTTAGAGACTCAGATTTTGTTTCTTTGCACTGCCCATCTACTAGCGAGACTAAAGGACTGATGAATATTAAAACTTTAGCAAAGATGAAAAAGTCTAGCTATCTTATAAATACTGCAAGAGGTGATGTTGTTGTTGAAAATGATTTAGTTCAAGCATTAGAAAACGGTCTCATTAAGGGAGCAGGTCTGGATGTTTTTGAGGGTGAACCAAATGTAAATCCAAAGCTTTTAAATTTTAAAAACGTTTTTTTACTACCACATCTTGGAAGTGCTACTGAGGAAACTAGAGAAGCTATGGGTATGAGAGTATTTTCAAATATACGTGATTTTTTTGATGGCAAGGAACCCATGGACAGAGTGGTATAATCCATAATGAATTTGCATGGAGTTGAAAATAGCTCTGAAAATTTATTGATGAGTTTATTTAATCATGGTGTATCAAATGTTCAACCCAGAAACATTTTAAAAAATTTCATTAAAGCTTACAAAACAAAAATTATTGTAAGCAATAATAAATATTCAAAAACATATAATAACTTTAAGAATATTCTTCCAATTTGTGTAGGTAAAGCTTCAGTTGATATGGGTGACACTGCATTATCTCTTCTTAAGAATTTTAAGAACGAAATATCTGAGGGTGTGATAGTTGTAAACAAGGAAAACTTTAAAAAAGTAAAAGGTTTTAAATGTTTCTCTTCTGGGCACCCTGTTCCCGATAAAAATGGTTTACTTGCGTCCTTACACATAGAAAAAAAACTTCAATTGCTTTCGGAAAAAGATCTAGTTTTATTTTTTTTGTCTGGAGGTGGTTCTGCTTTATTACCCTACCCATCTTCAAATATAAAAATTGAACAGAAAGTAAGTTTAAATCGTAAATTATTAAATTCAGGTGCAGATATCAAAGAAATTAATACAGTTAGGAAACATCTTTCAAAAATAAAGGGAGGTAATTTATTGAAAATGTCATTTCCAGCAAAAGTCCATAGTTTTATATTGTCTGATGTAATAGGAGATGATTTAAGTTCGATATCGAGTGGACCAACAGTTCCTGACGAAACGTCTTTTAATGATGTAAAAAAAATTCTTAGAAAATATAATCTATGGAATGATATTCACAAATCAATAAAAGCGCATATTGAGTTAGGAATATTCGATAAAAGTTTAGAAACGCCAGACAAAACAAATAAAGTTTTCTTAAATGTGGAAAACACACTAATAGGGAGTAATAATTTATGTTTAAAAAGTATTGATTCTTTTTGCAAAAAAAAAGATATAAATGCAAAAATCTGGAAAACTAATATTGAAGGAGATGTTCAAGTTATTGCGAAGAATTTTGTAAGAGATCTAAAAAAAAAGAATTATAAAAAGCCAATAATATTAATTTCTGGCGGAGAAAGCACAGTTAAAATTAAAGGGAAAGGAAAAGGTGGAAGAAATCAAGAATTTGCTTTACACTTTATAAAAAATATAAGAAAGTTTCACTCTAATCTAAAATTTACACTATTATCAGCTGGAACAGACGGAAGAGACGGACCAACAAATGCTGCTGGAGCAATTGTGAATGATAAAAGTTTGGATTTAATTGAAAATCAAAATATTAATCTAAACAAGGAACTAGAAAATAATAACTCATATCAGGTATTGAAAAAAATAAATTCGCTTGTAATAATTAATGGAACAAACACTAACGTAGCTGACATTCAGTTACTAATGATAAATTAAATGGGCACATTAAAAAAAAATGAATTAATACTAAAAAGCTCAACAGAGTTTCCTTGTTCATACATCAAAGGAAGATCGGAAAAAAGGATTTTTGTAAATATTCCAAAAAATAAATCTGGAAACGAAGTAATATCAAAACTTACACAAAAGGGATTTCGAAGAAATTATGATCACATGTACATTCCATCCTGCAAAAATTGTATATCTTGTATTTCATTAAGATTGAATATTTGCAAATTTATCTATTCCAAAAGTAATAAAAGAAATCTAAAAACTAACTCTGATTTAATATTAGTTGAAAATAAATCTTATTCAGAGAAAAGATTTAAATTATTTAAACAATATTGCAGAGTTAGACACTCAGATGGTCAGATGAGATATATGACACAATCTGATTTTATTAATTTTTTTCATAGATCTAAAAATAAAGTAAAAATCTTTGATTTAATTAATTTTAATAAAGAGCTTTATGGATCAATCTTGCTGGACGTTCTAGATGATGGATATTCCGCTGTTTATAGTTTCTTTGATCCATATTCATACAAAAGAGGTTTGGGTAAAAACCTAATCTTAAAAACAATTCAAAAACTCAAAGAAAAAAATAAAAGTCACCTTTATCTTGGATATTGGGTAAGAGAATCAAAAAGTATGAACTATAAATCTTCGTTTAATAATGTTGAATATTTTGTAAATGGTGAATGGACTGAAGAACTATAAACTATCCAGTTTATTAATTATTTGATTCCTAAAAATAAATTTGAAATTGTTATTTTCCAAAATTTTAAAGAAAAAATATTCAGTTATTTTTAATGCCTCTTTATAGTCATTATATTTATTTTTTTTAAAGTTTTCTTTCATACATTTTGGAATTTTAAACAGATTTTTAGCATATTTTTTTCCTATTTCGAAATTAACAGCATTGCCTGTTTTTGGAGAAATAAAATAAGTATTATTTAATTCTCCAGTAACACAGCATTTATTGATATTGAGCCCATAACCAAGATGCTTTAAAAAATTCATTTCCCACTCCACATATTTACCAATTAAATAAGAATTACTATCGCACTTTAAAAGAGTCAAATTTTTGATTTCTTTATAAATAGAAGTATTTTGTTCCCATAAAGGTAAAAATTTTATACAAAGTTCCGACGCCGAAGCTTTAATAATTGTATAAAAATAATCAGAAGATAAATTATAATTTTCTTGTTCATAAA
>CACODD010000027.1 GCA_902625895.1 uncultured Alphaproteobacteria bacterium
CCATAATTTTTGTTACAAATTCTGTTAAATTCAGAAAGTTCAAGATGACCATGAGAATTTCCTACAATAAAAATCTTATCCCCCTCATTCATTCTTAAACCTTTTGATTGAGAAATATTTTTTATGACTCCAACACCACCTATAACTGGGGTAGGAAATATTGATTTGTTTTTAGTTTCATTGTAAAGAGATACATTTCCGGAAACAACGGGATAGTTTAATGCTTCGCAAGCATTTCTTATTCCTTTTATAGCTTCTTTAATTTGATACATAATTTCCTTCTTTTCGGGATTACCAAAATTTAAATTATCAGTTATTGCGATTGGATCAGCACCTGATGCAATAAGATTTCTCCATGACTCTGCAACTCCAATTTCTGCTCCTAACTTTGGGTCAGAATTACAGTAAATAGGATTACAATCACATGTTACAGCAATTGCTTTAGTAGAGTTATGGACTCTGATAACTGCTGAATCACTTTGTTCAGACGAAAAATAGGTATCACACATCACGGACCTATCATATTGACGGTAGATCCACTGCTTTGATGAATGGTTTGGACTTGATAATATCTTTATTAAAGCAGATTTTATTGAAAAATTTTTATGATTTTCTTTTTTAAATTTGATAATAGGTTTTTCAGAAGGTCGATCATATTCAGGTGAAGAATCTGCCAAGGGCTTAATAGGTAACTTTCCAACTAAACTATTATTAAAAAAGATTTCCATATTTCCAGTTTTAGTAATAACTCCAATCTCAGCTGCTTCTAATCCCCATTTTTTAAAAATCTTTAAAGTACTTTTTTTTTTGGACGGTTTGATTACCATCAGCATTCTTTCTTGAGTTTCAGACAGCATCATTTCATAGGGTGTCATTTTATCTTCTCTACACGGAACCTTATCTAAAAATAATTTCACTCCACATGAACCTTTCGAAGCCATTTCAAATGACGAAGATGTCAAACCTGCGGCGCCCATGTCTTGAATTGCTATTATTGCGTCTTCTTTCATTAACTCCTGGCAGGACTCTAATAGAAGTTTTTCCATAAATGGATCTCCAACTTGGACTTGTGGTCTGCTGTCTTCTGAATGATCATCGAACTCTGCTGATGCCATTGTTGCACCATGTATTCCATCTCTTCCAGTTTTTGCGCCTACGTAAATGATTGGGTTCCCAGAACCTTTTGCAATAGAATAAAATATTTTATTTTTTTTTACCAATCCAATACACATTGCATTCACTAAAATATTATTATTGTAAGACTCATGAAAGTGACACTCTCCGCCTACGGTAGGAATTCCAACGCAATTCCCGTAATCTCCGATACCTTTTACTACACCTGATAAAAGTTGTTTTGTCTTGGGATGTTTCGGTGAGCCAAATCTTAGAGAATTTAGATTTGCAATTGGTCTTGCGCCCATTGTAAAAACATCTCGCATAATCCCACCAACACCGGTAGCTGCTCCCTGGTATGGCTCAATAAAGGAAGGATGGTTATGACTTTCCATCTTAAATACTATTGCATCATTATCACCAATATCAATTATGCCAGCATTTTCTCCAGGACCACAAATTACTTTTTCTCCTGATGTGGGTAAAGTTTTAAGCCACTTTTTTGTAGACTTATAAGAACAGTGCTCACTCCACATCACAGAGAAAATACCTAACTCAAGAAGATTGGGCTCTCTTTGAAGGATTTCTTTTATTAATTTGAATTCATCTTCAGATATTCCATGTTCTGAAATTATACTTTTGTTAATTTTTGTCATAACAAATTTTGCA
The DNA here is from genome assembly GCA_902625895.1 of uncultured Alphaproteobacteria bacterium. Lineage (GTDB taxonomy): Bacteria > Pseudomonadota > Alphaproteobacteria > Methylaequorales > Methylaequoraceae > Methylaequor. The sequence goes on from CACODD010000027.1 coordinate 1,783, forward strand.
ACCCTCTAAAGAAAGAAATACCATCGTTGTCTTCTGAAAAATTTACAGCTCTTTCTGGATGAGGCATTAGACCAAGAATATTTTTATTTTTGTTTATTATTCCTGCAATATTATTCATTGAGCCATTTGGATTTTGAGATTTGTCGATTTTACCATCTCTTGAAGAATATTTAAAAACAATTTGGTTGTTATCTTCAAGCCTTTTGAGATTGTCTTCTGATGTATAAAACCTTCCTTGAGCATGGGCTATAGGAAATTGAACAACATTTTTATTAATATTTTGAGTGAATAGGGTATTTTTATTTTCAATTTTTACAAAATTTTCTTTGCAGACGAAAAGGCGTTTGTAATTATCTATTAGTGCTCCGTCAAGTAATTTACACTCTGTTAAAATTTGAAATCCATTGCAAATACCAATTATAGGAACTCCTCTTTTAGATAATCTTATAACCTCTTTCATTGCAGGAGATTTTGTAGCAAGTGCTCCTGATCTTAAATAATCTCCAAATGAAAAACCACCAGGGATAAAAATCATTTCCTGATTTTTAATACTTGAATCATCGTGCCAAACTAACTCCGTGTTGACATTCATATATTTTTGCACTGCAATATCTAAATCTCTATCGCAATTTGAACCTGGAAAAACGACAATTGAAACAACTTTTTTTGGCACAAGTTATTTCTTTATAATTTTAAAATTTTCAATAATAGGATTTGATAGCAAATCTGAGCTAATTTTTTCTAGATCTCCTAAAGTATTTTTTGATGAAGAAATTTCGATATCAAAAAACTTCCCTTTCGAAATTTTTTTTATAGTTTTATAACCCATACTATCAATAGTTCTTTTAATTGCCTCTGCTTCAGGATCCAAAATACCTTTTTTAAAATTTATATAAACTCTATAGATCATTTTTAATAACTTTCTTAAATTCATTTTCCGACAAAACTCCTAATCTGTATGCGACTTCTTTATATGCTTTACCTACCTCACCTAAATCTTGCCTAAATCTATCCTTGTCCAGTTTTTTGTTAGTTTTTACATCCCATAATCTACAGTTATCTGGGCTTATTTCATCAGCAACTATAATTGAAGCTTCTTCATTATCCCAATATCGCCCGAATTCAAGTTTAAAGTCTACAAGCCTGATATTTAGAGAAAAGAAGTAACCTGTTAAGAAATCATTAATTCGTGAACTTAAAGAAATAATTTCCTCAAGTTCATTTGGTGTAGCCCATTCAAAAACTATTATGTGTTCTTCATTTATAATTGGATCATTTAATTTATCATTTTTTAAGTAAAACTCAATTATAGGTCTATTTAATACTTTTCCTTCTTTTATACCCAATCTTTGAACTAATGATCCTGTTGCAATGTTTCTCACCACTACCTCAATTGGTATTATATCCAGTTTCTTGATAAGTTGTTCTCTCATATTCATTCTTTTTATTAAGTGATTTGAAATATTAACGTCTTTTAATCTTGTCATTATCAATTCCGAAATGAAGTTATTTAATACACCTTTTCCTGGAATTTGATCTTTCTTCTTGTTATTGAAAGCAGTTGCATCATCTTTGAAATATTGGATCAATGTATTTGGTTCTGGACCTTGATAAAGTATCTTAGCTTTTCCTTCGTATATTTTTTTTCTATTTTTCATCCAAGAACTTTTTTGTAAATAGCATTAATATTTTTTAAAAAGTATTTCAAATCAAACAAGTCATTAATTTCTCTAACATTCAATAAAGATTTAACTTCATTATTTTTCTCTAATAATTTTTTAAAACTTTTATTTTCTTTCCATGCTTTTAAAGCTATCTTTTGAACAATTTTATAGGCTGATTCTCTTGAAATATTTTTTTCAATTAACTTCAGCATAACTCTTTGCGAATTAAAAAGTCCATTAGTTTTTTCAAGATTGAAGATCATCATTTTTTTATCAACGACTAAATTTTCTACAATATTATTCATTCTACTTAGTGCAAAATCACATAATATGATTGTATCAGGTCCGAGTGTTCTCTCAACTGACGAGTGAGAGATATCTCTTTCATGCCAGAGTGAAATATTCTCCATAAAAGGAATACAACTTGACCTAATGACCCTTGCAATGCCAGTAAGGTTTTCGCTTAAAACTGGATTTTTTTTATGGGGCATTGCAGAAGAGCCCTTTTGATCTTTAGAAAAAAACTCCTCAACTTCTCTTACCTCACTTCTGTGAAGATGTCTAAATTCAATTGCTAAATTTTCAATTGAAGAAGCAATCATTGCTAAGGTTGTAAAAAAGAATGCATGTCTATCTCTAGGAATAATCTGTGTTGAAACATCCTCAGTTTTGAGTTTAAGTTTTTTTGCTACAAAACTTTCAATAGAGGGATCAATATTAGCATAAGTTCCAACTGCACCTGATATACTGCAAATGGAAATTTGTTTTTCAGCATCACAAAGTCTTTTATAATGTCTTTCAAATTCACAGTATTTACCTAACATTTTTAGTCCAAATGTTGTTGGTTCTGCAAAAATACCATGACTTCTTCCTATGCAAGCAGTATTTTTGAAATTTAGAGATTTAGTTTTGAGATTATTTGATAATTTTTTTAACTCTTTTTTCAAAATTGAGCATGACTGCTTTAATTGAATCGAAAAAGCCGTATCTATAATATCAGAGGATGTTACGCCCATGTGAACAAACCTAGAGTCATGCCCAATATTTTCTCCAATGTTTGTTAAAAAAGCTATTACGTCGTGTTTTACTTCTTTTTCTATAACATCAATTCTATTAATATCAAAACGTGCATTTTTTTTTATAGTTTTAAAAGAATTTTTAGGAATATCACCTCTATTGGAAAGTGCTTCACAAATTAGCAATTCAATTTTTAACCAAATATTAAATTTATTTTTTGGTTCCCAAATTTTTGAGATTTCTTTTCTTTTATATCTTGGAATCATTTTTTATATGGAGGAAATGTGAAGTTTTTCTTTGAAAGAGTAAATATTTCATATCCTGTTTTTGTTACTCCTACTGTATGTTCAAATTGTGCAGATAATGATTTATCAGATGTAACTGCCGTCCAGCCATCTGAAAGAACTTTTACTCTATAATCTCCAATATTAATCATTGGTTCTACAGTAAAAAACATTCCTTCTTGCAATAATTCTCCTTCTCCGGGTTTTCCAAAATGAAGAACACTAGGGTGATCATGAAATACTTTACCTAAACCATGACCACAAAAATCTCTAACTATCGAATAGTTCTTTTTTTCGGCAAATACCTGAATGGCATTTCCAATATCTCCAAATGTGTTTCCAGGTTTAATTTTTTCAATACCTTTCATCATTGCTTCATAGGTAGTTTCAACAAGTTTAATAGCTTTGAGTTTAACTTTACCAACATAAAACATTCTACTCGTATCTCCATGCCACCCATTCAAAACTGGCGTGACATCTATATTTATAATATCGCCATCCTGCAAAACTTTTTCCCCTGGAATCCCGTGACAAACTACGTGATTAACAGATGTACAAACTGACTTAGGAAACCCTTTGTAATTCAATGGAGCAGGCTTTGCTCCTCTACTGACTTGATACTCGTGACAAATATCATTAAGTTTAGAAGTGGAAATACCAGGTTCAATGAAATCAGTAATATAGTCAAGGCATTCAGCCGCAAGTTGTCCAGCCTTTCTCATAAACTCGAATTCATCTTTGGTATGTAATTTAATATTGTTATTCATTAAAAGATCAATTTATAATAAAAATTTAAAAACTTACAGAAATATTTTATGAAAAAACAAAGAAAAACTTCAGGTATAATAATAATAGGTAATGAGATTTTATCAGGTAAAACTCTCGAAAAAAATTCAAACTTTATGTGTAAAGAATTATTTCGTATCGGGATATCCTGTGAGGAGATAGTGATTATAAAAGATGATAAATCAAGAATAATAGAAAAATTAAATGATTTTAGAAAAAAGTATAGTTTTGTGTTCACGTCAGGTGGAATTGGTCCAACACATGATGATATTACATCAGACTGTGTGGCTTGTGCTCTTGGTAAAAAATTGATTTTAAATTCTGAAGCTAAAAGGCGTCTTGAAAAACATTATGCTGATGATGTGTTGACAAAGGCACGATTAAAAATGGCTTATATCCCTGAAAATTCAACTTTAATAGATAATCCGGTAAGTGTCGCTCCAGGATTTTCCATACAAAATATTTTTGTATTCCCAGGAGTACCAAAAATTATGCAAGTAATGTTTAAAGAAAAAGTTAAATCATTTGATGAAGGGTTTAGGTATTATAAAAAAACAATCTCAACAACTCTATCAGAGGGGATTATTGGTGAATACATTGAAAAAATACAAAACAAATTTAATACTTTAGAAATTGGAAGTTACCCCTATTTTAAAAAAAATTCATTTGGTGTTTCTCTTGTTATCAAAGGAGAAAAAGATTTAGAAGTATCAAAAGCTGGTGAAGAAATTTACAATTACATAGAATCCATAAATGGTAATCCTGAGATTTTTTAGTTTTGTCTATTTTTGATGTAATTTGAAATTTCTAATTCAATTAATTTATTTAAATTTCGCTTTAACCAAGAATCTAAAAGTAAACGAAATTCAACTTCTATCGTTTCATTTGTTTTATTATTTGACAGGTTATTGTTAGGAGAATTCGCTTTTTTATCATTAACAATGTTCTTGACCTTATTTAAAATTTCAGAGTTACTTTTCCTCATGTATTTCTCCAGTTTTAATTTTTTTATCTACTGCTAATATTAATCTGTCAATATTAGTTTTTGATTCAGTAGTATTTTGAAAATCAATTTTCTTTTTTATTTCTTTTTTTAAATCATTGTATACTATTTTTTTTTGAAGTTCATGTATTTCCATCATATTTTCACCCATTTCATTACTTAAATTTGAAGCTACCAATTCTGTTTTTTTTACGTAGACTTTAACGTCTATTAATTCCTGAAGATATAAATCTTTGAGTGCTAAAAGTTTTTGCTCAGCTGCTTCAAGTATTTTTTTCTTTTCACCATCAAATACTTCTAATTTTTTATCAGCATCAGATAATTTAGCAGAGCTTTTTGTCTTCTTTAATGCTAAAAGGAAAATCAATAAAATAAAGACGAAGGCGTATGGTATTATTTCATTTGGTATAATAGACATTTACTAACAGTATATCAGCATATTTGTTAAATATAACTGTTACCCGTTTTTTTAATAATCAAATGTTTTTATTTTTTGACTTAAAATTTAAACATTCTAGAGTATAAGATTAGAAGATATGAGTAAAAACAAATCAATAAATGAACTGCTTAGCTCGATAGTCAGTTTAATAAATGAAGCAAAAAATGAATATGAATTTGTTATAAACAAAGATTTACCAAAAAAGATCTATCC
>CACODD010000028.1 GCA_902625895.1 uncultured Alphaproteobacteria bacterium
TAAAACATTAACATAGATCGAATCTGTTTTTTTTGCAAATGGCAATACAAAAACCTCATTTAAAGTTTTTACAACTCTACCAATTTTGATCCCTTCCTTAAAATATCCAGCTGCATCGGTAGAAACTATAAGTTCACCGTGTTTCAGACCAAATTTTTTTTCAATATGCTTTAGCTCTAATCTTTTATTTCCTCCTTGTACAAAGAAAGATTTTTTTGTGTTGACCGAGACTACTGGAACAACGGAATTTTCGTCAAAAATCGTAAGAACTTTAGAAGAATTTTGCCCTAACTCGATTATTCTTCCCAACAAACCTCTTTCATTAAAAACAAGATCATTAATTTTCAAGCCATCTTTTTTTCCAACATCTATATAAATTAAAGATCCAGCGTCTTTATAAGCATCAATTAAAATTCTAGCTGTTATTTTTTTAACATAATCAACTTCTTGAACCTTCAATAAATTTTTCAACCTTTGATTTTCAAGTAACAAAAAATTTTTCTTATCTAATTCTTCAACCAACTTTTTGTTTTCTTCTAACAATACTAAGTTTTTCTCTTTTGCAAGCATGATTTCGTTAACATAAATTAATGAACTATTAAAAATCTGAAAGGGCTTACCCACAGCAATGAAAATTGGTTTACAAAAAGAGATTGTTGAAAATCTTAAGAACTTGATTGTTTTTGCATCAATCACTGAAAGTACAAAAAGTGTAACCGAAAAGGAAATACAGAGTAAGACGCTTAAAACATAGCTATTAAGAATACTAGAATTAAATCCCCTCCCAAAAGACGACTTGTATACCATAAATTAATAACTACTGCTTAAAACAGAACGAAGCTCTTTTAGGTTTTCTGCACATTTTCCTGTACCCTGAACCACGCAACTTAATGGATCATCAGCTATACTAACTGGTAAACCAGTTGAATCTCTTATTACCTGATCTAATTCTCCTAATAGTGAACCGCCACCAGTTAACACAATTCCTTTATCAACAATGTCCGCTGCAAGTTCTGGATCTGAGTTCTCAAGAGTATTTGTAACAGCTTCGATAATTGCTTGGACAGGTTCCTGAAGAGCATCAGAAATTTGTCTTTGATTTATTACGACCTCTTTTGGTACTCCCTTCAAAAGGTCTCTTCCTTTGATATGAAGCACTTTACCGTCTCCTGTGTTAGGAGGAGCGGCAACTCCAATAGCTTTCTTAATCCTTTCTGCACTACTCTCTCCCACCAGAAGATTATGCGACCTTCTAATATAGTTAATTATTGCAGTGTCCATTGCATCTCCACCAACCCTTACAGAGTGTGCATGAACAATTCCACCAAGAGCCAAAAGTGCAACTTCTGTTGTTCCACCACCAATGTCAACAACCATAGACCCAGAGGGCTCGGTTACTGCAAGACCTGCTCCGAGTGCAGCTGCCATCGGCTCATCCACCAAATATACTTTCCTAGCACCAGCAGCTGCAGCTGAACCTTCAATAGCTCTTCTCTCTACTGATGTAGCTCCAGAGGGAACACATACTACAATAACAGGACTAAAAAAACTGTTGTGATTATGAGCTTTCCTTATAAAGTGCTTTATCATTTCTTCAGCAACATCAAAATCAGCTATAACTCCGTCCCGCATTGGTCGAATAGCAACGATATTCCCGGGTGTTCTACCCAACATTGTTTTTGCTTCGTGACCCACAGCTAATACTTTCGGTTTAGCTTCTTTTTTATCATTTGACAAAGCCACAACTGAAGGCTCGTTTAACACGATGCCTTTGCCTTTAACGTAAATTAAAGTGTTCGCTGTTCCAAGGTCAATTGCAATATCTTGAGACAAAAAAGAGAAAAATTTTTTCATGTTTTAATTTTTTACATGCAAAATTCACAAAAATCAATAAATTAAATTACATGCTTATTTAGTTTCTCATTTGATGTTTGAAAAACTGATTTAGAGTCATCTGCTCTTTTTCTTTTCAATATAAGCTTATTCATTGCATTTATATAAGCTTTAGCAGAGGCAACCATTGTATCAATATCACTACCTTGACCTTGGACAGATATTAATTTTTCCTCTAGTCTAACATTAACCTCAGCTTGTGCATCCGTACCTTTTGTAATCGCATTAACCTGATAAACAATCAAGTTAGCCTTATTAGGGATTAAAGCTTTTAAAGCATTAAAAATTGCATCAATCGGTCCATTTCCAACTTTCTTTATTAACTTCTTTTCTCCAAAAATTTCTAATTTTAATTTTGCTTCTGCTTTTTTGCCTTGACCACACTTTAACGAAAGATCAATTAAATTAATAGGCATCTTTTTCTGAAAATTCTTTTCGCTTTCAACCATTGCATATAAATCTTCTTCAAAAACTTGTTTTTTCTTATCAGCTAAATTTTTAAACTGCTTAAAAAGTTTATTAATATTTCTCTCATCGAAGTCATACCCTAACTCATTAAGTTTAACTTTAAAAGCATGTCTTCCCGAATGTTTACCTAATACAAGTTCAGAAGATGACAGTCCTATTGATTCCGGTGTAATAATTTCATAAGTATTAGCATTTTTTAACATTCCATCTTGATGAATTCCTGATTCGTGGGCAAAGGCATTCTTTCCAACTATTGCTTTATTTGGTTGGACTGGAAAACCAGTTATTGTTGAAACAAGATGAGATATAACAGTTATTTTCTTTGTATTAATATTTGTATAAAAAGGGAGCTTGTCAGCTCTGGTCTTAAGACACATTACTATTTCTTCTAAAGCGGCATTACCAGCTCTCTCACCAATTCCATTTACTGTACACTCAACCTGTCTTGCTCCTTCTATTATAGCAGACAAAGAATTTGAAACCGCCAAGCCTAGATCATTGTGACAGTGAACTGAAATTACGGCCTTATCAATGTTTGAAACATTATTTTTAATTTTTTTAATCAAAGATGCAAACTCTTTCGGTATAGCATAGCCCACTGTATCTGGAATATTAATAGTTGTCGCGCCTGAAGTAATTGCTACCTCAATACTTTTATAGAGAAAGTCGAGATTAGTCCTTGAAGCATCTTCGGGTGACCACTCGATGTCAGAAGTATATTTTGAGGCTCTCGCTATACTTTTCTTTATCGATTCAAGCACCTCTTGCTTTGACATTCTCAGCTTATATTTCATGTGTAAGTCACTTGTGGAAATAAAAGTATGTATTCTTTTTCTTTCTGCCTGCGCAAGTGCTTCACCAGCAGTATCAATATCTTTATCCTGAGCTCTTGCTAGACCACATATTATCGAATAAGTAGATGTCTCAGATACTTTTTTTACTGCATTAAAATCACCTTTTGACGCAAACGGAAATCCAGCTTCAATAATATCAACTTTCATTTCATTAAGTTTTGTAGCGATCTCAATTTTATCTTCGATGGACATCGAAGCTCCAGCTGATTGCTCCCCATCTCTAAGGGTGGTATCAAAAATTATTATTTTATTCTTTTTCATACTTATTAGATGCTAATTATTCTTTTTGTTTACTAATTTATTTGAACTTATCCAAGGCATCATTTTTCTCAACTTTTCTCCAACTATTTCAATTTGCTTTTCACTTTGAATTCTTTTTTCTGCTTTGAAGTTTAATTGTCCAGACTTACATTCCAAAATCCAGTCTCTTACAAACTTTCCAGACTGAATTTCATTTAAAACTTTCTTCATTTCTAGCTTGGTATTCTCATTTATTATACGTGGTCCCCTTGTAAGATCTCCATACTCTGCAGTATTTGAAATGGAATACCTCATATTGGCAATCCCACCCTCATAGATTAAATCAACTATTAACTTGACTTCATGTAAACATTCAAAATATGCCATTTCAGGGGAATACCCTGCTTCAACAAGAGTTTCAAAACCCGCTTGAATCAAGGCAGTTAAACCGCCACACAAGACAGTTTGCTCACCAAACAGGTCGGTTTCGCATTCTTCTTTGAAAGTTGTTTGAATTATTCCAGAACGACCACCTCCAATTGCTGAGGCATAGGAAATTCCAAGCTCAAGAGCATTCTTAGATGCGTCCTGGTGAATAGCAATTAAACAAGGCACCCCACCACCTGAAAGATACTGACCCCTTACTGTGTGACCTGGGCCTTTTGGTGCGATCATAAAAACGTCTAGGTCAGCCCTAGCTTTTATTAGTTGAAAATGAATTGAAAGTCCGTGTGCAAAAAGCAAACAAGCTCCTTTTTTTAAATTTTTTTCTAAGTATTCATAATATAAATCTGCTTGTAACTCGTCTGGAACAAGGACCATACAAACATCTGCCCATTTGGATGCCTCATCAACATCTAAAACTTTAAAACCTTCTTTTTCGGCTTTCGCACGTGAGGTGGAACCTTGTCTCAATGCTATTACAACATTTTCAACTCCACTATCTCTTAGGTTAAGAGCATGAGCATGACCTTGGCTTCCATAACCTATTATACAAACTTTCTTATTTTTAATTAAATTTAAGTCTGCATCACTATCGTAAAAAACTTTCATAAATTTTCCTTATCTTCTTATGTAATCTTTACCTAATGCCATTGATACTAAACCCGATCTAGTTAACTCAACAATATTATACACCTTCATTTTTTTTATCAAACCGGAAATTTCATTTGGAGTACCTGAAAATTCTATTATTATAACAGTTTTATCCTCAAATAAAATCTTCGCTCCAATATTTTTTATATGTTTGTGGATGTTTAAAACTGATTTCTGTTTTATATCCAATTTCATTAAAATCAACTCTTTTCCTATAAAACTTTTTAACTCCGTTATATCTATTAAATTGTGAACAGGAATGAGTTTTCTAACTTGAGCTTTAATTTGATCTATAATATTTTTTGTTCCTGAGGTTACAACAGTTACTCTTGATAGAAATCTATCAGAATCGACTTCTGATACAGATAAACTTTCAATATTATACCCTCTTCCAGAAAAAAGTCCTACAATCCTGGCCAAAACTCCTGGTTCGTTATCAACCATAATTGAAAGAATATGTTTGGAATGAGATTCTGTCATTACAGCATACTAAACAAGAACCATTCCTTCTTCTGAAATTTCTCCCTCTAATTTATCATTCGGACCAAGAAGCATTTGGTCATGTGTAGATCCTGAAGGTATCATTGGGAAACAATTTTCTTTTGGGTCAACTACGACGTCGCATATTACAGGTCCTTTTATTTTGATCATTTCTTTTATAAGATCATCCATTTCCCCAGGTTTACTCACACGAAGTCCTGTTGCTCCAAATGATTCGGCAAGTTTTACGAAATCTGGAAGTGAATCCATATATGACTCTGAAAGTCTATTCCCATGAAGTAGTTCTTGCCATTGTCTGACCATACCCATGTAATGATTATTAAGAATAAAAATTTTTACAGGTAATCTATACTGTTTAATTGTTGACATTTCTTGGATGTTCATAAGTATGGAAGCTTCACCAGCGACATCTATAACTAAATCTTTTGGATGTGCAATCTGAACACCCATAGCTGCAGGCAATCCATAACCCATTGTACCTAATCCACCTGACGTCATCCAATGTTTAGGTTTATTAAATGTAAGAAATTGAGCAGCCCACATTTGATGCTGACCAACCTCAGTTGTTATAAACGGATCTAAATGATTGGTCAGAAAATCTAATCTTTGTAATGCATACTGTGGTTTAATGATTGATCTAGAATTCTTATAATTTAAGCAATTCTTTGCTCTCCATTTATTAATTTGAATCCACCAAGTAGATATTTTTTCTTTGCTAAAAGATATTCTTTTATTTTCAATATATTTGAGAGTCATTTCTAATATTTTCGATAAATCTCCCTGAATCAAAAGGTCAACGTTTACACTTTTATTAAATGAAGATGCATCAATATCTAGGTGGACTTTTTTTGATTTAGGAGAAAAACCAGAAACTTTTCCCGTTATTCTATCATCAAATCTTGCCCCAATACAAATCATCAAGTCTGATTTATTCATGGATAAATTAGCCTCGTACGTTCCATGCATACCCAACATTCCTATGAACTGATCGTCTGAAGTTGGGGTTGCTCCAAGACCCATTAGAGTTTGCGTGCATGGAAAACCAGTTATTTTAAGTAATTTCTTAAGGTATAAAGAGGCTCTTGATCCAGAGTTTATTACACCTCCACCAACATAAAAAATCGGTTTCTTTGATTTTTCTAAAAGATTTACAAACTTAACAATAGTATCGAGTGATGGTTTTGTGTTGGGTTTATAAAATGCAAAACTTTTTGTATGCTTTTTTCCTCCATATTTTGTTTCAAATGTTTGTATATCTTTTGGTATATCAACTAAAACCGGACCAGGCCTGCCGTTCTTGGCAATATGAAATGCAGAATGAATAGACTCAGCTAACTTTGATATTTCTTTTACCAAGTAATTATGTTTTGTACACGGTCTGGTTATACCTACAATATCAGCCTCTTGAAAAGCATCATTCCCTATCATGTGTGTAGGAACTTGACCAGAAATACAAACTACTGGAACTGAATCCATCATAGCATCTGTCAAACCTGTAACCGTATTTGTAGCTCCTGGACCAGACGTTACTAATACAACGCCTACTTTACCAGTTGATCTCGCGTAGCCCTCAGCAGCGTGAACGGCTGCTTGTTCGTGTCTTACAAGAATATGCCTTATTTTATTCTGTTTAAACAACTCATCATAAATTGGAAGTACAGCACCTCCTGGATAACCAAAAATTACTTTTACATTTTCTTGAATTAATGCTTCGATAACTATTCTTGCGCCAGATAATTTTTTCATCATAATATAAATTAAACCAAAAACATTCTTTAAACACCAAAAAATTTAAATATTTTTTAACAAGTATTTTTTTGCATCAGCAAAATTCATTTCAATAGCTTCCTTTGGTCTATTTCTAAACCAAGTAATTTGTCTTTTAGCATATCTTCTAGTTTCTTGCCTGAACAAATCGAGAGATTCTTTAAATGTATAAATCCCCATT
>CACODD010000029.1 GCA_902625895.1 uncultured Alphaproteobacteria bacterium
CCTCAAAACCCATATCTTCAAAAATTTTTAATGCTGATGACCTACCAGCACCTGACAAACCAGTCACTATGAAAACTTTAAATTGTTTCTCTAATTTCATTTAATTTTACTTTAATCTTTGCAACAGCCGATGAATTTTTTCCTTCAATAATGATGAGAGGTATTTTAATTCCTAGTATTCTAAAAGAATTATCCTTTGGAAACCTTTCATTGTTTTTACTTTTTAAACTAACAACTAATCGTAATTTTATTCTCTCGACGAAAGGAACTGTAATTATTCCAATCTCTCTTACTTCTAGCAAACCTTTTATTTCTGGAGGACAATGGAGATAAATATTATTTGAATTTTTTCTACAAATCGAAATATCATCTGAAATTAAAGTTGCGCCATTATCAATCAATCTCAATGCTAAGTCTGATTTTCCAGAACCAGAATCACCTAAAATTAACACTCCGTTATCATCTATTACCACAGAGGAACTGTGCATTCTCTTTAAATTCATTTTACTCGATAAAGTTCTCTTTCAATTTTTCATTTAAAACCATAACAAGAACTTTCTTTTGACTTCCGTCATTTAATGAAAACTCAACCTCAAAAGAAGATCCATCTTCAAGTTTCTTTTTTAAACCCATTAACATTAAATGAGTTCCGCCGGGTTGAAAAAAAACTTCCTGTTTAGATTTTATTAAAAAATTTTCTTTCTTTTTCATTTTTATAATTTCCTTTTCAGTCTCAATTTCATGAATTTCAGCTTTCGAAGCCACCTTTGTATAAATTGATTCTATAAAGAAATCCTTATTTGTAGTATTGAAAATAGAAACATATACAGCACATGCTCTTTGACCATCAAATGTTTCAAATGTGTAAGCACCGTGAAAGACCAAAGAATCTTGATTTGAATTTACTGAATTTGATAATATCAAGAGAAATATAAATTGTATGTATTTTAAATTTTTCATTTAAATTAAATCCTCAAGTTATTATACATAATATATTAAGAGAAAAGAATGAAAATTAATTATGCCACAAGACAATTAATAAGATCCGCTTCTAGAGGATATTTATCAACTAGTTTTGATCCGAAGAGTTTTGGAGCTAAAAAGATTAATGTTAAGCAAACCTTTCCTTATTCAACTTTCACTCTTACGGCATTTGATTACGATTTAAGTCCTATTGTTCTACTTTCAAAATTGTCCGAACATACTACAAATATTTCTAAAGATAATACGGTTTCACTGATGCTTTGTGAGGAACAAAAGCTATATCCCTATTTTCCTGAGTTCAAAAAAAATCCTTTTAATTATGAAGATCCAATGTCAAGACCAAGGGTAACACTAATAGGGAAATTAAAAATAACGAAAAATTTAAATCACAAGACTAGATTTTTAAATAGACATCCTACATCCAATTTGTACGCTAACTTTTCCGACATGGATTTTTATAGATTAGATATAATAGGAGCCCATCTAATAGGTGGGTTTGCCAGTGTAAAGTGGTTTTCAAAAAAGGATCTTATATGTAATGGTTGCAAAAATTTTGAAGAATCTGAAAATAGCATCATATCACATATGAATGACCATCACAAAGAATCAATAGATTTATATGTTAAAAAGTTTATCAAAGGGATTTCTTCTAACCTAAAAAAAAATTGGCAACTCATCGGAGTTGATCCAGATGGATTTGATCTAAGAAAAAAAGACAAAGTTATGAGATATTGTTTTGAAAGGTCGATTGACAACGCATCAAAATTAAGAGGCGTTTTCGTAAAACTGCATAAGCAAGCATCTATTTCTCAATGAGCATCATCCCAACTATTTCCAACACCAATATCAACTTTAATTGGAACTTTAAGAGAAATAAATTTTTTATGTGAACTTGTCATTATTTCAGGAATTTTGTTTTTGATTATATCTATTTCACTTTGAGGCGATTCGAATAATAATTCATCGTGAACTTGTAATAAGATCTTCGTCCGTAATTTTTTATCTATTAAAAATTTCTGAACCTTTGGCATAGCTAATTTTATCATATCTGCTGCCCCACCCTGAATAGGAGCATTAATAGCAGATCTTTCAGCAAAATTTTTTCTTGTAACAACTTTATCATTTATAAATGGAATAAATATCCTTCTGCCGAAAGGTGTTTTTACATAACCATTCGATCTACATTCTTGAATCGTGTTTCTCATATAATCTTTAATACCCGGATATTTTTTAAAATATTGATCCATGTACATTTTAGCCTCACTATTAGGGATTTCTAATTGCAAAGCTAAACCATACGCAGAAATTCCATATATAATTCCAAAATTAATTATCTTTGCCTTTCTTCTAAATTCATTTGTAACTTTGTCTTTTGAAATCTGAAATACTTCCATAGCGGTAACAGTATGAATATCACTATCATTTTCAAAAGCATTTATTAAAGTTTTTATGTTTGCAACATGTGCTAAAATTCTTAATTCAATTTGAGAGTAATCAATTGAGATGATTCGATTTTTTTCATCACATATAAATACTTTTCTAATTTCCCTTCCTTCCTCTGTTTTGATTGGGATATTTTGTAAATTAGGATCATTTGATGAAAGTCTGCCAGTTAACGTACTCGCCATACCAAACGATGTGTGAATTCTATTTGTTTTAATATTTTCTCTTGACAATAAACCCTCACAATATGTACCCCGCAACTTTGAATATTGTCTCCAATCCAAAATTAAGGATGCAATACTAAAATTTTCAGATTTTAATTTTTCGAGAACTTTAACATCAGTTTGATAGTTCCCACTTTTACCTTTTTTACCAAAAGGAAGTTTAAGCTTGTCAAATAAAACTTCTCCTAATTGTTTTGGTGATCCTATGTTAAATTCTTCTTTGCTCAACTTAAAAATTTCCTCTTCTATGATTGACATCTTTTCCGAAAATTCTCCAGAAAGTTTGGTTAATTTAGGATTGTCAACTTTACATCCGGAAATCTCCATTTCCGCAATCACTTCTATCAATGGTTTTTCAACATAATAATAGAAGTCATAAAGTCCTTCCTTGATTAATAAAATTTTAAGGATTTCCCACAATCTATAGGTAACATCTGCATCTTCAGCAGCATAATTTTTTGCTTTATCCGCAGAAACTTCTGAAAATAAAATTTTTTTTTTTTCAACTACGGTTACATCTGAATATTTAATAGTCTCATGAAATAAAAAATCAGATGACAGTTCGTCTAATCCGTGTCCTCTTTGACCAGTTCTCAAAACATATGACATAAGCATAGTGTCATCCATATTATTTATGCTGACTCCTAATCCCTTTAGAATTATGAAATCATATTTGATGTTTTGTCCGATTTTCAGTATTGACTTATCCTCTAGAATTATTTTAATTTTTTCAACAAAGACATTCAAATCTACTTGATTTTTCAATCCTTTATGATTTAAAGGAATATAACACGCTTGGCTATTCTCTATTGACATTGAAAAACCTACAATTTCTGCCTCAGTCGCACTCAGAGAAGTTGTTTCACAATCTATCGCTACAACTCCACTTTCAATAATTTTTTGAACCCAATTTGTTAAATCTTTTTCATTTAAAATTAATTCGTAAATTCCGCGATTTACTTTTTCTCTGATAGGAATGAAATATTCATCTCCTTTCTGTTTATTATTTTTTTTTTCTTTATTAGAAAGTGGCTGATTTTTTGAACCAAATTTATTAGTTACTAACGATTTAATTCTACTGAACTCCATTTCATCTAAAAATTTTACAAGTTTTTGAACCTCTAATGGTTTGAAATTCAATTTTTCAATTGAAACAGGTAAGTCAACATCATCTTTCAAAGTTACTAACTTCTTCGATATAATTAGAAGATCTTTATTTTCTGAAATAGCTTCTTTTCTTTTTTCTTGTTTTATATTTTTGACATTTGCAATAAGATTTTCGATGTTTCCATATTCATTTATTAATTGTGAGGCTGTTTTTGGACCAATTCCTGGGACACCAGGAATATTGTCTGAGGTATCTCCAGCCAACGCCTGAACTTCAATTACTTTTTCAGGACCAACGCCAAACTTTTCAATTACATTTTCTGAAGTAATTTCCTTTTTTTTTAATGGATCTATCATCGAAACATTTTTACCTAAAAGTTGCATTAGATCTTTATCTGAAGAAATAATCGTAATTTTTTTTCCTTCTACTTTTGCTTTTTTTGAATAAGAAGCGATCAAATCATCAGCTTCAAAACCTAATGAATCAATTGATTGAAGGTTGAAGGCATCAGGAACTTTTTTTATAATATCAAATTGAGGTTTGAGGTCTTCAGGAGGGTCAGATCTATTTGCTTTATAGTTTGGATAAATGTCATTTCTAAATGTCTTTCTTGCAGCATCGAATATAACTGCAATTGCAACATTCCCCCCCTTCTCACTTTGAATGTCCTCTATTAACTTAAGCAGCATATTGGTAAAACCAAAAACGGCGTTGACAGGGAGTCCGTCGGATCTAAACATTGGAGGAAGAGCATAGTAAGCTCTAAATATATAGCCAGAACCGTCTACTAGAACTAACTCATTTCCAATCGTATTCATATCTTCTTTTTAAATTTTGCACTACAATATGGGCATGTTGCAATGTTTCCAGATGATAGGTCGAGATAGATTAACGGGTGGGATTCTTTGAAACCATCTCCACTACAACTTACTGTATCGCTATCAATATATTTTATTTCTGTTTGAAAATTAAAATCCATAACACTAAAGTTCAAAAAATATCATATTTTTAAAACATCGAATACTTATATAATATATATAATCATGAAAAGAAAAATAATTAGTGTTAAAAAATTAGCAAAAAAATATCTTATTAGTTCGAAATACGCCCTCAATCACATTGATTTATCAATTAATGAAGGCTCTATATTCGGTTTGTTAGGTCCAAATGGAGCTGGAAAAAGTACTTTTATAAATATTTTAGCTGGATTAGTTAATAAAACTAGTGGAGAGGTATTTGTGTGTGGTGTAAATCTGGATACTGATCCAAAAACTGTCAGAGGTAATTTAGGTGTTGTTCCACAAGAAATTATGATAGATCCGTTTTTCACACCAATGGAAATTATGAACATACAGGCTGGGATGTATGCTGTAGAAAAAAAAAACATAAGGAATCAAGAAATTTTAAATACCCTTGGACTTGGAGAAAAAGCAGATGCATATGCTAGAAGTTTGTCAGGAGGAATGAAAAGAAGATTGATGGTAGCCAAAGCGATGGTTCATAACCCTCCAGTTCTAATTCTTGATGAACCGACTGCTGGGGTAGATGTTGAACTTCGAGCAAAATTATGGAAGTCAATAAAAGAACTTAATAAAAAAGGTACCACGATCATTTTGACTACACACTATCTTAAGGAAGCTGAATTGTTGTGTGACGAGATTGCAGTAATTAATAAAGGTAAAGTTATAGCAAATGACACTAAAACAAATTTGCTAAAAATTCTTGAAGAAAAAGAAGTTAAAGTCGAGTTTTCAAAAAAAGTAAAAAACCTTCCCAAAAAAATTAAAAACTTTTGTATTTTAAAAGACGATCAATCAGCTACTCTTAAGTTTAATAAAAACGAAATTAATACTGCTGAATTGATAAAAGAATTTATTAACAGTAAGATAGATTTAAAAGATATAACAACTAAGGATTCAGATTTAGAGGATATATTTATAAAATTACTCAAAAATTAATTATTGCTTCTATAATCTTGTTAACATCATCATGCACTTCCACTTTGATAAATGATATAGATACCAATTCTTATTCATACATGAATATAAAACCAGATTCTAAATTTTCAAATGTCATACTGGCTATTCATGGATATAATGACTATTCTAATTCTTTTAAAATTCCTGGAGAATACCTGTCAAAAAATAAAATAGCTTTAACTTCGTTTGATCTCAATGGCTTTGGAAAAAATAAGAATAAAGGTGAATGGTTTGATTTAAAACAACATATCAAGGACATAGACTTTAACTTAAAAAAAATAAAAAATGAAAACCCCGATAAGAAAATTTTTTTGTTGGGAGAGAGTATGGGTGGCGCAATCACTTTAAGTTTTGTTAATCGGTTCAGGAATCTTCCAATCGAAGGTGTAATACTAATTGCGCCTGCTATTTGGAATTTTACAGAAACAAATTTTTGGAAAAGTATTCCTTTAAAATTTCTTGCAAAAATCCTTCCCTCTTTCAAGGTCAGTGGCAAAGGGATAGTAAAGATCCAAGCCAGTGACAATTTAAAAATGCTAAAAGAATTATCTATGGATGATTTATTTATTCATAAACCAACATTTCAGAGCCTTCAAGGTGTTGTAGATCTTATGGATGAAGCATATAAAGATACAGAAGAATATTTTAAAAATCCATCATATAAAACACTAATAATGATTCCGCTAAAAGATGAGGTGGTTCCGAGAAAACCATTAATAAAATTATTGAAGGATGAAAGGATTAAAAACAATTTTTCTGATAAAATAAAAATTTTAGTTTATAAGGAAAGCTATCATATGATTCTCAGAGATTTGAATGGGGATCAAGTTACAGAAGATTTAAAAAATTGGGTGATTAAGAAGGAATATGATTCAAGTAACTTATCTTTCAGTGAGATTTTAAAACAAATTGAAAATACAGAATTTTACCATAGACTTGACTTATGAAAAAAGAAATTATTTTAGCTGTAGGATCTAGCTCTTGGTG
>CACODD010000030.1 GCA_902625895.1 uncultured Alphaproteobacteria bacterium
TCTTCATCCAAACCTGCAAAGAAAAGGCAATCGATTTTCCCGCATGCTATAAGTGAAATTTCATGCATGATAGACCCGTTTTCTCTGGTTTCAATATTGTTTTTTTTCATTATTTGCCTAATTTCACCTAAAATTATGTTGCCATTCGTTTCATTTTTTGTTGCAAAAAAAGCGAATATTGAATTTTTAAGCCTTTTTGTTTCAGAAACTCTGATTCTATAATCATTTTTGAAACCTCCAGATCCACTTTCAAAGCATAAATTTTCGTCTTTTATTGGATTATAGAGAGCACATACTTTTATATTTCCATTTTCCTTCAGTGAAATACTTATAAAAAAATTATCAATTCCTCTCGAAAAATTAGTTGCACTGTCCAGAACTTGCAAAATCCAGCAATCTTTAATATCAACATTTTCTGATTCAATGGATAGATCAGGTCTAAGTTTTTTGAGTATTTGAGTTATATCTTTGTTTAAATTTGATTTTACAATACTTACAAATTTTGTTGTTTCCTTTACTGAACTTTGAAGTTTCTCAATTTCCCCAAAATCTCTTATTATTTTTTTACCTGAGGCTCTTACTGATTTATTTAAAGCATTTAATAAAGGACTGTAAAAACTCATCAATCTTTTGCTTTTTCTACATAATTTAAAGTTTCGGAATTAATCATTACTTTGTCACCTTCTTTTATGTGAGGTGGAACCAATATATTTAATTCATTTGTTGTTAAAGCATTCTTAAATGAAGAAGATGCAGTCTGACCTTTCACAACTGCATCAGCTGCTTTGATTTCTACTTTAATATTTTTAGGAAACTTCACAGTTGAGATTTCGTCATCTATCATCTCAAGAGTTATCTTCATACCATCCTTAAGAAGTTTTTCTTTTCCTGATATTAATTTAGAGGAACATGTCATTTGTTCAAAGTTTTGATTATTCATTACTGTGAAACTATCATTTTCAATGTAAAGAAATGTTACGTCAATTTCATTGACAGAGACTTTTTCAACGCTATCGGATGTTCTCCATCTCTCATTAAACTTGGTACCAGTTTTAATATCTTTCATTTCAACTTGTATATAAGCCCCTCCCTTACCAGGTTTAATAACGCTAGTATTAAGCACTTCCATCATCTTATCCTTATGATTTAAAACATTTCCGGATTTAATAAGATTTGCATTAATTTTCATTTAGTTTTCTTCATTTAAAATTTTTTTAAAAATCAAAGCTGATTTTACTGGACCTTTTTCATAATCCCAAATGCTGTTTATCATAGCAAGATTAAATGGTTTATATTTAACTAATTCCATAAAGTTAGTATGGTTTATCCCACCTATTAATGTAAAAGGCAATCTTAATTTTTTTAAAACAAAGACTGCTTTATCAAAATTAATTTTTCTTTTTTTTTTTGATAAGGTCTTAAAAACCGGTCCAAACGCTACATAGTCCGCTTTTTGACTTTTAGCTTCAATATACATACTGTAAGAATTTGAGCAACTTACACCCACAATAAATTTTGAACCAAAATTAATTTTTGCTTCTTCACATTTTTTATCTTTTTGTCCTAAATGAATTCCATCAAATATTAATTTTTCAGCTATTTCAAAATAATTATTAATTATCATTTTAATTTTTTTTTTTTTACATATCTTTGAAATTTCTCTGTAATGATGTGAAACATAATCAAACCTCTCTGATAGTGATTTATATTTCGGTCTGAATTGAAAGAAGTTTACTGAGATAATATCTGTAACTTTATCGAAAGTTTGATGATTGAAATTTTTGTTTAGCTTTGGCGGAGATATTAAATAAAATTTCATTTATCTATTT
This sequence comes from uncultured Alphaproteobacteria bacterium, assembly GCA_902625895.1. GTDB lineage: Bacteria > Pseudomonadota > Alphaproteobacteria > Methylaequorales > Methylaequoraceae > Methylaequor. The sequence continues at coordinate 1,830 of CACODD010000030.1, forward strand.
TAATTATCAATTATGTTTAAATTGTCTAGGAAAATAACTTTTATTTTCTTATTCTTTGTAATAGAAAATATTTTTTCCATTTGATTTTTAAGAATTCTCTTATCGATTGCCAAAATTTTGATTTTGAAACTAATTAATAATAATGTTAAAGCAATATTATCGCCTATTTCAACAATGTAATTACAGTTTTTACTCTTAAGCTTTTCACTTAATATTTTTATGTATACAGGACCTTGCCACAATACTGAATTATGCCTGTGAAGAAAGTTAAGTTTTTTTTTAGGAAATTGTTTTTTTAATTTAATTGCGTCTAAAAGATTTTGGATTTCAAATGTTTCAATATCATAAATACTCATTGAATAATGTCTTTAATTACATCTAATAACCTGTTTGAGAAACCCCATTCATTATCATACCACGATAGTATTCTGCAAAAATTATTCTTAATGACATTAACTTCAGATAAATCAATTATCGAGCTATGTGGGTTATGATTAAAATCTCCAGATACCATTGGGTCTGAAACAGTTTGTATTATGGATTTTAATTCATGATTTTCCGCTTTCAAAAAAATTTCCTTTAATTCAGACGATGTTGTAGGTTTTTTGGAATAAAATTTAAAATCAACCAAAGAAACGTTGGGTGTTGGAACTCGTATGGCACTTCCATCTATTTTCCCTTTCAAGTTTGGTAAAACTTCTCCCATAGCCCTAGCTGCACCAGTAGAAGTTGGTATAATTGAAACCAGAGAATTTCTTGCCCTTCTTAAATCTTTGTGAAGCGTATCAATAGTATTTTGATCTCCTGTTACTGAGTGTACAGTTGTCATATACCCTGACTCTATTCCTACTGAGTTATCCATAAGAAAAGCTATAGGAGCTAGACAGTTTGTCGTACATGACCCGTTAGAAATTATTTTATGTTTATCTTTAATCATTTTATGATTGATACCGAAAACAACAGTTATATCGGGGTTTTTTGATGGAGCTGAAATTAGCACTTTTTTAGCACCAGCACTTAAATGCATTTCAGCTTTTTCTCTGTCTGTAAAAACACCTGTAGATTCAATAACTAAATCAATGCCTAATTTTTTCCATGGAAGTTTAATTGGATTTGATTCTTTTAAGAAATGAATTTTCTTATTTTCAATTTCAATTGAATCATTATCATCTTTTATTGATAGGGGAAAAGTTCCATGAACAGAGTCGTATTTTAATAAGTGAATATTGCTCTTAATGTTACCAAGGTCGTTGACTGCAACAATATTGAATTCTTGAATGTTTCTCTCAAAAAACGCCCTTAAAGTGAGTCTTCCAATTCTTCCAAAACCATTGATAGCTATATTTGTTTTCATGACAGATTATAATTATAATTATTGATTAATGAAAATTTATTGTAATGTAAAGCATTAGAGAAAAATAAACTTAATTTACATGGAAAAAAAAGTAAAGAATATCTTAAGCAGAATAAAAAAAATAAACCAAATAATTAAACAACCATCTTTTAATAACACAGATAATAATGAACTGCTAAAAAAAACGATGATAAGCCTCGAAAGAATTTTAAAATATATTAAAAATAAATAATGCCCGTTGTACAAATTAAAATTGATAATAAAGAATTTAACCTTGAATGTGGAGACGGAGAAGAGGATTTACTACGAAAAGCTGAGAAACAACTAAACATAAAACTTCAAGAGCACAGAGAATTGTTGACATTACCAGAGACTCAAAAATATTTGATGATGGCACTCATAATTGTTAGTGAAAATATTGATAAAAACGAAAAAGAAAAAGTAATTGATTTAATTTTAAATGAAATTGACGAAGAGTTATCTAAGCTAGAAAATAAATTAATTGAAGGATCTAAAAAGAATGCTTGAAAAAATAAAGAGGGATCTCAGAACTAAATTTTTAAAAAAAAGAAAATTGGTCAAAAACAAAATAAATAAAGAGAAAAAAATTGTTAAAAAACTAAAAAATCTTCTTAATTGTAACAGTCTGGTAACAGCCGTTTATTATTCTACAAGATCAGAAGTAAACCTAATCAACTTTGTTCACTATATGCATAAAAACCAACAAAAAATACTTCTGCCTGTAATAAATAAGATTGATTCACCCTTGTTATTTAAGGAATGGAAAGCAGATGATAGACTTATTCCAGGCAAATATGGAATTATGACTCCATCCATTAAATTTTATGCAACTCCAAAAATATTAATAGTACCAATGCTAGCATTCGATAACAATAAAGATAGGTTAGGGTATGGTGGAGGGTATTATGATAGAACTATATCTTTTTTAGAAAAAAAAAGTAAAATTTTAAAGTTTGGAGTTGCTTTTGATGAACAAGAAATTAAAAAAGTACCAACTATGAGTTTTGACAAGAAAATGGATTTAATTTTAACACCAACTAAAATAATAATTTAAAAATGAAAATATTAGTTTGTGGAGATATTGTTGGAAGATCAGGTAGAGAAGTTATCGAAAACTTTTTACCTGAGCTTGTTAGTGAAAATGACATAAACTTTGTTATAGTTAATGGCGAGAACTCCGCTAGTGGCTTTGGAATTACAAAAAAAATATGTGAACAACTTTTTGATTTAGGAGTTGATGTCATAACCTCAGGAAATCATATATGGGATCAAAAGGAGATAATCTTTTTTATTGAAAATGAAAAAAGATTAATTAGACCCTGTAACTATCCTAAACAAACACCAGGAAGAGGTTTTGGTGTCTATAAAACAAAAGATGGAAATCTTATTTCTGTTATAAATGTTATGTGTAGATTGTTCATGGATAATATTGATGATCCATTTAGAAAACTAGATGACATAATTGAGCAAATTAACATGGAACACGGGAAGCATACAATAATTGTTGACGTACATGGAGAATCAACATCTGAGAAGATGGCAATTGGACATTATCTTGACGGAAAAGTTACAGCAATTCTTGGGACGCATACTCATGTACCAACAGCTGATTTGCAAATTTTAAAAAAAGGTACTTTTTATCAAACCGATCTAGGAATGTGTGGCGATTACGATTCAGTTATTGGAATGAAGAAAGAGGGATGTATCCAAAAGTTTACAAAGAAATTTATAAAAACTAGACTTGAGCCGGCAGACGGAGAGGGTACTTTGTGTGGTACGATAATAAATGTGGAAAAAAATATGAAAGTCTCTGAGTTTAAACAAATTTTTAAAGGCGGAAGACTGAATTCTTAAAATGGCGGGTCATTCTAAATTTAAAAATATAATGCACAGAAAAGGTGCACAAGATAAGAAGAGAGCAAAACTTTTTTCGCGTTTAATAAGGGAAATTTCTGTAGCAGCAAAAATTGGAGGCACGGATCCAGATTCGAATCCACGACTCAGGGCAGCTGTAAACAATGCTCTTTCATCTAATATGGCAAAAGACAATATCCAAAAAGCAATAAATAAAAATAATACAAACTCCGATAATGATCAAATTCTTGAGATTATTTATGAAGGATTTGGTCCAGGCGGTGCAGCAATTATTATAGAATCAATGACTGATAATAAAAATAGAAGCGCTTCTGAAATAAGGTCAACATTTTCAAAATATAATGGTAATTTAGGCATAAGTGGTTCAGTAAAACATCACTTCAAAAAAACAGGCATAATCTCTTATTCTAATAAGGTAGACAACTTTGAAAGTTTTTTTGAATTTTGCGCCAACCAGAACGTAGATGATATTCAAGAAAATGACGGTTCATATGATGTTATCACAACACTAGAATCTTTTCACAATGTCATGGTGTATCTTGAGGATAAATATTCATTTCCAAAACTTTCAGTAATTGAATGGAGACCAATCAATACTATTGATGTAAATGATGAGGAAAATGCAAAAAAACTTTTTACATTGTTAGATAAATTAGAGGAATTAGATGACGTTCAAACAGTTGCATCAAACTTCAACATTGATGAAGAATTGCTTAAAAAGGTAATCCAGTGACAGAAAACTTGATATTGGGTATTGACCCTGGATTAAAAAATACTGGATGGGGAGTTATTAATAGTTTTAAGAATAAGGAATTTTATTTATCTCATGGTGTAATTAAAACATCTACCAAAGACAACTTAGGCGAGAGATTGGTTTCCATATTCAGAGGCGTTTCTAAGTTAACGGAGGAATATAAACCAAGCTTCATTTCTGTAGAAAAAATTTTTTCAAATATTAACCCTGAATCAACATTAAAACTTGGGAAGGCAAGAGGAATTATTTTTTTAGTAGCTGCAATGTATAAAATTAAAATTACAGAATATTCACCAAACTGTGTAAAAAAGAATCTCACAGGATATGGTCATGCTACTAAATTTCAAATTATTGAGATGATAAAAAGGCTGTATCCTGAGGTTGGCCTAATCGAGGATAACGCTGCAGACGCTTTGGCTGTAGCTACATGTCATTCAATGCAAACACAGCCCAAATTTCAACTCTAATTAGAATAATATGATTGTAAAGCTCAAAGGAAACATAGAAAATTTTGATGAAAATTTCGTAGACCTAGATGTAAGTGGAGTGGTTTTTAGAATTCTAATGTCAAATAAAAATATTAGTAAAATCGGCACTATTGGATCTTATGTAACAATTTTTATATATGAAATAATAAAAGAAGATTCAAGAATTTTTGCTGGTTTTCTCAAAGAAGAAGAAAGAGAAACTTTTGGTGATTTACTTTCAGTTCAAGGTGTAGGTGGTAAAA
>CACODD010000031.1 GCA_902625895.1 uncultured Alphaproteobacteria bacterium
AATGATAAATTACTTATAGTCGATTTAATAAAATTTTTTAATTTCCCAGTTATCTTAGTTAGTAGGTCGCAATTAGGAACAATAAACCACACACTTTTATCCATAAATCTTTTAAAACAAAAAAAAATAAAATTATGCGGAATTGTTTTTGTTGGAGATAATGAACCTGAAACTTTTAAGACTATTTCAAAGTTTGGAAAAAAAATTTATGGTAAAAAAATTAACATCATTGCTAAGATACCATTTAAACCAGTTATTAATAAAAAATCAATTGAAGATATGAAAACTTTGTTTAAGAATCTATGAAATCAAAAAAACAAATTTTAGCTCAGGATAAAAAATTTCTTTGGCATCCTTTTACACAGTCTTCATTTGCTGAAGATCCAATAATTATTAGCTCAGCAAAAGATGAGAAACTTTTTGATATTGAAGGTAAAGAATATATAGATTTAATATCCTCTTGGTGGATAAACACCCACGGTCATTGCAGAAACGAAATGGTAAATTCTGTTTTTAATCAGTCCAAAAAATTTGAGCAAGTTCTTTTTGCTGGTTTTACTCACCATCCAGCTGTAGACTTAGCCGCTAGAATTGTTGATATTTTACCAAAAAACTTGTCTCGAGTCTTCTATTCAGATAATGGTTCAACCTCCGTTGAAATAGCGATGAAGGTTGCAATTCAGTATTGGCATAATTTAGGAAAAAAAAAAACAAAATTTATTGCATTTTCAGGCGGATACCATGGCGACACTTTAGGTGCAATGTCTGTAGGAAAAACAACTGGCTTTTACAAGCCATTTGAGGATATTTTACACAAAAATACTTTTATTCCTTTTCCAGAGGATTGGTGGGGGAACAATCAACTTGAAGAAAGCGAAAGATTAGCTATGAATGCTGCCTATAAAATTGCTGAAAAAGAGAAAGGTAAAATTGCTGCTGTAATTTTAGAGCCACTTGTCCAGGGTGCAGGAGGAATGAAAATTTGTAGAAAAGAGTTTATGGATAAGTTAGTGAAAATGTTTAAAGATTTTGGAATACTTGTAATATTTGATGAGGTAATGACTGGGTTTGGAAGAACCGGAAAAATGTTTGCAACAGACCATTTAACCATGAAACCAGATATAATTTGTTTGGCAAAATCACTTACTGGAGGATTTATTCCTCTTGCAGCTACAGTATTTAGTGAGGAAATACATAAAGTTTTTGTAGACACTAATTTTAATAAAACATTTCTTCATGGGCATTCATTTTCTGCTAATCCTGTTGCATGTGCAGCAGCTCTTAGTTCTCTAAATTTATTTCATGAAGATAAAACTTTCATAAAAATTGAAGAAATCTCTAAAATTCACAATGACTGTTTAAAAAAAATATCAAAACTTCAAAATATTTCAAAAATTCGTAAATTAGGAACAATTGCAGCATTTGATTTTAAAAATATTTCCGATAGCTACGGTTCTTTAGAAAGTCATGAAATGAGAAAGAAATTTCTTGAAAATGGATTGTTGTTGCGTCCACTCGGAAATACAGTTTATTTTATGCCACCTTATTGTATTAAAAAAGAAAATCTAATTAATTCTTATGAAAAATTAATTGAAATTTTGCAGTAATTTTTTTTTTGTTTAAAATTATAAAAATGATTGAAAATTTAGATAAAAATATTGAGACATTTCTTAAACCAATTTCTGATTCAATCACAGGCTTTGTTTTTGGAAGTTTCTCTTTTTTTGGAAATCAGATTCCTTTCATCGTTTTATGGCTTGTTTTTGCCAGCCTTTATTTTTCTTTTTATTTTAGATTTGTAAATATTTTTTATTTTAAAAGAGCACTTAACGTAGCATTTGGTAAATACGATGATCCAAGTCATCCAGGAGAGATTACTCATTTTCAATCTTTTACTGCTGCAATGTCTGGAACAATTGGTCTTGGAAATATTGCTGGTGTTGCAGTTGCTATTTCAATAGGTGGTCCTGGTGCAATGTTATGGATGATTATAACAGCTTTTTTTGGTATGACTTTGAAGTTCGTGGAGGTCAGTTTAGGTCACAAATACAGAATAATACATAAAGATGGCACAGTTTCAGGGGGAGCTATTAGATACCTATCAGATGGGATGGGTCAACTTGGTTATGTAAAATTGGGAAAATTTTTAGCAATATTCTTTGCAATTTGTTGCATAGGTGGTTCTTTTGGCGGAGGAAATATGTTCCAGGCAAATCAAGCCTTTCAACAAATTGTTGAGGCAACAGGATCTGAAAATAGCCCTTTATTCAATAAAGGTTGGTTAGGTGGTATAGTTTTTTCTTTTATTGTCGGTTTCATAATTATTGGTGGCATAAAATCAATTGGAAAAGTTACTGAAAGACTTGTTCCACTAATGGCATTTATTTATGTTTTTTCTTGTTTGTATATTATAATTTCCAATTTTGGTTTGATTCCAGAAACAATTTATAAAATATTCTCAAGTGCATTTAACATTGATGCTTCAGTCGGGGGATTTTTAGGCTCCCTTATTGCTGGAGTAAAAAGAGCAGTTTTTTCTAATGAATCAGGGATCGGATCTGCCCCCATTGCATACGCTCCTGCAAAAAGTAATAATCACTTGAATACCGGTTTTATGTCGTTGCTATCTCCAGTTGTAGATACAGTCATTGTTTGTTCAATGACAGCATTGGTCATTATTATGACAGGTGTTTATGAGAGTAACACTGGTATACAAGGCGTTGAATTAACATCTAGAGCATTTGAATCAGTTTTCACTTGGTTCCCTTCAATATTGGCTTTAGCAATTACCCTTTTTGCTATATCTACCTTAATAACATGGTCATACTACGGCTTGAGATGTTGGACGTATTTATTTGGAATGAGTTCTTTAAGTAAATATTCCTTCAAAATTATTTTCTTAAGTTTTACAGTAATTGGTACTTCGATGAATCTTGAAAGTGTGATAAATTTCTCTGATTCAATGATTTTTGCGATGTCCATACCAAATATTATCGGGTTATACTTTCTTTCGTCACAATTAAAATCAGATATATTAAAACTAGAGGATAATTAATGTGAATAAAATTTTAATTGCTAGTGATCATGCTGGGTTCAAGTTAAAAAACATTTTAATTGAAAAATTACAGGGTGAAATCAAATTTGAGGACCTAGGTCCTTTTTCTGAAAACTCTGTCGATTATCCGGATTATGCCAGAAAGTTGTCCAAAAAAATTAATTCAAAAAAAGATCTAATGGGGGTATTGATTTGTGGTTCAGGAATCGGAATGTCAATGGTCGCGAACAGGTTTCAAAATGTACGTGCAGCACTTTGTACGAATAAAAAAATGTCAATGTTGTCTAGACAACATAACAATGCCAACATTTTAGTTTTAGGTTCAAGGTTGATTTCTGAGCAAGAAGCTATTAAATGTTTATTAGTATTTTTGAAAACAAACTATGAAGGTGGACGTCATCAAGCTAGACTTGATAAATTTAATCTTGTAGACTAAAATAATATGGAGAGAAAATGACAGCACAACTATTTTTTGAAAGCAGTTTAACACAAACTGATCCGGCAGTCCTAGAGGCTATAAAGAACGAATATCACAGGCAGAACGATCAAATCGAATTGATTGCTTCCGAGAATATTGTTTCAAAGGCAGTGTTAGAGGCACAAGGAACAATACTAACAAACAAATATGCTGAAGGATATTCCGGTAAAAGATACTACGGAGGATGTGAACATGTCGATGTTGTTGAAGACATTTGTATTGATAGAATTAAAAAATTATTCAACGCCGGTTTTGCTAATGTACAAGTTCATTCTGGATCTCAAGCAAATCAAGCTGTTTTTTTAGCATTGTTAAAACCAGGTGATACTATAATGGGCATGTCTCTTGCTGCTGGAGGCCATTTAACTCATGGTGCCCCACCAAACGAATCTGGTAAGTGGTTTAATGCAATCCAATATGGAGTTAGAAAAGATACAGCTTTAATCGATTATGATGAAGTCGAAAGCTTAGCTTTAGAGAATAAACCTAAACTGATAATCGCAGGAGGATCATCCTATCCTAGAATCATCGATTTCAAAAAATTTAAAGAAATTGCTGATAAAGTTGGAGCCCTTTTCCTTGTAGATATGGCACATTTTGCTGGCTTAGTTGCAACAGGACTTTATCCAAATCCACTTGAGTTTGCAGACGTTGTAACGTCAACAACACATAAAACACTAAGAGGACCTAGAGGTGGAATAATTCTTACTAATAACGAAACTCATGCTAAAAAAATTAATTCTGCTGTTTTCCCAGGCCTTCAAGGTGGTCCACTCATGCATGTAATATGTGCTAAAGCAGTAGCTTTTGGCGAAGCACTTCAACCAGATTTTAAAACTTATATTGAATCTGTTGTTTCGAATTCTAAAATTTTGTCTGAAGTGATGCTAGAAAGAGGTCTAGAAGTTGTTTCAGGCGGAACAGACACCCATTTAGTATTGGTAGATTTGAGACCCAAAAAAATAACTGGTAAAGCTGCGGAGAGATCACTTGAGAATGCTGGTATTACTTGCAACAAGAATGGCGTTCCGTTTGATCCAGAAAGTCCTTTTGTAACTTCAGGAATAAGACTGGGAACTCCTGCTGGTACCAGCAGAGGTTTCGGAAAAGAAGAATTTCGTATTGTTGGCAATCTCATCGGAGATGTTCTAGACGGTTTATCCTTAAATCCAGAAGATAATTCAGGGGTAGAAAAGGAAGTGAAATCAAAAGTGAAAGCTTTATGTGAAAAATTTCCAATTTACAGCACTGCCATTTAACACTCTTTGCTGTAAAAGAAATTATTTGCTTTTTACTAGGGATAGGTAAGCTATTTTATGAGATGTCCGTTTTGTGGCCACGAAGAAACCCAAGTGAAGGATTCCAGACCAACAGAAGATAATAGCTCTATCAGGAGGAGAAGGCAATGTCCAGCTTGCGGAGCCAGATTCACGACATTTGAAAGAGTACAATTAAGAGAATTAATGGTGATTAAAAAAGACGACACCAGGACAGTATTTGATAGAGAAAAACTAGTAAGATCTATAAATATTTCTTGCAGAAAACGATCAGTAAATCCTGACAAGATAGAATTAATAACCAATAGTATACAAAGAAGACTAGAAAGTTCAGGCGAAACCGAAATTCCGACAAAGGTAATTGGTGAACTTGTAATGGATGCTCTCAAAGAATTAGATAGAGTAGCTTATTTAAGATTTGCATCGGTATATAAGGATTTTCAAGAAACAGATGATTTTAGAAAGTTCATTGATAAAAATTTAAATCTTAAAAACGAATAGGACGTGGATTTAGATATAAAATACATTAAAATCGCTATTTTTCTTTTAAAAAAAATAATTGGAACGACCTTTCCCAACCCCCCTGTTGTATCTTTGATAGTGGAGTCGGATTTACAAAAAAAAATCAATAAAATTGTATCCTTTGGTTACACTTTTGAAGGAGGCAGACCTCATGCCGAGGCAGTTGCTTTAAGAAAAGTAATTTTTAAAAAAAAGCATCATTATACGCTCTATTCAACTTTAGAACCTTGTTGTCATTCTGGAAGAGATGAGTCCTGTGTGTCTAAGATTTTAAAATCAAAAATTAATAGAGTGGTTTTTTCACTCAAGGATCCTGATAAAAGAGTAAATGGATTAGGAGAAAAATTATTAAAAACTAATGGATTAGAGGTATCAGGGGATATTTTAATTAAAGAAACTAAGCAAATTTATGCTGGGTATATTTTAAATAGAAAGTTCAGTCGTCCAAAGGTCACCTTAAAGATTGGATCTTCAATTGATACAAAAATTACTTCTAAACCAAATAAATCAGAAAGAATTACAAACGATCAGGTTAAAAAAATTGTTCATCTTATGAGATC
>CACODD010000032.1 GCA_902625895.1 uncultured Alphaproteobacteria bacterium
GCCAGTCCGAACCTATTTTGTCAATCTCGTCTAAAAGGAATAAAGGATTTGAATGTTTAGATTTTTTTAAACTTTGTATAATTTTTCCTGGCATTGAACCAATATATGTTCTTCTATGACCTCTTATTTCTGATTCATCTCTTATTCCTCCTAGCGACACTTTAATGAACGGCCTTCCCAATGCTTTCGCCATTGATTTGCCGAGTGAGGTTTTTCCAACTCCCGGAGGTCCTACTAAACATAGAATTGGACCCTTAGGTTTTTTAACCCTGGATTGAACAGCAAGGTATTCTATTATTCTGTCTTTAACTTTTTTAAGACCAAAATGATCTTTATCTAAAGTTTTAAGGGCTTTATTTAGATTTATATCTGTTTCAATATTAGTATTCCAAGGTAATGAAATTATCCAATCTAAATAATTTCTAACTACTGTAGCCTCTGCTGACATAGGACCCATGCTTTTTAGCTTTTTGATTTCTGATTTTGCTTTGTCTCTGGCTTCATCAGACAGGTTGATTTTTTTTAATTTATCCTCAATTTCTGATATTTCATCCTTAGAATCAGAAGATTCTCCTAATTCTTTCTGAATGGCTTTCATTTGTTCATTCAGATAATATTCCTTTTGAGTCTTATCCATTTGTCTTTTTACACGACTTCTGATTTTTTTTTCGACTTGAAGAACACCTATTTCATCATCCATATATTCAATTATCTTGTTTAGTCTTTCTTTGATTGAGACAGTTTCGAGTAACTCTTGTTTTTCAGATAACTTGTTACCTAAATGAGCACCCATTGTATCGGCAAGCTTGTTAAGATCAGAAATTTGATTAAGAGTAACTAAAATTTCGGGAGGAACCTTCCTATTTAGTTTAACATAATTCTCAAATTGATTAATAGCTGTTCTAGACAAAGCGTTAATTTCTTTATCGCTGGAAACATTTGCAATATTGATTGGATCTAAATAGGCTTCAAGAAAATCTTTATTTTCGGAAAAATGAGATATTTTTGCTCTTTCAATCCCCTCTACTAAAACTTTGACTGTGCCATCTGGGAGTCTCAATAATTGCAGAATAGTCGCTAATGTACCGTGCTTATAGATATCGTCTGAGAGCGGTTCGTCAGTATTAGCATCTTTCTGAGCAACTAGAAATATTTCTTTTTCGAATTTTTCAGCGAAGTCCAGAGCTTTTATGGATTTTGTCCTACCAACAAAAAGAGGTACTATCATATTGGGAAATACAACTATGTCTCTCAATGGAAGTACGCAGAAAGGTTCTTTAAAATTAGTCATTAAGCCTTTTTATTAATTATTTTATTGGATTTATCGTATATATACAAAGGTTTAGAATTTTTTTCAATAACCTCCGTGTTAACGACAATCTCATTAACACCTTCAACACCAGGTAAATTATACATAGTGTCCAATAATATATTTTCAAGTATTGACCTTAAACCTCTTGCACCTGTGGTTCTTTCTATTGCTTTTTTTGCAATTAAATTTAAAGCTTCATCCGTGAATTCTAGTTTAACATTCTCAAAAGCAAATAATTTTTGATATTGTTTAATGAGTGCATTTTTGGGTTTTGTTAATATTTCAACCAAGCTTTCTTCATTCAAATCATCTAAAGTTGCGATAACTGGAAGTCTCCCTACAAACTCTGGAATCAAACCAAACTTTAATAGATCCTCGGTTTCAAGTTTCTTCAGAATATGTCCTATTTCTTTTTCTGATTTGTCTTTGACTTCAGCCTCGAAACCTATACTCGATTTGTCACCTCTGTTAGAAATAATTTTGTCTATACCGGCAAAAGCTCCACCACATATAAATAGTATATTTGTAGTATCAACTTGTAAAAAATCTTGCTGGGGATGTTTTCTTCCACCCTGAGGTGGGACTGAAGCGACTGTTCCTTCCATAATTTTTAATAATGCTTGTTGGACACCCTCTCCTGATACATCTCTTGTAATTGAAGGGTTATCGGACTTTCTGCTTATTTTATCAACTTCATCAATATAAACAATACCTCTTTGGGCTCTTTCAACATTGTAATCTGCGGCTTGAAGAAGCTTTAAAATAATATTTTCAACGTCTTCTCCAACATAACCAGCTTCTGTAAGAGTTGTAGCATCAGCCATTGTAAAAGGCACATCAATAATCCTGGCAAGTGTTTGAGCTACAAGTGTCTTCCCTGATCCTGTGGGGCCAACTAAAAGAATGTTAGATTTTGAGAGCTCAACGTCAGAATTTATTGTTGCATTGTCAATTCTTTTATAATGATTATGAACTGCAACTGAAAGAATTTTTTTTGCGTCGTCTTGACCAACAACATAATCATTTAGTAAATTATACAGTTCTTTAGGTGTTTCAACGTGGCCTGTTTTAGGAGAAGGAACAACCTTATTTTCTTCTCTTATTATATCCATACACAATTCGACGCATTCGTCACAAATAAATACTGTTGGACCAGCAATTAGTTTTCTAACTTCATGCTGACTTTTACCGCAGAAACTGCAAAAAAGTGTATTTTTGTTATTTTTTGAATCAACCATTAATTATTCTATAATTATAAAATATTTTAAATACTGCAACCTTTATTCCAAAATTAAATTTTTATTTTTTTTTTAAATCTGGTCTCTCTGACACAACTTTATCTACAATTCCAAACTTTTTCGCATCATCCGCATTCATAAAATTGTCTCTATCCATCATCTTTTCGATTGTTCCAAGTGACTGACCAGTATGAACTTCGTAGATTTTGTTTAAACTTTTCTTTAAATTAATAATTTCTTTTGCATGAATTTCAATATCAGATGCTTGTCCCTGAACACCACCAGAGGGTTGATGTGTCATAATTCTGGAATGAGGAAGACAATATCTCTTTCCTTTAGTACCAGCAGTTAATAGAAGAGAGCCCATGCTTGCAGCTTGTCCAATACAAAGAGTTGAAACATCAGGTCTAATATACTGCATAGTGTCGTAAATTGCTAACCCAGAGGATACAACTCCACCTGGAGAGTTTATATATAAGAATATATCTTTCTTGGGATCTTCAGACTCTAAAAAAAGAAATTGTGCGCAAATAACACTAGAAACAGCGTCATTTACTTCGCCTGTAAGAAAAATTATTCTTTCTTTTAATAGTCTTGAAAAAATATCATACGACCTCTCCCCCCTATTAGTTTGCTCAACAACCATTGGAATTAATGAACTCATTATTTTTTCTCCTTCTTTTTGTTTGAAATCATTTTCTTTTCGTTTTGTAAGAAATCAGATTTAAAAAGTTCATCAATTGTGCACTCCTTCTCTTTTTTTTCACAACTATTTACGATGTACTTCATAACTTTTTCTTCTAAGGCAACACCTCTGAGATTGTTCATTAGGTTTGGGTTGCTTTTATAAAATTCAACGACCTGCTTTTCTTGTCCTGGGTACTTACTTGCTTCACCGACAACTGCTTGAGTAAGGTCAGAGTCAGTTATCTTTATTTCATTTTTTTCAGCAATAGAGTTAATTATCAAACCTAGTTTTACTCTTCTATTAGCAAGTTGCTTAATTTCAGAATCTTTTTGATCTTTTTTTTCAGCCTGTGACTTTAAAAAATTAAATTCTTCGTCAATCATTTTTGAAGGTATTTGAAACTCAAAATTTTTAAGCATTTTTTCTGTTACTTCTCTTCTCATTTTCAAAAGTGACAAATTCTCAAAATCTTTATTCATATTTTCTTCTATTTTTTTTCTCAACTCATTTAAATTCTTTTCGCCCAACTCCTCAGCTAATTTATCGTCAATTTCAATTTTTTTAACTTTTTCCTGAATATCCTTTATTTCAAGTGCAAATTCAGCTTTTTTTCCTGCAATTTTTTTTTCCCTGTAATCATCTGGAAAAACTACTTTAATAGTTTTTTTTTCTCCAATTTCTAAATTGACCATTTGATCTTCATACCCAGGTATATATTTATTTGAACCCAAAACAACTGTTTCCTCTTTACCAGAACTTCCATTGAACGCTTTTTTATCTATTTTTCCGTCGTAATCAAATAGTACTAGATCGCCAATTTTAGTTTTTCTCTTTGTTTTTAGGGGTGTAAATCGTTCATGTTTTTCTGCAATTTCAGTTAGTGAGTTGTCAATATCTTTTTCTGAAATCTTTAATTTTGATTTTTCAACAATAATTTTCTTAAGATCATAATCAGGAATATCAGGCATTAATTGAAAACTCGCACTAAATTGAAGATCATTCCCTTCTTCATATTTTTTTATCTCGACTTTTGGTTGCACGGATGGTTTAAGTTTTTTTTCTTTTACAACATTTGTTAATGTTTCATTTATGATTTTATCTAAAACTTCAGAAACAACATTTTGTCCAAATCTTTTTTTTATGATTGTTTTAGGAACTTTACCTGGTCTAAAACCTGGCAAGTTTACTTTATTAATTAGATCAAGATATTTTTTTTCTAGTTCCAAGTTAATCTTTGACGATGGTATTGTGACTAACCATTCAACTGATAACTTATCAGTATTTTTTAATTCTTTAATATCCATCGTCTTTTGGTACGGGCGGAGGGACTTGAACCCACACGACATAAGTCACTAGAACCTAAATCTAGCGCGTCTACCAATTCCGCCACGCCCGCTTATAGTTTTTTATAAAAAACAACATTATTTAAAGTAAATCAATTATTATTTTTTAAAGAATTTATGGCAATTGGTATTTCACCTATAAAATCCTCCACAACAACATTTTTCTTGCTCTTTGAAATTTTACTCTGAATGAACAGTGAGGCCGGCATAGCTTCTTCTATTGTCATTTTTTGTGCTAAGAGTCCAGCTATAATTCCGCATAAAACATCACCTGATCCAGCAGTTGCTAAATTTTGATTAGCCAAATTATTAATCCATATATTTTCATTTGGAAATGCAATAACAGTGTCATTCCCTTTTAATAAAATACAATTATTAATTAATTTAGATGCTTTAAGACAATTATTTATTTTCGATAATTTTTTAGAATAATTAAAAACTTTTTTAAATTCTCCGGTGTGAGGAGTCAAAATAATATTTTTTTGTTTCATTAAGAAGTTTGAAAATTGTTTTTTTTTATTTTCAAAAATACTAATTGCGTCTGCATCCAAGATTTTCGGTCCATGAAATGAATCTAAAATTTCAAGCAATTTTTTTGTTTTGAAACTTTTTCCTAACCCTGGACCTATCACTAAAACATCCTTATTATTTAAATCAGAGGAATTAAAAATTTTGACAATTGTTCCAGGTTCGGTTTGTGAGTAAAATTTCAAATTCTTTTCTTCGACAGAAATTGTTGAAAGTCCACATCCAGTTTTTCTTGAAGAGTATGCAACTAGTCTTGAAGCGCCTGCCATTTCTCCACCTACTACTAAGACATGTCCTTTATCGTATTTGTTAATGTTAGAATTATGACACGGAATATTATTTATATTCCTTTTATTAACGAGTTTTATATTTGGTTTAAAATTTGGTACAGGTAGTCCTAAATTTAGTAATTCTAGTTTTCCTGTAAATTCTTTAGCAGGTTGTAAAAAATACCCCGGTTTCAGAAAACCCATTGCCAGCGTTGTATCAGCTTTAATGCAGGTAGTGCCGATCCTTTCTCCTGAATCACCACTTAAACCACTTGGAATATCTACTGCAACTATTTGTTTATTTGATTTATTTATTAATTCAATAATTGTTTCGTTGTTTCCAGATATTTTTTTGTTTAATCCTGTCCCAAAA
>CACODD010000033.1 GCA_902625895.1 uncultured Alphaproteobacteria bacterium
TAAAACTTCTCTAAAACTTTTAATCGTATTATCATTAAAGCTTATATAATTACTCTTAATCTTATAGCTTTTATATTTTTTTAGCCAGTCTAGTAGAATTTTGTTTTTCTTTCCTCTATATTCAGTTACATTTGAAAGTGCCCATTTAATTTTTCTTTTATTAAATTCATCAAGTTTTTTAAGTAGTTCAGTTTCATCGTTCTCATTCCAATATTTATTATACTCTCCAGCTGTGATTAAATATGGAGGATCACAATATAAAAAATCATCTTTTTTGAACTTTATATTTATAAGAAATTCCTTATAATCTTGATTATAAAATTTTACTTTTTTACTTCTTATTACTTTAAAATAATTGTTTAGAGCTAAAACAGTATTTTTGTTAAAATCTACATTTCCAACCGGAAGATTAAATTTACCATTAGCGTTAAATCTTAATATTCTATTAAAACCCAAAATCAACAATATATACAAGGATGTATAATTAATTTTTGAACTATTATTAAAATCATTTTTTAATTTTGTATATCCTTGTTTATTGAATTGAGCATAATAAGTTTTAACAAATTTTTTTCTTAAATCTTGAGGAATAATATCTTTTTCATAAGACCTAGATAATTTATATTTTTCTAAAGTCTCTTTGATATTGAAAAAAAATAATTTTGGATTTTTGCTAGAGTTTAATAGATGTTTGTGTAGGCCTATTAGATGTTTATCTCGATCATTTAAAAAGTAACTATTTGCTTCAACATTTAGAAATACACTCCCTCCACCAGTAAATGGCTCAATAAAGTTATTAATTTTTTTTGGAAATTTTTCTTTAAGCTGATCTAGGAGTTTAAACTTATCTCCCATATAAAATAATGGAGATCTAAAATTATCTATTTTCATACTTTTGTAATAAAAAGAATTTCTTGATGGTCATCAAAATCGGTCTTACCTGCATTAAAATGGTTATGTTTTTTTTTAAATATTTTAGTCCTACCTTTTTTTTCTAATGTACTTTCAATTTGCTCTAAAGTAATTTTATTTTTTGAAGATGAGCTTTTTGAACTATAAGTATTGTTATAAGACACGGCAATATACTTTGAGTTAATATTTTTTATCAATTCATAAAATTTTTCAGGTGCTTTTGTTTTACAATATTCACTGGTATTTTCTGGTTTTGGTTTTAACGCTTCGCCAAATAATTTTGGTTTTTTCCATTGTGTCAGGTTTTCTAATACATGATAAAATCGACTATATTGTCTTGAGTTATAAGGTGGATCTATATAACAAATATCACATTTAATCCTTTTCACTAGCTCGTTAGCATCTTCTCTAAAAATTTGAATTCTTGAATTATGTTCAATTGGTTCAATAAGTTTGAACACAAATTTATCATTTATTTTTATTTTTTTTCTAAATGCATCATAATGACCAACTGTGTTTGCTGATTTATCTGTAGAGTATAAAAGTGATGCAAGTAAGATGTTTTTTTCTGAGGTGTTACAATCCTCAGTATCAATTTTATCTCTAATAAAACCTATAAGTTTTGCATCATTAAAACTAAAGAATTTCCCTCCAAAATTTTTATCAAAATAATTACTGGAAACTTTGCTGGGTTTTATTTCTAAATATTTTGTAGAAATTTCTATTATCTTTTTTTTGTTATAATTTCTTGAGTCAAAAAAAGCTTTGTAAATAATATTATTTGAAAACAAAAAATCATTTATAATTAAGCTTTTATTATTTTTAAATTTTTCAGCAACACATCCTGTACCGGCAAAAAGATCACAAAAGGTATCATTTTTTTGTGTCTCATCTTCAATGGTATTTTTTATCCAATCTAATAGTTTAAATTTACTACCTGTGTAGCGTCTATTATTTATTTTGAAATAAAGCATATCTATAAATTTTAATTTACCATTATTATAGATTAGGAATTACTTTTACTGAATATATATAGTCAAGAAAAATTACAAATTATTTGTGTTTAAAAACAATGGTACCCCTAGTCCGACTCGAACGGACATGAACCGAAGTTCAACGGATTTTGAATCCGTCGCGTCTACCAATTCCGCCATAGGGGCGTTATGAATAAATTATTACGCTAATAACCTATTAATTGATGAATATTTGTTTAAGTTTAGCAAAGTTTTTACTTATTTAATATTTGTTTCAAAAGATCTGCAAGCAACCCAATAGAAATAGTAACCAATGCAATTAGCAAACCACCAATACCTAGAAAAAATCCACTATTTAAATTAAAAAAAACTGATCCAAGAAATCCAAGTAAAGAAAAGAAAATACAAACAAACGCAAAAAGCATAAAAATTTTTAAGGGATTGTAGTACGTCACTGTTTGCATAATGTAGAAAATTGTTTTAAAAGAATCTCTCATAAGACTAACTTTTGATTTACCTTTTCTACTCCCATAATTAACAGGAACATAAGAAACAAATTTACCATTCATCATGTAGGCTAATGTTGCAGATGTTGTAAAACTGAATGTTTCGCATAGGTGAGGTAAATATTCTTTAATAGTGTCTCTATTAAAAATTCGTAATCCTGAATTAATATCTGGAATTTTTCTACCAGCGGCGAATTCAACAACTAACTTAAGAATTTTTCTTAAAGTTGCTTTTATTACTGATTCTCTATACCCGATTCTTTTACCTACAACCATATCAAAACCCTTATTATATTCAGAGAATAATTTAGGAACTTCATCTAATGGGTATGTATGATCAGCGTCAGTTATAATAATAGTTTTAAACTTGGCATTTTTAATTCCATTTTTTAAAGAAAAACCATATCCCAAGTTTTGAGGATGACTTATGATTTTCACTCCAGTTTTTTTTGTATACTCAAGAGTTTTATCAGTTGATCCGTCATTAATAACAATAATCTCAAAATTTCTAATTTTTAAATTTTTAAATAATAATTTAGCATTTTCAATTGTATCCACAATTGATTCTTCCTCGTTGAATGCAGGTATAAGTAAACTAACCATAGCTAACTTCTTCTCTGAGTTGACATCCATCTTGATAAACAAGTTAAGCCAAATAACCTGAAGCTATGATCGATTTTTTTCTCTTCATGTTCTTTCCACAACTTTTCGACAGTATTTTTTTTTATAAAATTAGTAATTTCGGAATCAAGCGTTAATTCCTTTGCAATTTTATTAAGTGAATTATTTAACCATATGGATACAGGGGAATTGAATCCTTTTTTTTTGGCATTAAGAATTTTTTTAGGAAGAATATTAGATTGAGATTTTTTTAAGAAATCTTTTTTTTTAAAACCATTCATTTTCCAATCTGATCTAAGAGATGCAGCAAACTCAACAATCTTATGATTGAGAAATGGGGACCGACATTCCAGTGAATTTGCCATACTTGTTCTATCTAACTTTACTAAAACATTATCTACTAACCATGTATTTATATCAACATATGAAGTTTGGTCAATGAAATCACAATCACTTACATCTTTAAAAAATTTTTGATATCTTACTAATGGTGAAATAAGTTCATCACTATACTTTTTAAACATCTCTTTTTTTAAGCTATCAGAAAAAATATTTCTCCACCAAAAATGAGCTTCAAAATTATTTAACGAGCAACCACTTAGAAATTGTTTTAATTTGTAATCAAAGCTTATTTTTGCATGACTAACTGGTAAAAAACGATTAATTGACGATGATAAGTGTTCTAAAAAAAAATTAGGTAAAAATGAAGTAATTCTTTTTAGTTTGTTTGCTAAATATGTCTCGTATCCGATAAATAGTTCATCGGCACCATCTCCTGAGAGAGAAACTGTTACATGATTTTTTGTAAATTTAGTAAGATAGTACATTGGTAAAATTGAAGTATCTCCAATAGGTTCATCATTTGTAGAATCTAAGATTTTTAAAAAATCTTTTTGAATTTCAGAACCTATATTTAAAGAATAGTTTTTAATATTAAAAAATTTTGATAAGTATTTACTTTGCTCAACTTCACTATAGTTCTCTTCTTGAAATCCCACACAAAAAGCATCTACTGTTTTTTTTTTTTTAGTATTGCACATTGAAGCTACTATTGTTGAAGAATCGATACCACCACTCAAAAATGCACCTAATTTAACATCTGATATTTGTTGTTTTTTTACAGTATCATTCAATAAACTCTTAAATTCATTTATAGCTTCATTTTTGGAGGAATATTTTTTTTTGTTTATAAAATAATTTTTAAGATGCCAATATTTTGTTATGGATAATTTATTTTTTTCAATACTCATAAAATGAGCTGGTTCTAATTTCTTTACCCCTTTTATTATGCAAGAGTTTCCAAGAATATAATTTAATGATAAATATTCCCAAATTCCTTGATTTGAAATATTGAATTTTACATTTGGATGTTTTAATAAAGCTCGTAACTCTGAAGAAAAAATTATACCTTCATCGAAATTTCTTCCGTTAAATGGATAGTAAAAAAGTGGTTTTTCCCCTAATCTGTCTCTAGCTAAAAATAGTTTTTTTGATTTTTTGTCCCAAATGGCAAAAGCAAACATTCCCTCAAACAAATCAAGACATTTTTTATCCCATATTTTGTAAGATTCTAAAATAACTTCAGTGTCTGAATCAGTTTGAAAAATTACTCCACGACTTAAAAGTTTTTTTCTTATTTCTTTAAAATTATAAATTTCACCATTATAAACAATAAAAAATCTTCCACTGATATCTGACATTGGTTGATTGGCACTTTTATCAAGATCAATAATTGCCAATCTTGTATGTGCAAACACTACACTATCGATTTTTTTTACTTCGGAAAAATTAGGCCCTCGATGATCTAAAAACGAGGCAATTTTTTTTAGATTTTTAAATTCATTATTATTAGACTTTTCCCATCTTAAACTTCCAGCAATTCCGCACATAATAAACAAGATAAATATAAATTAAAAAAAAAGAAAATTAATTAATATTTTATTTTAAATTATTTTTTTTATAAAATTGAATTCCACTTTTTTTCTTTAGGAAATAAATTAGACAAATAAATAATATAAGACACAGTATTGGCAGATACATTTGTTCAAAAACAAACCTATAATCTTGATTTATAAAAAAACTATTCGATGAGTCTGCAAGTTTTTTAAAGAAAAAGGTAAAAATAATTATTTGGGGTGTATCTGAAATAAGAACTGCGATAAAGAAACTTCTCAAGTTAAGTTTAAAAAAGACAGCTGAAAAGTTTTTTACCAAATATGGAATACCAGGTATTAACCGAAAAATTATGTAAATTAAAAAAGAATTATCTGAAAAAATTGGTTTTATATTTTTAAGTCTATTTATTACCATTTTTGTTTTTGTTGCTATAAAAAAATTAATTATTGAGCCTAAAACAATTGATATAAGGGATATAATAATTCCAAAGTAACCATAGGTAATGGCTGAAATCAATAGAACTGGCGTGACAACTCCAACTAAAGATATCCAGAGAATTGAAATCACCATAAAAATTATCATAAACTGATAAAAGTGAGTGTTTATTAA
>CACODD010000034.1 GCA_902625895.1 uncultured Alphaproteobacteria bacterium
CGTCGTCAATTTTTTCACTACTACTTTTATTTTCGTCAATCAAATCTTCGATAACGTTTTTAAGCTCTTCTTTCTGATTTGATCGAAATAATGAAATGATGCTACAGTAAATTTTCTTTATCATGACTCATAAAGTATTTTTTTCATAATATCTTTTTCTTTAGCTTCCATTTCGATCGACTCTTTCGTATTCGAATGATCGAATCCGTATAGGTGTAAAGCACTGTGAACAATCATATGAAGAAGATGATCAAAAAAATTTTTTTTTTGATCATTTGCCTCAGAAAGAATTTTTTCAAGTGAGATAACTATATCACCTAAAACTAAATAATTTTCTAAGTTACTGATCATTCTTTTTTCATTTTGAGGAAAGGATAAGACGTTAGTAGGTTTATTAATTTTCCTATATTTTGAATTAATCTTTTTTATCTCTTCATTATTTGTTAAAAATACTGATACATACGTTTTTCTTTTTTTATATTCAAGTATTTCGAGAGTTTGATCAACAGATTTTTTAACAAAATCTTTAATTTTTTTTGTTTTAAAACTCCTTTCACAATTAAACTGGATTTCAATAATTTTTTGGTTACTTTTTTTTATATTTCTCTCCAACCCCTTGGATTTTTTCGAACTCATTATATTTAGATACAATTTTTGAAACTAATGGATTTCTTACTACATCACCCTCTTCAAACTCAATAAACCCTATATCCTTAATATCTTTTAAGATATTAATTGACTCACGTAAGCCAGATTTAGTTCCTGAGGGCAGATCAACTTGAGACAAATCACCATTAACAATCATTCTGGAATTTTCACCTAGCCTTGTTAAAAACATTTTCATTTGTATTGCAGTTGTATTTTGGGATTCATCCAGAATGATAAAAGCGTTTGACAAAGTTCTACCTCTCATAAAAGCTAAAGGTGCAATTTCAATCATTCCATTTTCTATTTTTTTTAAAACCTCTGAAAAAGATAACATATCATTTAAAGCATCATAAAGTGGCCTTAAATATGGATCAATTTTTTCTTTCAAGTCCCCAGGAAGAAAGCCAAGTCTTTCTCCAGCCTCAACAGCAGGTCTAGATAAAATTATTTTCTCGATTTGTCCAGATTTTAACATTGAGACTGCTAAAGCAACAGCTAAATATGTTTTACCAGTTCCGGCTGGTCCGCAACAAAAAACTAAGTCTTTCTTTCTTACTAAATTAAAATATTCGACTTGTCTTTTGGATCTTGGCTTTATCAATTTTTTTCCGGCCGTAAAATTCAACGACTCGATATTTTCCTTACTTTCTAGTGATCCACTTTTAGTATCCTGGAATAAATTTATCATTCCGTGAACCTCTCCTTCGTCCAAAACATGATTCTTTTTAACATTTTCAAATAATGTTTGAAGTAAATTACATGTTATTTTTACTTTATTTACCTCACCACTCACCTTGAGAAAATTTCCTCTAGGAAAAATTGATACGAATAATTTATTCTCAATGATTTTAAGGAATTTATCATGTTCACCAAATACGATAGGTAAAATAGCATTATCGCTGAAAGAAATTGTCTTGGAAAAAATATTTAAGTTTTTATTTAATTTTTTTGTCAATTGTTTCTCTATGCATATAACCTTCCGTGAAACGAGTAAGAAGTAAGATCTTCTAGTTTCACGCTCAAGAGTTTCCCCACTAAATTCTCAGAGGAAAGAACGTGAACAGGCTGTAAATGAGGCGTTCTTCCAACATATTGATTAGGTTTTTTTCCTTTACCAGAAAAAAGAACATCAACTGTTTTATCTATAAAAGATAAGTTAAATTCGGTTTGATGTTTATTTAAAATACTTTGCATTTCCTTTAGTCTCATATCAGCTACATCACAATCAATTAAACTACCTTTTAAAGAAGAGGGTGTTCCTGGTCTTGGAGAATATTTAAATGAATATGAACTTGCAAACCTTACCTTTTCTATTACTTCCAAAGATTCTTGAAAGTCTTTATCTGTTTCCCCAGGATAACCAACAATAAAATCAGAGGAAAACGCCATATTTTTCTTAACCTTTTTTATTCTTTCAATCAAACTCAGATAAAAAGTTTTACTGTGCTTTCTGTTCATTTTTTTTAAAATTCTGTCAGAACCAGACTGAATTGGTAAGTGTAAGAAAGGCATTAATTTTGGGTTTGTTTTGTGCTGATCTAACAGGTTATCATCAATATCAATGGGGTGAGACGTAAGATATCTTATCCTTTCTAAGCCCTGGATATCAGACAAAATTTGGCATAGATCACCAAGTTTAATTTTTTTTCTTGTTCCTTCTTCTATTACATTAGACTCGTATGAACTTACGTTTTGCCCAAGAAGTGTAAGTTCTTTTGCACCATTTTTTACCAAAGCAATTGTCTCTGCATATATGTTTTCAACTGATCTCGAAAACTCTGCTCCTCTAGTATAAGGAACTACACAAAATGAACAAAACTTATCACATCCCTCCTGAATTGTAATTAGTTTACTAACTTCTTTACTTTTTGATGGAATTAGTGATGAGAATTTATTCTCACATAAAAAGTCGTTGTAAACTTTATCACTTTTTGATTTTTTGAGGATCTTTGGTAGCTTGTGAAAACTTTGAGGACCAAAGATGTAGTCTACGCTTTTGTTTCTTTTTAGAATTTCCTCTCCTTCAGCTTGAGCTACGCAACCAGTAACAATAATTTGCATTCTTTTTCCAAGCTTCTTTTTATTTTCTTTAAATTTCGAAAGCCTCCCCAAATCTGAATACAATTTCTCTGATGCTTTTTTTCTGATGTGACAAGTGTTAAGAATTGCAATATCAGACTCTTCAAAATTTTTTGATGCTTTATAACCATTGTACTCTAGTAGATCATTGAGTTTTTCGGAGTCATATTCATTCATCTGACATCCATAAGTTTTAATAAAGAACGATTGATTCATTTATATAATTAATTAAATAATTTTTAATCTTTTACAAGAATTTAAATTCATTTAATTTTATTTGATTATCAACTTCTAATAGCTGATAGTCATTTTTAACTTGTTTTGATATCCTTTCGAAACAATACTTGCAAGCTTCTTTTCTATTTAAAAAAAATGAAAATTTTTCTGATTTGTGGAAATTTATATTTACCTCACTGGTTCCTAGCCCAAGAAATTGCCAGAAGTGTGGTGCCAAATTCATTGCACCAAACCAAGCTAAAAAAGGTCTATGAGTTTTAACCAAAGGAATGCCGTCAAGCTTATTGTAAGAAATTGAAATTGGTTGTAACTTGTAATTTCTTAATTCTTTATGATCAACTACTTCAAAAAGAGAACTTTTAAAACTTAACACTTTAGAACCATCACTAGAGGTACCTTCTGGAAATAAAATTACATTATAACCATTCTCCATATTTTCTTTTATTAATACAGCTTGTTTCTTTACAGATCTTCGATTTTCTCTTTCAATAAAGATTGTTTTACCAAGCATACATAGTTTATTAATAATCGGCCAATTTCTTATATCTGACTTAGCTACGAAGACCGCATTAACTAAAGAACCTAAAATAATAATATCCAAATAAGAGATGTGATTTGAAATAAACATTACTCTTTTTGTCTCTTGTTCGCCTGACACCTTTAATTTTATTCCAAATATCTTTCTTACACCGAAAAATAAAAATTTATAAAAAACGAAAAAAAAACGCTTCGCGAAACAAAATACAATGAATTGGCAAAATGATATTGTTATTATCCATGGAACTAAGATAATAAGCTTTAAAAATGAAAGTATTGGTGAATACAACATTATTGAATTTTCTCAAAAGAAAGTTGAGCATATTTTTTCAATATTTTTTTGGAATTTAATACGATTAGAACGTCAGTTGTATCAAATTTTGAATCAACTATAGCTCCAGGACCTATCCATGCTCCAACTCTAATGTAAGCTTTAATGAGTGGTGGTAAGTTTCTAAATTCTTTCTCAATATCAATATTATTTTTATTCATGATATTAAAGTTAGCTCTGAGTTTCTTTACTGGTCTAGTACTCAAATCTTTTGGTGTTTTATGATAATGATAAAGATAAGAAAGCTGTTTTATAAATAATTTATAATTAGAAGAAGGAAAACTTGCACAACCAAAAATTAGATCTACTTGATTATTAATTATGTATGTCGCAAGTCCCCTCCATAACAACCTAATTATTCTCCCATCTCTATAATGTTCATGAACGCAAGACCTTCCGGCCTCTAATAATGTAGAATTGTTACTTGCTAATAGGTTTGAAATATCAAATTCTGACTCACTGTAGAATCTTTGTTTCGCAAGTAATTTTGGTTTTAGTAAAAGTCTGTAAGTACCTACAACAAAATCATCTGACACCGATTTATCAATGACCACTAAATGATCACAAAATTTATCATATTCATCGGAGTCGCAATGTTTTGTTTTAGAATTTTTAAAAAAACTTTTTTGTCTCAACTCTTTTACTTGAAAAATTAATGGATGGGAATCGTTTATAATTTTAAGGTTAAATCGACCTAAATCAATGTCTAGAAACCTTGAATTTGGAAATACTTCTGATGATGTATTGATGTATGAATTAACTTCTGTTTTTTTGCTTATTGACCAATTCCTTACATAAAACAACTTTTTTGCAATTAGTCTGACTTTGTTTAAAAAGTCTCTTAATTTTTCAACTTTTGAAAAATTATTTTGGTTTGCTTTATTTTTTTGATCTATTTTTAACAGGAACAGCATATAACTCTAACCTATAATCTATTAACTTATAACCCATCTCTTTTGCTACTTGCTTCTGCATAGCATCAACTAACGTATTTCTAAATTCCTTTACTTTACCACTTTTAATATCAATTAAATGATGATGATTCTCTCTTACAGTTTCGTACCTTGAGCTATATCCCTTAAACTCGTGCTTTTCAAGCAAATTATTATCTTCAAATAGCTTAATTGTCCTATATACCGTAGCAATACCAATTCTTTTATCAATTTTTACCGCTCGTCTGTGCACAGACTCAACATCTGGATGGTCTGAAGAATCTGATAGAACTTTAACGATAATTTTCCTTTGCTCGGTTAACTTAAGACCGAGTTTTTTGCATTTATCTAACAATGTTTCCAATTTTTCAACCTATTGTTGCAGTTTTATTAAATTTTATTTATTTTACATAAATTGTTAGTAATTAATCTTCTCATAATGAACATAACATATTAAGAGGTTAAATGAAAAAAAAAGTTTTGGATGTTACTAATTTTAAATGTCCAATGACATTTTTAAAAACAAAAGAATTTATAAAACTCAATATTAATAATAAAAAAATTATTATCCTCAAAGGCAGAAGAGACTTAGAACTCTTGTCTAATAGTTTAAAAAAAAATTTCGAACTGAAAGTTGTTGAAAAAAATGATGAGATCTTCGAAATTGAATTAATATAAAGTTAAATGATTCTCAGCATT
>CACODD010000035.1 GCA_902625895.1 uncultured Alphaproteobacteria bacterium
AAATAATAAAGAAGTCTTGAACCCGTATAACCGGATACACCAAAGATACATACATTTAAAGACATATCTTATCTTTTTGAAAATTGTGGACTTCTTCTAGCTTTATGTTTACCAAATTTTTTTCTTTCGACTTTTCTGGCATCACGGGTTAAAAATCCAGCTTTTTTTAATTTTTTTCTCAAAGAGGGATCAAAGTTTACAAGAGCTCTGCTGATACCATGTCTTAAAGCACCTGCTTGTCCAGACAATCCACCACCGGAAACTGTAGCAAAAATTTCGAGTTTATCAAGATTGTCAGTTTTAAAGAGTGGCTCTTCAAGAATTGTGCTATAGATTTTTCTTTTAAAATAGTCTTTACTTGGCTTTCCATTTACTGAAATTTTGTTACTTCCATTTTTAATCCACACTCTTGATACTGATGTTTTCCTTCTGCCAGTAGCATATGCTCTTCCTAGCTTATCTAGTTTTGGTAGGTTTGAATCTCCAATGTCTTCTGTTTCGATAGTATTATCTTTTAAAACTTTTTCGTTCACGAATTCACTCTATTTTTTCTGTTTAATGAACCAAAATCAAAGATTTCTGGTTTCTGAGCTTCTAAATTATGTTGCTCATCTTTAAAAATTCTTAAATTAGATAGTTGTTTCTTTGAAAGCGCATTGGAGGTCATCATTCTTTCAACAGCTTTTTTTATTATTGATTCAGGTTTTGCACCTTTAATGATGTCTTTAAAATACAACTCCTTAAGACCCCCTGGATAACCAGTGTGTTTATAATATTTTTTTTCTTTCATTTTATTGCCAGTCATCAGAACTTTTTTTGCATTTATAACAATAACGTTGTCACCACAATCTAAGTGTGATGTAAAAATTGTTTTATGTTTTCCTCTTAAAATTGAAGCTATTTTTGCAGCCAATCTACCAAGAACCAAACCGTCAGCATCAATGAGATACCATTTTTTTTTAATATCTTTTTTTTTTAAACTATAGGTCAACATACCATATGCAAAATAGCTTAAAATTATCTGGTGTCAACAGCAAAACTAATATTTATGTGTTTTTACGAGCCCATAAAATATACTCACTGTTCACTTTTTTAGTCTCCAATTGAACAAGAAAAGGAATGTCATATGGATGATTTTTTTTTATTAAATCTTCGATTTTTTTTTTTGAATAAAATGTTTTTATTAGAAGTATTGATTCATCCGATTTTTTTAAGGATCCACCTTCCCTGTAATAACTTTCAACATTTTTAACAACATTCACGCATACAATCTTTTTGTCACTTAGCATCGCTTTAGCAAGCTTTTTAGATTGCTTGGTTGACCCACAGGTTGTGTAAAAAATATTTATACTTAAATTCATGCTTTTTGGTCGGGGCGACTGGATTTGAACCAGCGACCTCCCGCCCCCCAGACGGACGCGCTAAACCAGACTGCGCTACGCCCCGTTAGATATGACATTCCTAATCTCAAAAATCAAACCCTCAATTTCCTTAATCATTATTCTCTTTTCAGTTGGGTAATTAAATCGCTTCTTTTCTTTAAAATGAAGATTTACTCCTTCAATTGAATATTTTTTTTTTTGTAAAAGATATTTAACTTCTTTTAATATTTCTGTCTGACTATTAGAATAGTATCTCATCCCTTTGGGTTTCCTAATAGGCTTTAAAACATTAATTTTCTTTTCCCAGAGTCTTATAACATAGATTGGTAATTTCAATTCTTTAGCTACAAGTCCAATTTTTTTTAGAGCTTTATTTTGTATCACTTTTTCCTGTATTTACATTTATTAAGTTTATGAGAAAATTGGAGGGTTTAAACTTTATGACATTCCTTTCAGAAATCATTACTTCTTCTTTTGTTTTCGGGTTTCTTCCGATTCTTGCTTTTTTATTTTTAATTTTGAAAATTCCAAAATTAACTATTTTTACATCTTTTTGTTTAATTAATTGTGAGGAGACGATATCAACAAATGACTCAAAAAAAAACTTACACTCTCTCTTTGACAATCCAATGTTTTCATTTAAATGACTCACAACCTTTGCTTTTGTCAAAACTTTCTTGGACATTACCAAATTATATATATCATAATCTCAAAATACAACTACCCCATGTCAATCCCCCACCAATTGCACATAAGGCTAGAACATCATTATTCTTAATTGTATTATTTTCGATTGAACTAGACAATGCCAAGGGTATTGAGGCCGCTGATGTATTGGCATGAAGTTTAACAGTGCTTATGGTTTTTTGATCGTTAATACCGAGTTTCTTAGCTGTACTTGAAATTATTCTTTGATTTGCTTGATGAGGTATAAACCAATTAATGTCATCAACATTCAGGTTGCATTCACTCAAAGCTTCAAGCGTTGCCTCAGATAACTTATTAACTGCTTGCTTGAAGATGTCTTGTCCATTCATTCGAATTTTTCCGACCATTTGATTTTTAGAAGGTCCTCCATCACTAAACAGACTATCGTGCCATGAACCATCTGAGAAGAGCTTTGTAGAAAGTACTCCAGATTTACCATCAGATTGTCCTAGTATAATTGCACCAGCTCCATCCCCAAATAGCACGCAAGTTCTTCTGTCACTCCAATCAACAATTTTTGATAATGTTTCAGCTCCAATAATAAGAATTTTTTTTGCTTTATTACACTTTATTAGTGAATCTGCAATTTCAAGAGAATAGATAAAACCTGAGCAGACTGCCTGAATATCAAATGCAGGAATATTTTTCATACCTAATTGTGTTTGAACTTTTGTAGCAGTAGACGGAAATGTTTCATCAGGTGTGGTGGTTGCAAGGATAATACAATCGATGTCTTCACTTTTTAAATTAGCCGATTTTAAAGCATTTTTTGATGCCATTACAGCAAGGTCTGAAGTTAATTCATCTTTTAAAACTATATGCCTTTGTTTTATTCCAGTCCTAGTGAAAATCCATTCATCCGAAGTGTCGACAAATTCAAGAAGATCTTCATTTTTCAAAACTTTTGAAGGTAAAAAATAACCATGACCTAGAATTTTAGAACGAGATAGCATTTTATTTGTATAATTCTAGCTTTTTTTCAATTTGATGAATATACGAATTTTCAATTAGTGAAACCGCAACTCCTATTGCGTTACAAAAACCAAAAGCATCTGTGCCACCGTGGCTCTTTACTACTATTCCATTTAAACCCAATAAAACTGCACCATTATATTTGCGCGGATCAATTCTAGTCTTAAATCTGTTTAACGCTGGTTTTGAAAGAATGTATCCAATCTTTGAAATGAATGAGCTTTTGTATGAGTTTTTTAAGAATGTGAAAATTAGTTCTGCAACACCTTCAGCAGTTTTTAGAGCTATATTACCAGAAAATCCGTCTGTGACTACAACGTCTACAATACCTTTGTTAATATCGTTTCCCTCAACAAAACCATGAAAATTTATTTTTTTTTCAATTTTTTTTAGATCTGAGTGCGTTTGTTTGATCATCTCATTACCTTTTATAAGTTCGGAACCTACATTTAATAATCCTATTTTAGGTTTCTGTATTCCGAGAACCGCTTGTGAAAATATATCACCCATCAATGCAAATTGTACTAAATTATCGTTTGAACAATCAACGTTGGCACCTAGGTCCAATATCACTGTTTGACCTTTCATAGTAGGCATCAAACCCGCTATTGCAGGGCGGTTTATTCCATTTAAAGTCTTCAATACAAACTTTGATATAGCCATGAGAGCTCCTGTGTTTCCAGCTGAGACAAAACCATGTGATTCACTATTCGATAAATTGTTGATACCAAGTCTCATGCTTGACTTTTTTAGTTTCCTCAACGCATTTACTGGTTCATCATCTGATTTTATACTTTCTTCTGTATGAAAGAATTCGGTATTATTAAGACCAGATTTTTTTAATTCTGGTTCAGATATATTTTGATCCCCAAATAACTTAAACTTTACGTTTGGATGTATTTTAGACGCCATCTTAACGCCTTCAACGGTTGCCTTTGGGCCGTAATCTCCTCCCATAACATCAATGGCCAATACTATTTCTTTCAAAACAAACCCTTGTTCTACTTTTCAGTATCTAAATCAGAACCTTCACTAGATTCAGTTTTATCAATGATTTCTTTTTTGTTATAATACCCGCAAGAATTACAAACATGATGCGCAAGCTTGAATTCTCCACAGTTT
>CACODD010000036.1 GCA_902625895.1 uncultured Alphaproteobacteria bacterium
CTTCCAACCGCCTAAGGTCAAGTCAAAACCTAAACCTCCAGAATTTAGTAAAAAAGATAATATCACGAAAAAGAAAAAAAAAAAAATTAAAGATGATAAAGAAGAACAAAAGCAGAAAAATCGAGTTGATAATATCCTAAAGTCTATAGAAAAGATTAAATCTCAAAAGAATAATAAACAAGTTGCTAAAACTGATGATTTGAAACCAGATAAGGAACTTGAAGAAAATGACAAAGACAAAAGTATCAATCTAGGTGAAAAATTAACAATTTCTGAGAAAGATGCAATAAGGAGACAATTTTACAGATGTTGGATTGTTCCTGCAGGAGCAAAAAATATTAAAGATTACAAAGTTTCTATAAGACTAAATCTTAATGAAGACGGAGAAGTAATAAACTCAAAAATCATTAACAATTCAAAGATGAATAATACTTTTTTTAGAACACTTGCCGAAAGTGCTGTAAGAGCGGTTAATCATCCAGATTGTAAAAGATTAAAAGTACCAAAAAAAAAATATGAGACATGGAAAGAGACAATTCTAGACTTTGATCCTTCAGTTATGATTAACTAGAAAAATTCTTTTTGATTTATGTCAATAATTCAATAAGATAGTTACATTTATGAAATATTTTTTATTTTTATTATTCTTCTACCCTTTTTCAATTTTTGCTGAACTTAGAATTGACATTACACAAGGTAATATGGACCCTATACCTGTGGCTATTTTAGAATTTAATTCTAATAGCAAGGAAGCACTAGAGATTTCCTCAAATATAAATCAAGTGATTTCAAATAATCTTGAAAGATCAGGATTGTTTTCTGTCCTCCCCAAAAAGCTTTTTTTTAATTTAACAATTCCTTTTGAGGAAAAACCAACATTTTCAGACTGGAAAATCACAACTGCCCAAGGATTGGTCCACGGTAAACTTAAAATTAAAAATGATAAATTAGATATACAATTTAGACTGTGGGATGTTCTCTCACAAAAACAGATGGTAGCTCAAAAACTAACTACTGAAAAAGATAATTGGAGAAGAATAGCTCATGTTATTTCAGATATAATTTACAAAAGAATTACTGGGGAGTCTGGCTATTTTGATAGCAGAATAGTCTACATTTCAGAATCTGGACCTAAAAGTAACAGAAAAAAAAGATTGGCAATTATAGATCAAGACGGAGCTAACCATAAATTCCTTACAGATGGATCTTATTTAGCATTAACTCCAAGATTTTCTCCTGCAGCTCAAGAGGTTGCATATTTATCTTACAATAAAAGAATTCCTAGAATATTTCTTCTTGATCTTAATACCGGGAGTCAAAAAGTTTTAGGAGATTTTCCAGGAATGACATTTAGTCCTCGCTACTCGCCCGATGGAAAAAAATTGGTAATGAGTTTAGCTAGAAATGGTAATACAGATATTTTTGAGATGGATCTTACTACTTTAAAAATGAAAAGATTAACCTTTTATGACGGGATAGATACAGCTCCATCATATTCTCCAGATGGAGACTTCATTACTTTTGAATCAGATCGAAGTGGTAGTCAAAAAATATATGTTATGAACTTAAAAACCAAAAAAATTAATCGTATTAGCTTTGGGAAGGGAAAGTACGCTACTCCAGTATGGTCGCCACGAGGCGATTTAATAGCATTTACCAAACTTCTCAACGGTGAATTTTACATTGGAGTGATGTATACCGATGGAAAAGGTGAAAGAGTAGTATATAAGTCATATTTAGTTGAAGGGCCGTCTTGGTCTCCCAATGGCCGGGTTATAGCATTTTATAATCAGAACAGACTATCAGGAGGAAAAATTACTGATCCGAAGATCAAAATGGTAGATTTAACCGGAATTAATTTAAGAGAACTTGTTACACCATCTGATGCTTCTGACCCAGCATGGTCTGGCTTGTTACCCTGATTTCAAAAAAAAGCTACTTATTATTGACTTATTCATTACCAAAATGTAAATTGTAAAAAGTTTAACATTAAAGGTACCATATATGAAAATCAAATTATTCGCGCTATTAGCAATTTCAATGTTTGTTTCCAGCTGCGCTCAAGATGAACAGTACGTAGGTAGTGACAGCTTAATTATGGATGATACTTTCAGAGAAATCCCTACACATGACTCAATCGACTGTTTTGGTTCGTGCACTGTAAAAATCTACAATAGATAACTTCCCAAGTTTGGTAGTCAATTTTTTTATATTTTTAAATAAACCTTAATCGTTGACTTATCACGCCTCAGATTGTAAAACTTAAAGTTATAATACTTAATTAAATAATGTAAGGATCTTAAAGTTATGAAAAACAAATACTTATCTTTATTTTTCGCGGGGATTTTACTAATCTCTGGTTGCGAAACAATTGGTGGTTCCTCATCAGGAAGTACGCCTGGATATGAATATGGTGACTCAAAACAAGCAAATCTTCAAGCCTATTTGCAAAATGAAATAGGCGATAGAGTTTATTTTGAGACAGATAAACACAATATCTCATCAGCATCCGCTTTTACACTAGAATCACAAGCAAATTGGTTAAAATCCACTCCAGGATTTCAGCTTCTTATCGAAGGTCATTGTGACGAAAGAGGCACTAGAGAGTATAACCTTGCTCTTGGTGAAAGACGCGGAAATGCAGTTAAAGAATTTCTAGCATCACTTGGAGTTGACCCGGGTAGATTGACAGTAATTAGCTACGGAAAAGAACGACCTGCAGCAGAAGGTAGCACATCTGAAGCCTGGTCTGAGAATAGGAGAGCTGTTCTAGTTGTCAGCGGTAACTAGTAAAAATGAATCCTTACTAAATTTTAAAATTAGGGCTAAACATTTAGCCCTTTTTTTTATGAAAATAAAAAAAAATATATTAATTGTAGTTTTTTGCTTAATAAATTTTTTGGAAGCCTTTTCTCAAGAGCTTGACATTGATGAGCTTCTAGAAAGGCTAGACAGGATAGAAAAGAATATATCTGACCTTCAAAAGGGAAGATTTAACGAAATAGAAAAGTCTCTGTCAACAGGTTATATTTCAAGAAATGAATCTAGGCTTGGAGAATTTGAAACCAAATTAAGGACAAATTTTGGTTTATACGAAGAGTCTAACAATAAAATTAATAATGTTGAAGAAAAGCTTAATCTTATAGATAAAGATTTTCAGTCTCGAATTAACAAAATTGAAAAAACAATAGAAGCACTAAAAAAAACCCCAACACCTCAAAAAAAATCCTTTATTCAAAAAATGCAAGAATCGCCTGTTTCAAAACAAGTCGAAAGATCTATTAAAAATGAAAAAAAATCAGAAATTACTAATGGTATTGCCAATTTAAATGAGGAAGAAATAAAAAAAAAATATGAAAATGCAATTAAATTATTATGGGCAAACAAATATGAAAAAGCAGAAGAAGAATTATTGCAATTAAAGTCACTTAATCCGGAAGATTTAATGCCAAATATTCAATACTGGCTTGGTGAAGTATATTATGCAAATAAAAATTTTCAACAAGCTGTGATCGAGTTTGGTGAGGGATTTACTAATTTTCCAGATTCTATTAAAGGTCCTGATAACCTTCTAAAATTGGGTTTATCTTTTTCAAATCTGAATAAAAAAAATGAAGCATGTAGCGCGTTTTTTGAACTTGAAATTAAATACAAGAATTCTCCAAAAAACGTTTTGGAAAGATCTCAAGAAGAGAGAAAAAAACTAAATTGCCCTGAGGAATAGATTGTTGTGAGCGAAGCAATTACAAATTTAGAATTCTCATCTTTGTTAAAAAATTATTCTTTTGTATTTGAAACAAATCCTTCTGTTGCGATTAGTTTTTCGTGCGGTTCAGATAGTATGGCACTTCTTATTCTCATGAATAACTGGATAAAAAAGCATAAAGGACTTTTAACTTTAATATATTTTGATCATAAATTAAGAAAGGAATCATGTTTGGAATCAAAATATACAATGGAAGTTTCAAAAAAATTAGGAATTGATTATAAAATTTTATTGTGGAAGGAAAAAAAACCAAAAGCCTCAATTATGCAAAAAGCTCGAGAAATAAGATATAAAAAAATAATTAATTTTTGTAAACAAAACAGCATAATGACCGTTATGACCGCTCATCATTTGGATGA
>CACODD010000037.1 GCA_902625895.1 uncultured Alphaproteobacteria bacterium
TTTCATTAACTCCGCAACATATCTATCACCAACATCTGAAAGATAGAATTTAATTTTTTCTTTTAAAAAAAACTTTCTCATACCTAAATTCGACATTTTGGTGCTTACAATTGAATTATTAAATAATTTTTTTTTATTTTTATAATGCATAGCTAGTATTGCTAATATATAGTCTCCGTCAACAATACTTCCTTTTTCGTCACAAAAAATAACCCTATCAGCATCACCATCAAATGATATTCCGATATGAGCTTTTTCCTTAATAGTTCTATTCGAAATCTCCTTAGGAAAGGTTGCGCCACAATTTTTGTTTATATTTTTACCATTTGGTTTGATTCCATAACACGAAAAATTTAAATTTAGTTTTCCAAGAAAATTAGGTGCTATTTTACTTAATGATCCATTAGCACAATCAATTAATATTTTTTTATTGAACGTTTTTAATATTGAAAATCTTTCATATAAGAATTTTTCGTATTCGGGAAAAATTACTTTCTTTTTTTCAATTTTTAATAAATGCTTTTGGCTTTTTTTTGTTAGATTTATATTCTTTTCAATTTTAAGTTCGTCGTAATCAGATAGTTTTTCACCCTCTTTATCAAAAATTTTAATTCCATTATCCGTATATGGGTTGTGAGATGCCGAAATCATAATCCCTAAATCATAATTAAATTTTTTCGTTGTGAACGACAACATAGGAGTTGACACAACACCTAATGTATTACACTCTACTTCCATTTTATTGAATCCATAAATAATGTCTGATTCAATTAATTGAGATGATTCTCTAGTATCCATTCCAATAATAACTCTATTTACATCACTAAATGCTAATTTTATTGCTTTTGTTAAACTATAGAAGAAATTTCTTGTTATTGGAAATTCATTAAAGGTGCCTCTTATTCCGTCTGTACCAAAAAACTTTTTTTTCATCTGTTAAATAATCTTTCAAAGACAATTAAGGCTTGATTTATCTGTTGTACGTCATGGACTCTATGAATTTTTATACCTTGAGTGATTGCCAATAAAGTTGCTGCTGCAGTACCTCCTAGCCTTTGCTGAGGCTTAGAATTACTAGAAATTGATTCAATAAATCTTTTTCTCGAAACACCTAACATTAAAGGAGCTCCGAGAGAATGAAAAACAGACAGATTTTTAATAAGTTTAATATTTTGAATATAATCTTTTCCGAAACCAATCCCTGGGTCAACTATTATATTCTCTTTTTTCAATCCAGATTGGGTGAGAAATTTAATTCTCTCTTTTAAAAAATCGTAGACATCTAAAATTACATCATTATATTTGTTATTCTTCATCATTGTCTGAGGAGTTCCGGGCATGTGCATAATGACAACTGGAGTAGAATATTTTTTTACTACATCCAAACTTTTACTGTCATTTGTCAAACCACTAACGTCATTTATTATCTTTACGCCTGATGCTATACCAAACTCCATTGTTGAAGAATTTCTAGTGTCTAAGGATAAATCTATTTTCTTAAAATTTAACCTCTGCACCACTGGAATAACTCTTGAAATTTCTTCATGTGCGCTTATAGGCTTCGCACCGGGTCTTGTTGATTCTCCACCAACATCGATAAATGAAGCACCATCATTTACCATTTTTTGAGCATTTAAAACAGCAGCTGACAAATTCAGATTTATTCCTCCATCAGAAAAACTATCAGGCGTAACGTTTAATATACCAAATATTGAAATTTTCTTATTTTTTAAAACTAACCTTTCAAGAATTTTGTTTTTATAATTAAGATTATTAAATAACTCACTAATTTCTTGATTTTTGTCAAATGTTTTGAAAAACTCTGGAAAATTATAAATCTGCTTTTTTATTTTTAATCCTCGTCGAATTATAACTTCTATTTTATTAAAAAAAATATTTTGGATTAAAACGGCTTTTTTTTTTTTGGATAATGAGTAACCATCTTCGTAACTAACGGGTAATAGTGGTCTTAAGTAGTATTTAGTTTTGGATGAAATCAAGCCAGCTTGTGGTTAAGTTGTAGCGGGGTTAGGATTAAGTCCTAAATTCCTTCTTTTTTTTCCTTCCTTGCCTTTTCCCAAAGGGATGGAAGTTTTCTTGTTAGATGTTGTATCATCAGAGTTTTTGTTACTAGATTTTATTTTACCTTTACTAATGAGCTCTTTAACA
The DNA here is from genome assembly GCA_902625895.1 of uncultured Alphaproteobacteria bacterium. GTDB lineage: Bacteria > Pseudomonadota > Alphaproteobacteria > Methylaequorales > Methylaequoraceae > Methylaequor. The sequence goes on from CACODD010000037.1 coordinate 2,170, forward strand.
TCATCCCCAGATAGTGTTTCGAACTCAAGGAGAGCCTTGGCCAAATTATGTAAATGTTTTAAATTTTTCTTCAGAATTTTTCTGGCATGAGATTCGGCATTATCAATGAACTTTCTGATTTCTTGATCGATTAGTTTAGCTGTTTCGTCTGACATACTTTTTCTTTGCGTGACCGACCTTCCTAAAAAAACGTCTTCCTCGTTTTCAGAATATCTGAGTGGACCTAAAGCCTCACTCATCCCCCACTCCACGACCATAGCTCTAGCTCTTTGTGTAGCTTGGAGAATGTCATTAGAAGCACCAGAAGTAATATTTTCTTTTCCAAATATAAGTTCCTCTGCTACTCTTCCTCCAAAAATCATTGCGAGTTTTGCTTTCATCTCTGTTTTAGTTTCAGAATACTTATCACGTTCTGGAAGATTCATTGTAACACCAAGTGCCCTTCCTCTTGGGATAATTGTGACTTTGTGAAGAGGGTCATTCCCTGGTGTAAAAACACCTACTAAAGCATGACCAGCCTCATGATAAGCTGTCAACTCTTTCTCTTTGAGCGTCATAACCATTGACCTTCTTTCTGCTCCCATCATAACCTTGTCTTTAGCATCTTCAAAATCTAGCATTGTTACTAACCGTTTATTTCTTCTCGCAGCTAGGAGTGCTGCCTCATTGGATAAGTTGGCAAGATCTGCACCAGAAAATCCGGGTGTACCTCTCGCTATTACCTTTATATCAACGTCAGGAGCAAGAGCTAACTTTCTGGTATGAACTTCGAGAATTTTGGTTCTACCAACAATATCTGGGTTAGGTACGACAACCTGTCTATCAAATCTTCCGGGTCTGAGCAAAGCAGGATCAAGAACATCCGGTCTATTAGTTGCGGCAATTAATATTACACCCTGAGTGGAGTCAAAGCCGTCCATCTCTACTAAAAGTTGGTTAAGAGTTTGTTCTCTTTCGTCATTACCACCACCTAGTCCTGCACCTCTATGTCGCCCAACTGCATCAATCTCATCGATAAAAATAATACAGGGTGCACTTTTACGACCTTGTTCAAACATATCACGAACTCTGCTTGCTCCAACTCCAACGAACATTTCGACAAAATCAGATCCAGAGATTGAGAAAAAAGGAACATTTGCTTCACCAGCAATAGCTCTAGCTAGCAATGTTTTACCTGTGCCAGGAGGACCCACTAATAAAGCACCTTTTGGAATCTTTCCGCCTAACCTTTGAAATTTTGTGGGGTCTTTTAAAAATTCAACTATTTCCTCTAATTCAGATTTTGCTTCATCGATACCTGCTACATCAAGAAATGTGACTTTATCTTTATTCTCATTCAAAAGTTTGGCTCTGGACTTTCCAAAACCCATTGCTCTTCCACTCCCAGATTGCATTTGTCTCATAAAGAATATCCAAACGCCAATAAGCAAAAGCATTGGAAACCAAGAAATCAAAATATCGATTAGGCCAGGCGACCCTTTGTCTAGAGGTGAGGCATTAATTTCAACACCATTCTTTTCTAACTTATCTATAAGATTTAAATCGTTTGGGGAATAGGTTGAAAAATAAGAACCATTTGAGTACTCGCCTGTAATGTTGTTTCCGCGAATTTCTACCCTAGCTACATTTCCATTTTTAATTTCTGAAAGAAAGTTGGAATAAGAGATAGGCAAGACTTTTCTTGAAGAATCATTAGCTTTGTAAAAATCGATTATCAAGAATACCAGAAAACCAATTAATAACCAAATTGCTAGATTTTTTAAAACATTGTTATTCATTCAATATAGAATATAATTATATAAATTTTATTCTCAATATAATATTAAAAATTTTTTTTTGTTAAAGGAATTTTTGGTTTAAAACTCACTGAAATGCCAAAAGACAGCATTTTCTTTTTATC
>CACODD010000038.1 GCA_902625895.1 uncultured Alphaproteobacteria bacterium
CAGCTTCAACATATTTCCATTGATGAATTTTGATTATATCCGATTTCGATAAATCATAATTAAGAAACTTACTAGACTTACATAATAAATGTTTTAAAACTTTTTCTTTAGAGGTATTCATATTTTTAAAAGCATATTCATAAGAAGAATTAATTATTAAACAATTGTTATTCATTCTACCAGGTTTAGAATTATTCATGGCGAACCACGCTAAATCTTCGTTTTCGATAAGTGCTGCATCATACTCTAAATTAAGGGGTTTATTCATTCCGATCATCAAAGAAAAACAGCCTTTCATTTTTATCTTTTCAATTAAAGAATAAAAAGAAATTTTATTTGAAATTAACTCTAGTGATTGCCGTGCTGGAATGCTTAATATTACCCAATCATATGAGCCACAAGATTTTTTATTCTGATCATAAAGATTCCATTTATAATTTTTCCTGACTATTCTTTCAATTTTTGTATTTAAAATTACGTTACAGTTTTTAGAAAGATATTCAACAATAGAGTCCATGTTTGGTACGCCGACAAAAAATTTATCTTTATCTGCGATCAACTTAATTTTGTTTAAATATTGTCCTTCAAAATGTGCAAGTCTAAAGTTCCATGGCTTAATTATTTTCTGAGTAAATAAATCTAAAAGAAAATTTTTAAAATCACCTGTGTCTATTTTAAAAAATTGGGCTCCGTGATCAAAATTAAATGGAGTCTCTTTTCTAGTGGACATTCTTCCACCTACATTTTTAGATTTTTCAAAAATCTTTACATCAAAATTTTTTTTCATCAAACAGGCCACAGTTGTTCCGGCTAAGCCAGCGCCTATAACAGCAATTTTTTTTATCATTTCAAATTTAAATCTATTAAAAAAATATAATTCACAAAAGAGAAAAATTTTTGGTAGTGATTCTTGTTTAAATCAAACGGATAAGAACAAGAGTTTAACAGATTGTGAATTAGTTAAATTTATCATCTCTGCCACAGAGGCTTATAAAATTTATAATACTCACATATAATAATAATTTATCTTTGAATCTCACTAATTATATGTAAAGTTTTAGGAGTGGTTGATTTTGAAGTTACAGTCGTTGGTGGCGGTGTAGTGGGTTTATCAATTGCAAGAGAACTTTCTTTATCAGGTAAAAAAGTTCTTGTAATTGATAAGAATAGCTCATTTGGTCAAGAAAATAGTTCAAGAAATAGCGGTGTAATTCACGCTGGAATTTATTATCCTCATTATAGTTTGAAAAATAAGTTCTGTGCAGCCGGAAATGTAAGCTTGTATTCATATGCAAAAGAAAGAGGTATTGGATTTTCAAATTGTGGTAAGATAATTGTTGCAACTAGCAAAGAGGAAGAAAAAAAACTTAATCAAATAATTTTAAATGCTGAAAAAAATGGCTTAATTTTGGAAAAACTTTCACAAAGGCATCTTAAAGAGCTTGAACCTGAGTTAGTTGGCGAAATAGGTTTACTCTCTAGAACAACTGGTATAATTGATATTCATGATTTAATGCTAAATTTTATAACCGATATTGAAGACAGTGGTGGGTTAGTAAGTTTTAATTCGGAGTTTTCACATAGTGTTAACAAAACTAATCATATTTCATTTTTCTTAAAAAAAGGTGAAAAACAGGAAGTAAAAACAAAATCTATTATCAACTCTACAGGGTTGTACAGTCATATAATAGCCAGAAAAATTGATGGTATTAATATTGAGGACATACCTGTAATTAGATATATAAAAGGAAATTATTTGTCTTTATCAGGTAAATCACCTTTCCAAAAATTAATTTATCCAATACCTGAAAAGGACGGTTTAGGTATCCATTCAACTTTAAATCTTGATGGTGTTACAATTTTTGGTCCTGATACAGTTGAAGTGAAAGAAATTGATTTTCACGTAACTAAAAATATAAAAAAAAAATTTATAAATTCGATATCTAAGTATTGGCCTGGAGTCAAAAATAGAAATTTAAACGATGACTATTGTGGTATTAGACCAAAACATACAAATAATGACTTTTCATTTATTACTAAAAAACTTGAGAACGATTCTTTTATAATTAATTTATTTGGAATTGAATCACCCGGTTTAACTTCTTCTATTCAAATAGGCAGATATGTTTTAAATATTTTTAAAAATTAAAATTTCATATAATTATTTTTGTTTTTAAAACAATGGTACTCCTAGTGCGACTCGAACGGACATGAACCGAAGTTCAACGGATTTTGAATCAGTTGCGTTTGGTTGTAAGTCATTGATTTAAATACAAATAAATTTTAGTATCAAACATTAGTATCAAACTTTTTTTAAATCTATAGTTTATCCTATAAAATCCTATTAATAATCACTAAAAGTAGCAGAAATTGCAAAAAAAGTTTAATTAAACTCTCGATTAAGCTCTATTTTTTTTATGAAATCCTCAATATTGTAATTAATTATCTTAATATTTTTTTTATCTAAAAGCCATTCTATCATATTTTTAGAATCTTCATGAATATTTGGTGCAATAAAAAAAGTTTTCTTTCCTTTGGAAGAATTAATAAAAGTATACTCATTAATCTTCCTAGGAATCTTGTTAATTTCTCTAGGCACTTGTTCAGCATTATTTATAAGTGTTGCTTCAATAAAAATATAATCTTTATCATTCTCAATCTCAATATCAAACTTCTTTGGAGGGGCCTGATGGTATGGAATTCCTTCATCATCACTTTTTAAGTTAGGTTTTATGTTTATTTCTGAGTAATTAATCTTTATTGAAAGTGCTATCAGCCATTCAAGTCTAATATAGGCTACTATATCTTTAATGATTTCATGTTTTGAACTTTTCTTATTACTCAACAAAAGAAGTTCCTTTTTAATAGTTTCCCAACCTAATTTTAAAGACCAATTATCAAGCTCATCTGAATTTATTGTTTCTGGAAGTTGTGTCTTATAATCAAGAAGAAAAGTATCTTCACTAGATACATAATTAAAATATTCTTTTTCAGAATTATGGTTTTTAACTATGGAATAATTTTGAATTATATATTCCGCTAAGTCGGCTCTTTTTTTATTTATATCAAAAAACCTACCCTCGCCTCTACGACTTATTAACCCTGTAATAACCATTTTACGATTAAAGTCATCTGGATACTCATTTAAGATTGAACGATCTTGTCTTGATTTTTGTCTTTTTCCTCCAGTTAATGAATCGCAAATCTCGAGTATAGTTTCATCACTTGGATTAAAGCCGTGAGATTCTCTTAATTCTTTTATAGTTTTGTAAAGTTCTTCAGAATTATTATCTCTCCAAAAAACAAGGATTGCTAATTCTTTTTTAGATATACCCGTAGAAGAAATTTCATTATCTTCATTTAGTAACTTTATTGTTTTCAATAATAATGAGAGAGGATTTACCTCATTTAGCACTCTTTTAAATGGATTGTTGACTTGATATTTAGTAAGAGCATGTAAAAAAATTGATTGTTCTCTTTCAGATATTGGTTCAAGTTTCCAAGGTTCTGGCAAATTATCGAGTTCACAACATTCAGCTAATTTATTTCCTAAATTTGTAACTTTTATCTCTTCTTTTTTAAATTCAGGTTCGTTAAACCAAACAAATCCAAATAATCTTGCTAACTCAAAAACAGTTTTGAATCTAGAGGACCAACCTTTATCAAAACCTCTTTGTTTATGATCTTGAGATACTTTAGTTACAATATCTTCTGCCATTTGATCTGATATTTCTATATCTGAATTATAAGTGTCTTTATAATTTGAAATTAATTTAAATGCTTTTAATGAAAAATAAATTTTTTCTTTTACACAATCCTTCATTATTTGGATTGCTAAATT
>CACODD010000039.1 GCA_902625895.1 uncultured Alphaproteobacteria bacterium
TTTGCTAAGGTCTGTTTATCTTTAAAGCGAAAATTTGAAAATTTTTCAATATTCTCTTCTTTTGCTAAATAAACTTTATCTTTTGTGTGGAGACCAGATACCCATCTCCATGACAATGTATTAGACGCAGCGTCTGCGTCTAATAGATTTTTATAAAAAAAATCTGCTCCTAATTCCCAAGGAAGGTTTAATGTGAAGATCCATATACTTGCAAACCACATTCTTGAATGATTATGAAGATATCCGGTTTTGATTAACTCGTTTGACCAAAAATCGAAGCACTCTATTCCTGTTCTAGAGTTTATAGCTTTGTCATAATCTTTCTCAATATTTGAACCATTGAGATCTTTTTTTAAGGTGTTTAAATTATCTATATAATCATTCCAAACGTCAGATCTACTTTCCAACCAACCTTTCCAGTAAGTTCTCCAGAAGACTTCTTGAATAAATTTTTCAATTAATTGAAAATTGTATTTTTTTAGACAAGATTTGATTACTTCTCTTTCATGAAGAATTCTTCTTTTTATAAAAGGTGATAAAGAAGATACATTACTTCTTTTTTCGGGACCATTGTCGAAGTTTCTAAGTTTAGAATAGTCTTTTAATCCGTTCTCGATAAATTCATCTAATTTTAATTTTGCAGATAAATAATTTGGAGAGGTCATATTGGAAAAAAAGGCAGAATAAAACTGCCTTTTAATTTAGTTTGATTTAGTTTCTTTTGTTGTTTCTGTAGTTTCATCACTTGTTTCTTTGATTTCCTTGTGTCCGCCGCTACAGTGTGCAGCTTCAGAATAATTAGAGAAGAGTAGTGTTGAAACACAAAATGACAAAGCAATTAAAAATTTATTCATATTTAACTCCATTTCTTATATAAGAAATATGAAGTTAATTTCTCAAAATCAAGCTATTTTGTTGAAGCTGATTTATTTTTTTTTATTTGCATTTTTTTAAACTTATCAAAAACTTTTTCTTTATTCACTAACATTCCAACGGTAGCACCTGTAATGAAGGCCCCTGCAGTTAATGCTCCTGTGATAAAAGCTGATTTTATTGCAAAGTTAATTAATTTCATAATAATTCTTAAATGTTTTATATATTACAGTAATCTAATTTTAAATAATTTTATTAACAAACTTTAATGAAAAAAAAAATACTTTTCAAATATTATAATTTTTTATTACAAGATACTTATAACAGAACACTTGAACATAATGGATTTACTCCTTGTGGGGTATGCTGGAACAGCAAAAAATCGCAGTATATTCGGTTTGATGTTTTAACTTCTTTATTAAAAAAGTTTTCCTTAAACAATCGACTTAAAATTGCTGATGTTGGTTGTGGGTACGCAGAATTGCTTAATTATCTTAATGAAAAGAATATAATATTTGAATATGAAGGTTATGACATTAATAAACAAATGATAAACTACTGCAAAAAAAAATTCTTTAATTACAATTTTTATTTAAATAATTCCCCAATAAATTATTGTGACGTTTCTATAATGTCCGGTACATATAATTATGCTGTAACGGATGACATCGAATCATGGGAAAGTTATGTTATTCATAATCTTTCAGAATGCCTTAAAAAAAGTAGATTAGGCATTGCTTTCAACCTTCAATTTGAAAAAAAAAGAAACATAAGAAACAATATTTATTATACTAATGTTCAGTATATGTTCGGTTTGCTAAAACGCAACTTCATAAAAATTGAAAAGTATTATGTGTACGCATCTTCGAAAGATATTTACTTTTTAATCTATAAAAATTGAAACTTATTTTGTCGTAAAGCTTCATATATGACTATAGAAACTGAATTTGCAAGGTTCAAACTTCTACTCCCATAAATCATTGGAATTGAAATTTTCTTTGGATTCTCAAATTCTTTTAAAATATTTTTTGGAATACCCTTTGATTCTGAGCCAAAAATGAAACAATCATTTTTTAAGTATTTATTTTCAGTGTAAGTCTTTTCCCCATATTTGGTGACTATAAAATACCTTTTAAATTGGCCTTTATTGATTAAATCAAAAATGTTTTCATGAACTGATATTTTTACATTTTTAACGTAATCCATACCAGCTCTTCTCAAAGACTTTTCGTTTAAGCAAAATCCCATTGGTTTTATCAGGTGTAAACAACAACCAGTATTTGCGCAAAGTCGAATAATATTTCCTGTGTTTGGAGGAATTTCTGGATTAAAAAGAACAACCCCAAATGAATGCATTATTTGAATTATAACGTATTGTTTTAAACTAGAAAGTTTTTTAAAACTTTTTTGTAATTAGATTCAGAGTTAAACCATTGAATGAGATTACCTCCAGTGAAACCTGTCATTTTAATGTCAATAAACCATTGTTTTACATCGACGTCCCATCCATAGAAAACATCAAGTTGGACACTTTTTTTGTTAACAGATCTAAAGTTTCTTGGCATATACGATAAATAGTTATTTTAAAATTAACTGCAATAAAGATTTGCAAGTTTTAGACCAGAATTTAAATTTAATCAGATTTTCTTCTAAAAATGAACTGTTGAAGAAATCTTATCAGTAAATATTATTAAATATTTATTAATAAGTTCCTTTGAATTTGATTGGCTTATTTGTTTGAATTGTTTGATTAGCTCTTTATCCTTTTCCATGTCGTTATTTTTTGTTGTGAGAAGTGAATCACCATAAAATATTGAGTTTGCTCCAGACAAAAGACAAAGCATTTGAGTTTCATTAGATAGATATTTTCTTCCAGCTGATAACCTTATTCTAGATTTTGGCATAATAATTCTTGCAGTCGCGATCATAATTATCATTTCCTCTGGTTCAACTATTTTCTGGCTTTGTAGGGGTGTCCCCTCAACAGGAACTAACGCATTTATTGGAACGCTTTCAGGTTGAGGTTCCAAATTTGCCAGTACTTCAAGCATTTCAGCTCTATCATTCCATGACTCACCCATTCCAATTATCCCTCCTGAACATACACTTATACCTGCTCTACGAGCATTCTGAATGGTTTCTAACCTTTCGTCAAAAGTTCGTGTTGTAATAATTTTTTTATAATAATCTGGTGATGTATCGATATTGTGATTATATGCATCTAATCCTGCATCTTTCAGTCTTTCTGCTTGATCTTTCGTAATTGAGCCTAACGTCACGCAAGCTTCAAGATCTAGTGATTTAACTTCCTTTATCATGTCTATAACTGCATCTATATCTTTTCCGTCTCTTAACTTTTTCCATGCAGCCCCCATGCAAAATCTATTTGCTCCATTTTTCTTAGCTAACTTTGCAGCTTTTTTTACTTCAGAAATATCTATGAGATTCTCTTTTTTTAAATTTACATTATAGTGCGCTGACTGAGGACAATACTTACAATCCTCAGGACAACTCCCTGTTTTAATTGAAATTAAAGATGCCAGTTGAACATCTCCATTTTCAAAGTTTTCTTTATGTATTTCTTGTGCTTTAAAAATAAGTTCGTTTAATGGGAGTGAAAAAAGGTTTTTGATTTGTTCAGAGGTGATTTTATTCATTTTTATTCGATTCATAATTTGGAAGAAACATTTCACCAGTACAAAAAAGATACTCTAACCTTACTTTCGAATCAATAGGTCCTTTAATTTTATAAGAAGATTGATCGATTAAAACATTTCCACCACCTATCAAGATTTCCTGAAAGAAAATAGACATTGAATCCTGATTTGTTTCCCCAGACATAAAAAAATTTGGCTCAGACTTTATTTTTTGAGCAACAATTTTGCTCAGCTCTATGGAGGCTGTAATAATGTTTGCTTTCTCAACTTGATTTTTTGAAATAATTTTAAATTCAGTTAAGGTATT
>CACODD010000040.1 GCA_902625895.1 uncultured Alphaproteobacteria bacterium
ATAATAATAAAACAACAAGACGAATTTACGGACACTAATAATATTCAAAATGAATTACAAGATCAACTAAGAGAAAAATTATTAAATTTAAAAAGCATGATGCGAAACATAAAACTTAGTTTCCCAGGTGATGTGAATTATTCAGATGAAATTAAATTTGAACAATTTTCGAAAATTGCGAGTCCTGAATTGGTTGCAATTGAACATGCCTTCAAGAACAAATCTGATTTTACAAAACCATCTAAAGACAAAAAAGAATCATTTGCATATAGGAAGTTGCCTGTGATACCGTTTGTTGCTCCAAGAACAAAAAAACTGAAAATAATTAATTTTACTAAGAAAATCGATACTGAAATCTTTCAACTTTTAAGTGTTTTTGAACAATTGAAACTTCATCCAGATAAACTTGATATTCATAGGATAAATAATTTACTCGCTGAAAATATAAATGTAAGTGAGGATAACGAGGATTTGTTGGATCATACTTCACTAAGGTTTCAAATTTTGCAAGATCTTAAAGATGCAATCATTTACGTACCTTTAAAACCACCTATGCAATATTACTATGTGTCTAGTCCTTATGGTTTTAGAATTCATCCTAAAAGCAAAAGAAAACAAATGCATCATGGAATTGATATGGCTGGTACTTGGCAAGAAGAGGTTAGGGCACCTGCTGACGGATATGTTTCTTTCTCAGGAAGAAATGGGTCTTTCGGTAAAACAATTAAAATAGTACATAAACATGGTGTGTCTACATTGTACGGACATCTTCATAGATTGAACGTGAAAAAAGGAATGAATGTCACAGAGGGAGAAGTTATTGGCAAAATGGGATCTACAGGAAGAGCTGTGGGTGCGCATCTTCATTATGAAATTAAAGTTAATGGTAAATCAGTAAACCCGTACGACTTTATTTCGGTGGGACGTGATCTACTGAGCAGTTCAATAATTAAAAAATAAACTTAAGTTTGGCACTTTTATTGCTGAATAATTTGTATGAAATTATTTTTAGCTGTTTTATTATGCTTTTTAGCATTTACATTTCTTGAATCAAAAGAATTAGATAATTGTAACTACTTAACCGAAAAGTATGGAAAAATTTATAATCTTCCTAATAAATTATTAACTTCTATTGCACTAGTCGAGTCTGGTATAAAAAAAAGTGAATTTAAGTCATGGCCATGGACGCTCAATGTTTCTGGAAAATCAATGTACTTTGATAATAAATCGGAAACAATAGAATATTTAAAAAGTAATATAAATTTAAAAAAAAGTATTGATGTGGGTTGTATGCAAATTAACACAAAATATCATTTAAAAAACTTTAAAGATATATCCCATTTAGTCGAGCCTGAAGAAAACGTTAAATACGCCGCAATCTATCTACTTAAACTTTATAAAAAACATAAATCATGGAACGAAGCAGTTTCAAGATATCATTCATCAATTCCAAAAAGAAAGAAGAACTATCTTAAAAAAGTCTATTCTTATTGGAATGATTTAAGACAACGAAAAATAGTTATTAAAAATAGCTACATCAAACGTGACGAAAAAGCCAAAATAAAATTTTTTAGAGAAATTTTAAAAAAAGAAAATATTTAATTTTAGACTTTGGCAAAGTATTTGCACATTTATATTAACAAGGAGAAAAAAATGAACAAATATATTAGATCAGGCGAAATTAAAGATAACATCATCAATTCCAATCCATTAATTAAAATTACTCATTTTGACAATGACAAATGTGTAAAAACTGATATTTACCCAATTTCGCATTTCTTGGACAAATCTTCTAGAGAAATTAAAAGTATCGTATATTCTTAAAAAATTAAGATTTATCGTTTTTAAAATTTCTCTTAATTTTATTTTTTAAATATCTATCTAACGATTAGAAAAAAAATTATTCAAATTAATTTGATTCAAACTAAATATTCATAGTTTGAATTTTCATAATTTTTCTTCTTACAGAGGAGGCCGGTATATTCAGTAACTCCCTATATTTTGCTACTGTTCTTCTGGCTAAATCAATACCTTCATCTTGAAGCTTTTCTACTAACATCTCATCACTCAGTGGATTGTTTACGGGTTCACTACTAATCAATTTTTTAAGTGATTCTCTTACTGACTCTGCTGAGTGAGTCTCACCTTTCTTAGTACTACTTATAGAAGCACTAAAAAATAGTTTCATTTCAAAAACACCTCTTGGTGTAAGCATTAATTTGTCTGATGTGACTCTACTAACAGTACTCTCATGCATTTTAATTTTTTTGGCAACATCTTTAAGAACCATGGGTTTTAGATATTTTTTTCCTTTTTCAAAAAATTCCTTTTGTTGATTAACAATTTCCGAACTAATTTTTAATGTTGTAACGTTTCGTTGTTGAATTGCTTTTAGTAACCATCTTGCAGAATTCAAAGATTCATTTATAAATTTTTTATCTGATTCTCCGCATTGAAGTCTTTCTATTTCTTTGACATAATCCTCATTAATATTTATTTTCGGTAGTGTGCCATGATTTAGTTCTACTGCCCAATCAGAATTATTTTTTGTTACAATTACATCTGGATGGAAAATATTGTCATTATCTGTTGAATACTTGCTTCCTGGTTTTGGGTTTAAAGTTCTTATAAGCCTTACTTCTTCTTTAAGCTTTTCTTCTTTTAGTCCTGTAAGTTTTTGGAGTCCTTTAATATTTCCACTTCCAAGTAAATCAATATTTTCAATAATAATCTCTTTCTTTGAATCAAAGTTGTTTTCATTAATAAGTTGAATTTTGAGACATTCTTTCAAATTTCTAGCGAATACCCCATTTGGTTCAAAAGATTGCATTCTTTCTAAAACTTTTTCAATTTGTTTTAATTTAAATCCACTAAATTCCTCAATATTTTCCAAATTTTCAGTAATCCAACCATTTTCGTCAACGTAGTCAATTAATATTTCTGCAATCTTTTTTTCTTCATCGTCATTGAATTCTAAATCTGCTTGATTGCCTAGGATAGATTTTAAAGAAATTTTGTTGCTAAGTGTTTGTTCTATTACACTCCCAACATCAACGCTGTCAGCGGATGAATGTTTACTATTAAATTCAAAAGTTGCGTCATTATCCCATCTATTTTCAAAATCATCGTTACAAGGTTCATCTGCAATTGATTCACCATTTACAAAAGATTCATCTAACTCATCCGTTTTTTCTGTGTCTTGATCGTTTTGATTTTCCAATTCGACACTTTCGTTCTCTAAAAAAGGATTTTCTTCAAGCTCTTTATTAACTAAATTTGTTAATTCTAGATTATTTAACTGGAGTAATTTTATTGCTTGCTGTAACTGAGGAGTCATAACTAAAGATTGACTCTGCTTTAATTTGAGATTCTGTGAGATTTGCATAATTCTTTTCCTTTCGATATTATTTCACAATTTTTTGTTAAGAAATGCAAAACTTTAATTTGACACTTTTATCAAG
>CACODD010000041.1 GCA_902625895.1 uncultured Alphaproteobacteria bacterium
ATTAATATTTTCGACTCTTGTAGATTATTTTTGTGCTAAGAAAATCTTTAATTCAAACAAATATAGAATTCATTGGTTAATTTTAACTTTATCAGCAAATTTAGGTATTTTATTTTTTTTTAAATATGGAAAATTTTTTCTAGAAAATTTAGAGAACATTTTATCATTTATAAATTTTACAAATAATCTTTCAATTCCAGATTTTATTTTACCTGTAGGTATTTCCTTTTATACATTTCAAACACTTAGTTATAGTATCGATGTTTACAGAGGAAAAATTAGACCAACAAATTTTCTAGATTTTATATTATTTGTGTCTTTTTTTCCTCAGTTAGTGGCTGGTCCAATAATAAGAGCTAAGGACTTCTTACCCCAACTAGTAAGAAGAACAATTTTGACAGTTAAAAGATTAAATCTTGGTTTGTTCTTAATTATTTGTGGGTTATTTAAAAAAATTGTAATTGCTGATTCTATTGCACCTTTAGTAAATGATATTTTTGCAAATCCCCAGATATTTTCATCTGTTGACCATACTTTGGCTGTATTAGGCTTTACGATTCAGATTTATTGTGATTTTTCTGGGTATTCGGACATAGCAATTGGTTTGGCTTTGTTGATGGGCTTCAGAATCAAAAAAAACTTTAATTATCCATATTTATCTTCAAGTCTTCGTGAATTTTGGAAAAGATGGCATATTTCACTCTCCTCATGGATTCGAGATTATGTCTATATCCCTCTTGGTGGAAATAGAAAGGGAAATATAGGACATAGTGTTAATCTAATAAGTGTTATGAGTTTGTTCGGTTTGTGGCATGGGGCTAGTTGGATGTTTTTGCTATGGGGCACATCACATGGGATACTACTTGTTTTAGAAAATCAATTTCGGAAAATTATAGATTTTTTAAATATAAAGATAAAAGTTGGTTTTTTTTTAAATTTTTTGAAAATTATATTAGTCTTTTATGTTGTATCGTTGAACTGGATTTTTTTCAGAGCTGAGAGTTTGGATAAATCATTAATTTTTGTTAAATCTTTTACCAATTGTTTTCAATGGAAATACAATCTTATAACAAATAAGACGTTATTCGTTTATGTATTTATTTTCATTTTATTTGGAATTTTAGTCCATATAAAAAAATCATTTATAAAGACTAAAATACATAATATATTTTACAGTATTGCGGCAGCAATTATGTTTTTTTATATTTTAACATCTTGGAATAGTAATAATGCGTTTATCTACTTTCAATTTTAATAGATCACTAATATATAGCTTTATTTTCTTTTTGCTTTTTATAATAATATTTTTAACTTACGAATTAAACATCAGAGAAGATCCAGGAAACCCAATGATAATCGCTGGTAAAACCTCACAACAACAGTTCGACTTAAAAAAACAAGATTTAATTATTCTTGGATCATCAAGAGCAGTGGAATCAATTAGACCAAATTTTCTTGTTAAAAATTTTAACGAATTTTCAGAAGTACTTAATTTTTCATGTCATTCGTGCAAGCTATTGGAGCATCAAATCAATCCAATTTTAAAAGAATTTTCGGATACTGAAAATATTCAAAAAAAAATGATAGTTACAGTAGAACCCTTTTTATTTCAAAAACTGGAAAATGCCAAAAGTGAAATTATTGAGAACCAAAATTCTCATTTTAGCGAATTTAATAAAAAAATAAAATCGTTTGGTTCCAAATTGATTTTTACCTGGTGTACCAGCTGTAGACCAGAAAATAGACGTCACTTACACCATTGGATTGCTTTTTTTGTTTATTCGGGAAAAGGTTTCTTTGAAACAAAATCCTTATCTTCAAATATTTTAAAAAAAAACTATAATTATTGGATAACACAAAGAGCTAATGCTTTTTCCGTTAAAATAGTTCATCGAGATAGAGGTTTTGAAGGGATGCAGTTAGTCCTTAATGACAAATCTATGTCGTTATTAGAAGTTTTTAAAAAGCATCAGAAATTTTATCCAACACATTTAGCGAATTTTGATATAGAAAAAATTAAAGAAGTAGAAAAAAAGTTAGTAATTTTAAAAAAAAAAGAAATTGACATTATCATGCTAAGACTTCCGATTCATAGTTCGCTTTTTGATATTGAAAATAAATATGTTCCAGAATTTAACAAATTAATGAATGATCTATCTGTTAAACTAGAAATTCCCTATATTGACTTTAATGACTCTGATAAAAAACACTTTACTGATGACCCATTGAATTTTACTGATTCATCTCATCTACAATTTTCTGCAACTGAGAAATTTAATACGCTCTTGATAAAAGAGTTGAAACAGATATGGAATTAAAATTTATTCTAAAAATTTATTTTTGTTTATAAACTTTACTAAGGAATCGGCAATAGCTAATTCACCCTCAGGTTCAAGATGTCCAGATAAATTCCCAGTAGGATAGTTATAAATTTTTTTATTTATCTTTTTTTTTTCTTTTTCCAGAATTAATAAACCGTTTATGAAAGAGATATTATTTTTATTACATAAATTCTCTAAAACATTTATATTTTTATACATATCAAAGTTTGGGATATCATCAGTCCACATTTCTCTGACATCTTCATCAATTGTAAATGCGTTGTCTATGCCAATTATTATCAATCTTTTATTTTTTGCATTAACTAACTCATTCATTTTTTTTAAAACTACTTCTGTAACATGCCATGCTGATTCTACATATTTAGAATTTTCCATTCCTTTGGTATGAAATGGAACCCACGAATCTTTATTTGTATAATCTAAATTTAGTTTGACATTATTTTTTGATAAGAAATCTATACCCAAAATTTTAACGATTAATTTATTAATTCTGAGCTTATATTTAATTATAATATGTTGGTAAATATTTAGTTTTTTAAACCAGTTTGAATCTGAAAAGATTTCATCCTTATGAAAATTAAGGTTACCATTTAGATAAGGCCTAATTTCAGTTTTAGGAGAATATATTATACCCGGTTTATCGAAGTTATCACGCATATCGTTCCAGGCATAGAATAATAATATAACAAGGTCTGGTTTAATTTCATCAAAATGTTTTTTCAGTTTGATGTAACTCTGAATTGTACTAAAACCACTAGCACCCAAGGAAAATCCCTCAACTGATATTTTTTTATTAAGAGTTTTTATTGTTTCATGTGTCCATTTTCCATTATGAGTAAAAGAATCTCCAATAAACATAATTTTTTTTGATGCTTTTTTTTTTTTTTCAATCTCTTCAACGGGTGGGTTTGAATCCCAACCTAAACTATGATCAAAAATTAACGAGCCTTTTTGTTCTACTTGGTTTTCTGAATCTGAAATTATAATTTCTAAAATAGAAAATCCAATTATTATAAGACAAAACAGAACTAAGAAATTAATTGAAATTAATTTAATAATTTTTAACATCTTACTTTTTTGAAATAATCGTCCATGAATATTTATGTCGTCTTTGA
>CACODD010000042.1 GCA_902625895.1 uncultured Alphaproteobacteria bacterium
CTTTAGTTCTCATGATTAGCAGAAAAGTTGTTGAAGCTCAAAAGAAAATTAGTGGTGGTCGCTGGTCAGGTTGGGGGCCAAGTGAAACAATGGGAGAGAGAATAAGAGGTAAAAATTTTGGAATAATTGGTATGGGTAGAATAGGAAAGGCTGTTGCAAAAAGGCTTAACATTCTTGGCGCGAAAATTTTTTATCATAATAGAAATCGCCTTAAAAATAATGAGGAAAAAGTTCTAAAAGCGAAATATTTTGAAAATCTTGATTTAATGATTGCACATTGCGATATCATAAGTATACACTGTCCTTACACTCCAGAAACATTTCATTTATTATCAAAGAAAAGATTAAAATTATTAAAAAGAAATTGCATTGTTATCAATACATCGAGAGGTGAAATAATCGATGAACAAGCTCTTGCCTCTCTTTTGTTCAAAAAGAAAATAGGTGGAGCAGGTCTTGATGTTTTTGAACACGAACCTGAAATTACTCAGAAACTTCTTGAATCCGACAATGTTATCTTGTTGCCACACATTAGTTCTGCCACAATTGAAAGTAGAATTGCAATGGGGGAAAGGGTAATAAAAAATATAATGTCCTTTGCGAATGAGAAAACCCCGCCAGATGTAATAAAAAAACTGTATTATGATTAGATCTTATTAACAACAAACTTCGCAATTCTTATTTTTTTCGATTTTAATTTTTTTTATATCTAGCTTTTCACTATCCAACAAAATTAGCTCCTTAAAATTATTATGAAGGTTGAGAATATAATTAAGTGCGAGATTTGCTTGTATTATTCCACCAAGTCCTGCAACAGAAGCAATTATGCCCATTTCGTCGCAGCTTAAGTTTTCATTAGAAGTTAAATTGGGAAAAATACATTTATAACACGGATTTTTTTTGTTACTCCAAGAAGAAAATATAAAAGCCTGTATATCAAAGTTCTGTAGAGCAGCAGATACTAATATTTTTTTTTTATTATGACAAAATTTGTTTATTATTAATCTGGATTCAAAGTTATCTGTACAATCAAGTACAATTGAACAGTTTTCAATATATTGATTAATATTGTTTTCATTTATTTTTTTTTGATAATAATTTACTGTAATTGATTTGTTTATATTTTTTATTTTTTTTGTTAAAACTTTGCATTTACTTTCTCCAATATCTTTTTCGGTAAATAGGGTTTGACGATTTAAATTGCTCAAGACAATTGAATCATGATCTATAAAAACTAATTTTCCTATGCCACTCATAGATAAATATTGAGCAGCAGATGTTCCAAGCCCTCCACAACCTATAATACATATTGAGGATTTATTAATTTTTTTTTGGCCTTCAAGTCCTACTTGCTCCATTATTATTTGTCTTGAATATTTTTCTAGAAAGTATTCTTCAGGTTTTCTCATTTGACATATCCGAAAATAATGGAGTTGAGAGATATCTCTCTGCAAATGAAGGAAGAATGATTATTGTATTTTTATCTTTCATTTTTAAGTCCTCATTTAACTCTATAGCTGCAGACAACACTGCACCTGATGATATCCCGCCTGCTATTCCTTCAATTTTTGCTAACATTCTTGAAAAATAAAATGCAGAATTATTACTTACAGACAAAACTTTATCAATAATATCCATGTTTAAATTTTTGGGTAAAAAACCTGCTCCTATACCTTGAATTAAATGCTGACCAGGTTTTGACCCACTAATAACTGCGGAATCTTCTGGTTCAACTGCAATGATTTTTATTAATTTATTTCTTTCTTTGAGATATTTCCCTACTCCAGTTATCGTTCCACCTGTCCCTACACCAGAAATAAAGCAGTCAATTTGCCCTTCACAGCTTGACCATATTTCCTCTGCAGTTGTTTTATAATGAATTTCTGGGTTAGCACTGTTTTCAAATTGGTTTAGTATAAAGCTATTTTTTATTTGATTTTTTATTTCTTTCGCTTTTTTCATCGCACCTGTCATCCCATTTTTCTTTGGAGTTAAAATAAGTTTTGCTCCAAAGAATTGGAGCATTTTTCTTCTCTCAATTGACATGCTATCAGGCATTGTCAGAATTAA
Organism: uncultured Alphaproteobacteria bacterium; assembly: GCA_902625895.1. Classification (GTDB taxonomy): domain Bacteria; phylum Pseudomonadota; class Alphaproteobacteria; order Methylaequorales; family Methylaequoraceae; genus Methylaequor. The sequence continues at coordinate 2,071 of CACODD010000042.1, forward strand.
TTTATAACCTCGAGCAGCACAAATGAATGCTAGCGCTATCCCAGTATTTCCGCTTGTGGGTTCTATAATTGTAGTGGACGCATTTATCATTTTCTTTTCCTCAGCTGATTTAATCATCGCCAATCCAATTCTATCTTTAACAGAACCAAGCGGATTAAAAGATTCTAACTTCGCTATTATATTTCCATTGTAATGAAGATGCTTTTTAAGTCTTTTTAATAATACCATTGGGGTATTCCCGATGGTTTCGTCTATAGAGTTATATACTTTTGAAAAGGCTTTATATGACAAAGTCAACTTTCTTGGAGAGGTCTTTTGTTAATTTTTTGGTTTTTGCAATTCTACATATCTCTTCAATAGAAATATTATTAAATTTTTCTAAGCATTTGAATGAAATATCGTTAATTAGAGGGAGTACAATTTTCTTTGAAAGTTCTGAGTTAAATGTATTAATCAAACTATCTTCATTAGAAACAGATTTAATTATATCAGCAATTTTAATTCTTCTTCTTTCCTTTGCTAGACTATAACCTCCTTTCGGACCTCGTGATCCAACAAGAATTTTATTTTTAACGAGAATTTGTAGTGTTTGCTCTAGATATCTTTTTGGAATCCCTTGTCTTCTTGCTATAGACTCATTTTGAACAGGATTAGGACCAGAGTTAAGAGCTATATCAACAACAGCCTCAATTGCATAAATAATTTTTTTATGTATTTTAAACAATCTTTTACCTTTTATACCCCTGTAGAGCCAAATCCACCAGAACCCCTGTCAGTTTCATCTAGTTCTTTGGTTACGCCTATTTCGATTTCTGGCAACTTCATAAATATTAACTGTGCTATTCGCATGCCTGGGTCAATTTCAAATATATTTTTTCCATGGTTAATAAGTATTACGCATATTTCTCCCCTATAATCCGCATCTATAGTTCCAGGAGTATTTAAAACAGTTACACTGTTTTTAAGGGCAATTCCAGATCTCGGTCTGACTTGGGCCTCGATTCCTAGAGGCATTTGCAATGAGAAGCCACAGGGAATAAGTTTTGTTTCCCCGGGGGTCAGTACAACTTTATCTTCTAAAGCTGCTAAAAGGTCAAAGCCTGAACTTCCTTTTGTTGCTTTCTTTAAATTATAAAGATTTTTTCCATTTTCT
>CACODD010000043.1 GCA_902625895.1 uncultured Alphaproteobacteria bacterium
GGACTTAATTATTAAATAAAAAAAAAGTGCTAAAAACAGTGGAAGAAAAATAAATTTTCCGAGGTAAAAAATTAGAAATAAAAATAAAAAAAATAAAAGAATAGAACTAGACTTCATATTTAATTTTCTTTAAAGCCTTCCAAAACTTGTGTCATTTTTGTTGTCCCAAATAAATCCGAATCTGTTTCCTCAACCCTCACACTTTTTATTAATCCAACTCCTTTTGCATACCACTCCTCAGATAGAATATTTATAGTGATTGAACCGATTTCACTATCACCTATAAATTTAGTATTTCCGATACCTCTTATTAAGATGCAGTTCCGAAATTTACCAGTTGGTGTAGAAATAATTTCATCAGTTGAAATTATCTCGTAATCTATCATAAAGTTTGTAGTAGCTCTGTAATCGTAGTAAGGGTATCTTTTGAGTATCAAGTATGTTTTGCTATCTACTGACCATTTTTTTCCAATTTTAATCGGGGATGGAAGTACCATTCTTTCTTGCTTTTCTTTATTAATATTTTGGTCTTTTGCAAAAGCAAAACCACTTCTGAAGATACCATTTTTCTCAAGCTTATAAAAAAATAGGGAACCGTCCTCTCGAAGAAATGGATAGAACGATTCCTTTTTTCCTTCTAACTCTAATTTTTTTTTACCTAGTGATAGATTTGTTTTCTTATATACAGTTTTTTTATCAACTTCAGGTTCAATTTCTATTTTATAAGACCAAGATTTTATTTTTCCTAATGGAAAGTAGGTGTGATTATTCTCTGAGCATCCAATTAAGATAAAAAGAAACAGTATATATTTCATTATTTATTTCTCTGGAAGTAACTGATTTGGCATATCAAAAAAATTTAATTTAGAACTTACAGCAGCAGCTTTCTCTTTTTTTAAAATTGAGGAAATAATATTTTTTTTATTTTCGTCTACATTTTCGCCCATCTGAGGAATACCGTTCTTAAGACTAACCAGTGCTTTTGAAACTCGTTCATGAACCTCTTTGTTATACTTTAGGCTATGTGATCTTGGGGTGCTTAGTCCAGCAAAATCATCCATATCTGTAATCCATAAGAAAATGGAACCTTCAGAATTTAAAAGTGCATTAGGCTCATATATTTGTGCTGCAACCAACCTGAATCTATCTGGTAAGGGATCATTTGAAGGCCAACCTATAAGGTTTTTAAAAGAATCGTAAGTTAAAATGTAAAAGAGCGTTGTTAAAACAATCATTGTTGATTTTATCATCCAATGAAAATTTGTTCTTAAATTAAACAATAGTAATAAAAATGCTAGGATAATATAGCAAATTATAATTAAAAAAATTTCTGAATTCATATTGACCTTTCCTTTAATTTTCAGGAACTAATTTTTTAAATAAATTACCTGAAATAGTTACCTTACCGTTTTGTGTAATATTAAATCTTGTAGCAGTTTTTTCTACACCTTTTTTTTCTAAGTTAATTGTTCCGTAATAAATTACTTCAAGCTGAGGATTAACTTTTTCTACTTTAACGTTTACGTCTACTGGTTGATTAGTCTTAGTCGCATAATAGTGAATATTTACTATGTACTCGCCTGGTACAACAGCTCTTATTGTTACAACCTCTTGATTTAGAGGATTCTGAACCTTTTCACCGTTTATTTCAATTGTATCGTTTAAAAGACCCCTATCATCCCTGTCCAAATGAACGAAACCTGCTTCTTTACCTCTAAACCATACCAGATCACCAGTTGGACTTTGAACATAAGTGTCAACATCATCAGGATTATTATCTTTCCAACTCACTGTTATAATATATTCGGCCTTTGGATTTATAACACCCGTTTTTGGTATTGGGTTCATGAAAATAATAGCAAGAAACATTAAAAGTGTGAAAGATAGTAATATATTGAAAAGTAAATCAGTGAAAGGGTCAGCCCTTAGTCTTCTTCCTGAATACGACATTACAAACTATTATCTATACTTACTTCAGAAATTTGGTTTAATACTGAGAATAATTCTTCACATCCACTCTCAAGATTATAATACTGAACAGCTACCATTACACCTGCTACCAACGCTGATAAAGTAGTATATAAGGCAACTCCCATCCCACTTCCCATAGTTGTAAGGACTCCCTGAAGAAGAGTAACATCAAATGTTGTTATGTCTGATAAAGATCCTAACATAATTATGAAACCAATAACTGTTCCTATAAGGCCTAGTTTAAGCATTATATCTGAACAAAACCATCCAAATTCGTAAAATCCAACTGTTTTTTTTATATAACTATCTAATATTTGAACGTGAGATGTAGCTCCATTTTTTTTTAAACCTATTAAGTCTTTGAAATAATCTCTAACAATTCCATTGGATATTTCACCTTTTGAGGTAAGAATTAATGATCCTTCAATAATTCTTAATTTGACATTTTCGTCCAAAAGACTTTTTTTTATAATATGAGCCTTATTAAGTTCATCTGAGATGATAAAAGTATGATAAAAGCAATGCATACTAATCACAAAAAACAGAACTAATATAAAACTGGTAATATAACTTTTATCAGAGCTTACTATTTTGATTATTAGTCCTTGATCAAAGATAAAAAAAATGAAAAATGACATCAAGCTGAATTGTAATAGCCATTTTAAAAATAGTTTATGTGCTCTAGTCATATTCTTCTAATATAGTTAATTTAATATCTAATCAATGTTTCAGTTGGAACATCAATTTTTTTTCTTCCATTAAGAAAATTTAACTCAATTAAAGAAATAAAACAAGAAACTGTTGCTCCCGCTTTTTTTAGAAGTTCACAAGCTGCTCGTGCTGTTCCACCAGTTGCTAAAAGATCGTCAACGACAATTATTTTCTTTGCCTGAAGTTTTAAATTTACTTCTAGAGTGTCTTTTCCATACTCTAAATCATATTCTAAACTAATAACTTGTCCGGGGAGTTTGTTTTTTTTTCTGATCA
>CACODD010000044.1 GCA_902625895.1 uncultured Alphaproteobacteria bacterium
GTTTATACAGAGTATTCATATTTAGTTTTCTTTTCTCTCTAATTATTGTTGTAAATTTTATATCAACGAAAGCATATTGTAACCTAAAAGTTGCATTATTCGGAGATAGCCTGATGTCTGGATATGGGCTAGACGAGGAGTTTCACTTGTCTAACGTTCTAGAGAAGAACCTAAAAAAAAAAGGATTCGATGTTTCAATTATAAATGCTAGTGTTTCTGGAGATACGACATCTGGTGGACTTAATAGATTGAGTTGGCTACTCGAAAATAAAAAAATTGATATTGTGATTTTATGTTTAGGAGCTAATGATATGTTAAGAGGAATAAATACTGATTTAATAAAACAAAATTTAAATAATATCCTAGAAATTTTGCACGAAAAAAACATTAAGATACTTCTAGCTGGCATGCTTTCTCAAGAAACTTATGGAAATAAATATAAAAATAATTTTGATGAAATATATCCAGAACTTGCAAGTAAACATAAAGTTACTTTTCTTCCCTTTTTATTAGAGGGAGTGGCACTCAATCCAAATCTTAATTTAGACGATGGAAAACATCCAAATCCCAAAGGAGTCAAATTAATAAGCAAAAACTTAGAGAAACAATTAATCAATCTTCTTACAAATTAATTTTTTATTATTATTATACAAAACAATACAATTTATAAAAAATGCTAAGTTTGTTAAAGTATAAAAACTTGTATATATTCTAATTGAGGTGTTGTATTGGAAATTAAAAAATTTAAATTAAATGACGGTACATATTTTAGATATAAAAAGATAGGTAAAGGTAAACCAATCCTTCTTCTACATACTTTCAGGAATAGATTAGAATACTCTGATAAACTCGGAGAATTACTTAAAGCTAAGAATACCGTATACTCAATTGATCTTCCTGGTTTTGGAGACTCTCCGATAAACTCTAAAACAATTTATGATCTTAATTTTTTTACAAATTCTATCATTGAATTTATAAAAGATTTAAAAATCAATAATCTTAGAATTGCCGGAGAGTCTATCGGTGCAGTTTTATCTGCAAGTGTTTCTGTAAGACTCCCAAAACAAGTAAAAAAAATTTTTATGTTTAACCCATATGATTATGATTCATATTTTGGGGAAGGAATTCGACGGGGTAATTTTTTTGCAAACTTTATTTTATTTAACATAAGTTTACCTATTATTGGCGAAATATTTTCAAGTCTCGAAAATAAGTTTATACTTAGAAATGTGATGGGGGGAGGCTTTATTAATCCAGAAAATCTCTCAGATGAATACTTAGATTTACTATGTACTTCTTTAAAAAAAAAAGGTTACGTTTATCATTTTCGAAATGTTCTGCAAAAATTTAAAGAAAATAATGAAATTAAAGAAATTTACAAAAAAACCAAAGTACCAGTCAAACTTGTATACGGAATTGATGATTGGGCAAATGAATCTGAAAGACTTCATACCCAAAAGCTGTTAAAGCTTGATAAATACCATGTAATTGATGGTTGTAAGCACTTCTCATTTTTAGAAAATTCAAAAGACGTTTTTAGTATTTTAAATTCTTGAATATTATATTTGTAGTTTATAATAAAATGAGTAATAAAAAAACTTAAGGAGTGAATTATGGAAAAAGTAGCCTTTATATCAGGTGCAAACAGGGGAATAGGATTTGAAACTGCAAAAAAGCTTGCGGAAAAAGGAATAAAAGTAATTGTAGGATCAAGAGACTTAAATAAGGGAAAAGAAGCCTTAAAAAAATTATCTTCTCAAGGATTAGATGTCGACTTAGTTCAATATGACGCATTTGATTCTGAATCTCCACAAAGGGTTTTCGATCACATCCAGAAAAATTATCAAAAACTTGATATATTAATAAATAATGCAGGTGTTCTCTTAACAGGAAACTTATTTGTTACTAATAGTTCTACTGTTAGTGAAAAAGATCTCAAAGATACTTTTCAAACAAATTTTTTTGCAGTTGTGACACTTACGCAAAAATTACTTCCATTAATTAAAAAATCAGATGCGGGAAGAATTGTAAATGTTTCGACAATTTTAAGTTCTTTGACTTTACATTCTGCAAAAGACTCTCCTATTTCTCCGGCTAAGGAATTTGCATACAATTCTTCCAAAACAGCTTTAAATGCTTTTACCATTCATCTGGCACTCGAACTGAAAGATACAAATATTAAAGTTAATTCTGGGCATCCTGGATGGGTAAAAACTGAACTAGGTGGCCCAAACGCTCCAATTGAAGTAGAAGATAGTTACAAAACATCTCTAAATCTTGCAATATTAAATGATGATGGACCAAGTGGAGGGCTATTTGATGAAGAAGACTCTTTGCCATGGTGAAAGTTTTCATTTTATAAAAATAAGATAAATGATTAATACTAAATTCATTCTCTTAACCATTCTTTTTTTTTTGGCATATCAACTTGATGTAAAATCCAAAAATTATGATTCTATGCAATTCACCTGTGCAGATGAGATCGGACCCCTACTAGAATTTAAAATCCCTGATCTACAAGTTGGCAAATCAAAGAATTTAAAAATTAAAACTTTTGATAAAATTAAAAGAGAATCCTCAACTGTTATTGAAGGAGTCATAAAAAAGGTTTCCAGTCCGATAGATAATTCTTATTTTTTTTATAAAGCCAATACAATCTTGAAAGAAAAAGACTTCTTTGAAATTAGTTTTGAATTTTATCCACCAACACACCTTTTAATTAAATATCTTAATTCCCAATACTCTGATTTAGTATGCTGGAATAATTAGTAAATCCAAATAAATTGTAAGTTTTATTTTTTCAAGACTTTTTTTAGAATGATTGACACGGTTAATATCAATCATTCTAAATGTAGACTCAGCTTGGTATTTGACTATTAAATTTTTTGAGTGCTTCGATTAATTCGTCAAT
>CACODD010000045.1 GCA_902625895.1 uncultured Alphaproteobacteria bacterium
AAATTAATCACTCCAGAAATTTTTTCTTTTGTAGTCTGAATTTTATGACTGACAATTGATATTTTATTATTTAAAATATTATTCAGTAGAGTTGATTTCCCAGCATTTGGAAATCCAGTTAATAGAATAACACCACACTTATAATTTTTTATTTTCAATTTTTTTTAAAAGTAATTTAGCAGCATTGACTTCTGCATCTTGTTTATTTTTCCCTTCTCCAATAACAATTAAATCATCAGTGTGATTTACACTTATCTTAAAAATTGGTTCGTGTTCAGGACCAGTTTTACTTACAAAATTATATTCAGGAAGTTTATTATTTTTTTTTAAACACAATTCTTGTAATCTAGATTTTGGATCATATTTAGACAAATCAATGTTCTTTATTTCTTCTTTCCAAAGATTCTCAACAACGGTTTGTACTGTTTCAAAATCTGAGTCCAAAAAAACTGCAGCAATCAGGGCTTCAAGTGAATTTGCTTTTATTGAATCAATTGATTTCATTTTTATATCTTTGGAAACTTTTATATAACGTTGAAGTTGAATCAGACTTGCTATATTTATAAGAGTTCTTTTACATACCAAGAAAGAATGTTTTTTTGCAAGTTCTCCTTCAGAGTCTTTTTTAAAATTTTTATAAAGGTTAATAGATATAACTAATCCTAAAATCCTATCACCTAAAAACTCTAACTTTTCATAGTTTTTTTTATTTTTATCAAAACTTGAATGTGTCAAAGAAATTTCTAAAAGTTTCAAATCTTTAAAACTATATCTGATATCATTAGTGAGTTTGGAATACTTGTTCATTCTTTTTTTTGAGGAATCAAGCTAACGAAAAATCTATCTTTTCTTAGGGCAGGATACCAAGTCCAGAACTTTAGAAAACTTCCTATTTCGGTATCAAATGAAACAGCCACAACTTCCGCTCTACCGACTAAGTTCTCTCTTGGAATTAATCCAATAAATCTGCTATCTTGTGAATTATCTCGATTATCTCCAAGAACAAAAAAATGATCTACAGGAATTTTTATTTTATTAAAGTTGTTAGTATTTAAACCCTCAAGCGCTTTTTCAAATTCATATACTTCATATGTTAACTTGTTAGGTAATGTCTCAATAATTTTTGAAACATTAAAAGATTTGTATTTTTCAACATTTTTTTTTGTTACACTTATCTCTTTGTTGTTTATTATCAATATATCATCCCTCATTTCTAACAAATCGCCCGGCAGACCAATTACGCGTTTTATGTAGTCAGTTCTATTATCCTCGGGTGTTTTAAAAACAACAATTTCACCTCTTTCTGGCTCCTTGGAAAACAATCTGCCTGGAATAATAGGTATACTAAATGGGAGAGAATGTTTTGAAAAACCGTACGAAAATTTAGATACAAACAGATAATCTCCAACTTTTAAATTTGGATACATAGATCCAGAAGGAATGCTAAAAGGCTCAAAAAGGAAACTTCTAATCATTAAAGCGGCAATGATTGCATACAAAAGTGAAACCAAGTTTTTCTTCAAGCTTCCGTCTTTTTTTTTTTCTTTAAAAAAAGTATTTTTCATATTTGAATTTTATTACAAAAATATTCAAATGCTAGGGTGATTTATAATTTTCATGAATTTTTTTATTGTCGCATCCAAACCATCTATTATTGCATTTGAAATTAAAAAATGACCTACATTAAGTTCTATAATATTCGGTATTTTTGAAATTTCCTTCACGTTATCGAAGTTTAATCCATGTCCAGCATGACAATCTATTCCAATTTCTAAACAATGCTCTGCTGCTTGCTTGATTCTATTAAACTCTAAATGATGATTTTTTTTATTGAAATTAGTAGCAAATTTTCCTGTATGAATTTCTATTACTTTTACTCCAAGCTTTGCTACTGCATTAATCTGCTCTATGTCAGGATCTACAAAAAATGACAACTTTGTTTCTTTGTCTTTAAATTCAGATATAAATTCACCAAGATAATCTAACTGATTTTTAACATCTAATCCTCCTTCAGTTGTAAGTTCTTCTCTTCTTTCAGGAACAATACAGCAAGAAAAAGGATTGGTTTTAAAACAAATTTTTTTCATTTCATCAGTGGCAGCCATCTCTAAATTTAGAGGGAGATAATTTCTGTTTTTTAGTTCTTCAACATCGTTGTCATTTATGTGCCTTCTGTCTTCTCTTAAGTGGACTGTGATTAAGTCAACATTACAGTCTCTTAAAATGTTGGCGACTCTTAACAAATCAGGAAAATTTTCATTTCTTGCATTTCTTAGAGTCGCGACATGATCTATATTAACTCCCAATCTTATTTTTTTTTTCATAAAATTTTTTTTCCAAATAAAATTTACTAACTCTATAAGTAATAAACCAGGTTGTAATTGCAATAGGTAAACTACCAAACAAAGTAGGAAAAAATAATTTACTAAAATTTTCTAACAAGAAACTTATTTTAAATTCATAATTCTCAAGTGGAGAGTAAATAAAGTTTACACCCAATTTATAGGCAACATAGAAAAAGAAAGGAAAAGTCCATGGATTTCCAATTACTGAACCAACAGTAGCAGCTACCAAATTACCCCGCATTGCAAGTGTACCCAAGTAGCAAATTATCAAATGAAACCCCAGCAAGGGTGTAAACGATATTGCTACGCCCCATGCTAATCCAATCGCAACAGATTCAGGAAAATCTCTGATTCTATAAATCTTCATTTTAATATTTCTAAAAAATTTAGAAAATTGCATTAAATCTTCCTAAACCCTTGAAACACTCTCTATAAAATCAGAGGTTCTCAAAGAGGCAATTACTTTACTGAGATGAGATTTATTTTTTACATCAATGTCAATATTAATTTTAAAAAAGTCAG
>CACODD010000046.1 GCA_902625895.1 uncultured Alphaproteobacteria bacterium
TACAAGGTGGAATTGTAGGAATTACTTGTTTATTTTTTTTGTTGTTACATTATTCCTACAGAAGGAAATTTAATGATTTAATCTCAAATGATTTTAAAGAAACTTGGATTAAATACATACTTAGTTTCACAGCTTACATATTTATTTTTTCACTAACAATAATTTTCTTTAACGAGAATAAGATAGTTATAAAGAATTTATCTCTCAGTTATATTTTTAGCATTGCGCTATTCCCTTTATTTTTTTTTATAGTTGACAGACTCAGCCATAGATTCAGAAGTTACAATGAGTAGAGAAGTAAATTTTGAAAAAAAAATTAAAAGAAGAGCTCTAATACTTGGACTCTCAAAAACCTTTTTTACTTTTTTAGTATTTGGGAAACTTTTTTATTTACAAATTCTTCAAAAATCTAAATATGGAAAATTATCTGATACAAACAGAATTAAATTAAAAATTGTTTATCCAGAAAGGGGAACAATTTTTGATTTATATGATAAGCCTATAGCCTCTAATAGAATCGATTATCAATTAAGCATATTTAAAGATAAGAAAAATTTAGTTCATGATTACGTGAAAAAACTCAGAGGTCATATAAATTTTTCCGAGATGGACTTGGAATCAATTAAAAATAACTTAAATGAGCAAGATCTTTCAGACTTCATTACCATTAAAAGAAATTTGAGTTGGAATGAGCTCGAATTTTTTGAATTTATGAAAAATAAATTTCCTTTTTTAATTATTACTAAAGAAAAAGTTAGAAATTACGAAGATGATTTAATATTTTCACATGTTCTTGGTTATGTTGGCTTTAAAAAGAATGTTACTAAAATGAAATTATCAAATCTTAAAGTTGGAATTGCAGGAATTGAAAAAAAGTTAGACTCAAAGCTCTTAGGCAAAGACGGTTGGATTAAATTTGAGACTGACTCAAAAGGAGCTGTCAAAAAAGAACTGAATAAAAAATATGCTGTGCCTGGTGGAAACATTAAAACAAATCTAATAAGTGAGATACAAAGTAAAGCATCTGATGAAATGCGGGGAATCAGAGGTGCAGTCGTAATGATTAATTGTCATAATGGGGGTGTAAATTGTTTATATTCATCACCTTCTTTTAATAATAATGAATTTAGCGACGGTGTTAGTTTAAAAAAATGGAATTTGTTACTAGCTGACGAATTTAATCCTCTCCTAAACAGATGTATTGCAGGTCTTTATTCACCTGGATCAACTTATAAATTAGTTACGGCATTACATGCTATTGAAAATCAAAAATTTAATAAGAATAAAAAGTTTTTATGCTCTGGACATGTATCTTTTGGTAATAGAAAATTTCATTGTTGGAAGAAAGAGGGTCATGGATATGTAAATTTACATGAAGCTATTAAAAAGTCTTGCGATTGTTACTTTTATAATTTAGCTAGAACACTAAAAATAGATGATCTTGCTAAATTTTCAAGTTTATTTTCATATGGACAAAAAACAGGTATTGATATTCCAAATGAGTTAAAAGGTATTATGCCAAATCGAGAATGGAAAATCAAAAATAGAGGTGAAAAATGGCAAAAAGGTGAAACTCTAAACACTGTTATTGGTCAAGGATTTATGTTGTCCACTCCTCTTCAAATAACATTAATGACAGCAAGAATGGCAACTGGGAAAAAAATAATACCAAGTATTATATCAAATAAAAATGAGTTTGAAAATTTAAACATTAATAATAAAAATTTAGAATTTATCAAATCCTCAATGTTTTCTGTTGTAAATGAAAGTACTGGGACAGCATTCAATTCAAAACTAAGTGGTTATCAAAAAATGGCCGGCAAGACCGGGACTTCCCAAGTAAGAAGGATAAGTATGGAGGAAAGGGAGGATGGCGTAATTAAAAATGAAGAGTTGAACTACAAACTGAGAGATCATTCAATATTTACATGTTTTGCACCTTTTGATAATCCAAAGTATTCACTTTCAGTAATTGCAGAACATATGGGGAGTGGTTCAAAAGTTGCTGCTCCAATCGCTAAAAGAATAATGGAATTAGCATTAAAAAAATACTAACAAATGACAGAAATTATTATCAAATTAAAAAACTTAAATTGGCTATTTATTTTTTTGATATCTTTTTTGTCCTTTGTTGGACTTGTAATGATTTATAGTGCGACATTTGGTGAAGAATCAAAAATTTTTATTTCTCACATCTATAAAGTTACATTTGGTTTTATTTTAATGATTTTGGTTAGTCTAATTGATATAGGATTTTGGAAAAAAAACGCATATCTATTTTACTTTATTGGATTGGTTTTATTGTTGTGGGTAACTTTTTATGGTTACCTCGGAAAGGGAGCAAGAAGATGGATCAATTTTTACGGATTAAATTTTCAACCATCCGAGATAATGAAGATTTTCCTAATAGTTTCCTTAGCTAAGTTTTTTGATGAAAAGAAGTTTCAAGAATCGAGAGATTATTTTTTTCTTATTCTTCCTATATTAATCGTTACAATTCCCTTCTTGTTGGTTCTTATTCAACCAGACCTTGGAACTGCAATGTTAATATTATTTGT
>CACODD010000047.1 GCA_902625895.1 uncultured Alphaproteobacteria bacterium
CTAAAGCTTGTTTACGAGAAATCTAACTTTGAAGGAATTGCTGTTGAAGACAATGAATTAAAGATATTTTATTCAGACAAATCTAAAAGTAAGAAATTAATTATTGAGTGGCTAAAATTACAAGCTAATAATTTTTTAAGAGCAAGATTGTCATTTTTATCAAAACGTATCAGTATTAAATTTAATTCATTGACAATAAAATCATACACTGCCAGGTGGGGGAGTTGTAATGTTAGAGGTGATATTTTTTTAAATTGGAAATTAATTATGTTACCTGAGAGTGTTATTGATTACGTTTTAATTCATGAACTTGCTCATATTAATGTTCCAAATCACTCAAGGGAATTTTGGGAGCTAGTCAAAAAAAAAGATCCTGATTATGGTAAAAACAAAAAATGGTTAAAAGATAATGGATCATCATTTATTTTGTTCAGCTGAATTTAGTTTTTCTTCATTCTTAATTATTTGCAATGCTTTGGGAAGTTCGTTCTCGTTTACAAGTATTCTGATTGGTATCGCCGTTATATTTCCCTCTGTTACTGACATCTCTTCATCAAAAGTAAAGTATTCAATATTGTGAGCTTTTAAAATACTTTTTATCCAACTTATATAAATCTGGTCATTACTTTTTATTAAAGTTTCCATACTCAATAATTAATAAAATTAAACATCAGTTTCAAATCAAAAAAAAATTGGCGCGCCCGAAAGGATTCGAACCCTTAACCTTTTGAGCCGAAATCAAATGCTCTATCCAGTTGAGCTACGGGCGCATAAGTCAATTATCTAGACCGTGGGATAATTTAGACAGTTTTCTACTAAATAAAATTACAGTGAATCCAACTATAATACATACGAATGTGATACTTATAAAAATAAATTTTTCTCCGAATTTCTCCGAATTTTGGCCAATGGTCCCTGCTAATTTATTTCCTATTCCAATAGCAGCAAAATAAATACCCATAATTGACGAAACGAGTCTTTGTGGTGATAACTTAGTAATATAGGACAATATGACAGGAGATGCGCATAACTCTCCAACTGTATGAAATAAGTACGCTAATACTAGCCAATACATTGAGGATTTTCCTAACACTTCGAACTCAAGAGCAGCAAAAAACATAAATACAAATCCGAACCCCATAATTATTAAACCAGTAGAAATTTTAAAAATAGAAGAAATTATAATTTTTTTTTTTTCAATAAAAAACCAAAACTGTGCTACAGAAAAACCTAGGAAAATTATCATCAAAGGATTGATAGACTGAAACCAACTTGCTGGTACCTCAAAATTTAAAAATCCAATAAATCTATCTGTTTTTTGATATGCAAAGATATTCATAAGTCCTCCAGCTTGCTCAAAAGACGCCCAGAAAATAATAAGTATAAAACTGGCTAAAACTATTAATTTTATTCTATCGAATTCAAATCTATTGACTTTCTTGTATTTAAATACCTTTTTCTCTTTTTTAACATTTTTAAAATTTTTTCTCCCGCAAAAGAAAGTTACCTGCCCAATTATCATTCCTAAACCTGCTAAAGAAAAACCATAATGCCAGCCATAAGTCTCACCAACATATCCTACAATTAAACTCGCAAGGAAGGCACCAATATTGATTCCAATATAAAATAAAGTAAAGCCTTGATCTCTTCTTATGTCTTTTTGCGTGTATAAAGATCCCACAAGAGTTGAAATGCTTGGTTTTAAAAGGCCAACACCAAGCACAATTAATATTAAACCAATATAGAAAAAATTTATGTTGTCGATTGCAAGTGATAAATGACCTAAACATAATAATGTTCCTCCCCAGAAAACAGCCTTTTCACTTGTGATGAGTTTGTCAGCGATTATTCCTCCTGGAATACAAGCTAGATAAACGAAGGCTGTATACCAGCCATACAGCTTTATGGCATCGTAATTAGACCAACCTAACCCTGGGTTTGAGGAGTTTGTTTCAGAAACTAAATACAAAACCAGTATAGCACGCATTCCGTAATAACTAAATCTCTCCCACAACTCAGTAAGAAAAAGAGTTGTTAATCCGCTTGGATGACTTGACAATATATTAGTTTTTAAATTTTCCATTTTTGTTTTGGCATGAACATTGCTTATTAATATTATATCTGACAAGTGTCAGAAATTTGAATTGTGGGAAGATCCAAAATATAATATTTCCTCCCTTAAAATAAAAAGATCTTCCCAATTCAATTAAACCTCATTTATTTATACTCAAAATAAATCTTTTTAACTGCTCTACCTTTTCATCACTAATATCTTTGTATGAGCAATTAAATTTTTGATTAATTAAAAGACATATATGCGCATACGGGTTTCTTCCACTTGGATGGTTTGGGTGCGGTTTTAGCTTATCTTTTAAAAAATCCCCATGTTTTTGAATGAATCTCCAAACGCTTTTCTTATTAGCTTCATTCATTTATCTTATCCCTTGATTTGTTTTTACTCTAGATTTCTTTATCTTCTTTTTAAAAATGGTATTTTCACTCTTCTTTTGAATAACCTTTTTTTTTATAACATACTTATT
>CACODD010000048.1 GCA_902625895.1 uncultured Alphaproteobacteria bacterium
ATTGTGACGTTTTATTGAGAAAATCCGGAACAGAAAATTTATTAAGATTAATGGTGCAAGCTGAATCTAAAAATTTAGTAGAAAAAATAGTTAATGAGTTTTTAATTGAAATAAAGAAATTAGATGCAAACTAATAAAATTTATAAGATGCTATCAATAGCAGGGAGTGACAATACTTGTGGTGCTGGAATTCAAGCTGATCTAAAAACTTGCCAAGCATTAGATGCATATTGTTTAACATGTGTTACAACAATTACTTCACAAAATTCCAAAGACGTTTTTAAAATATATGAATTACCTTGCGTTTATATAAAATCCCAAATTAATTCAATTCTAGAAGATTACAAGATTGATTGCATTAAAATTGGACTGATAAGTAGCGTTTCTCAAGCAAAAACTATATGTCAAATATTAAAAAAGTTTAATCCCAAAGTTCCTATTGTAGTTGATCCAATATTTAAATCTTCTACCAACAAAAAATTTAATAATTTGAAAAATTATGCGTCAATATATAAAAATATTTCAAAAATAAGTTCTATTTTTACCCCAAATCTAAATGAAGCTAAAATACTTTTAAAGATTAAATCTAATTCTAAACTTACTACCGAAGAAATTACAAAAAAATTTCTAGAACAATTTGAAGTGAAAGTTGTTATTACTGACGGAGGAAACAGATTAGATTATTGCGAAGATTTTCTTATAGATAAAGGACAAGTAGTAAAAATTATTTCAAAGAAAATATCAAGTAAAAATACTCATGGATCAGGCTGTACTTTTTCATCAGCACTTGCAGTTAACTTGGCAAAAGGATTTACTTTGAAGAAGTCGGTTCAACTCTCGAAGAATTTTACCAAAATGTGTATTTTAAATGCTCCGAAGTTTCATCTTAAATATGGTCCTGTTGGACATTGGTTATGACCGATGATATATGTTGCTTCCTAGTTCTTTAAATTTTTTTGACATTTCCTCTTTTCCTTTGGCACTTTGATCTTTTATTTCATGAGAAATTTTCATTGAACAAAATTTTGGCCCACACATGGAACAGAAATGTGCTAGTTTTGCTCCTTCTGATGGAAGAGTTTGATCGTGATAGTTCTCAGCAGTTTCAGGATCAAGCGAGAGATTGAATTGATCTCTCCATCTAAACTCAAATCTTGCCTTCGATAAAAGATAATCTCTGTGATAAGCACCTTTATTACCTCTAGCCAAATCTGCAGCATGTGCAGCTATCTTGTAGGTAATAACTCCTATTTTTACGTCCTCTTTGTCTGGAAGTCCTAAATGTTCTTTTGGCGTTACATAACATAGCATTGAGGTGCCATACCACCCTATCATAGCTGCACCAATTGCACTTGTGATGTGATCATAACCTGGAGCAATATCAGTTGCTAACGGCCCGAGAGTGTAAAATGGTGCATCTTTGCAATATTTTTTCTGCAAATCTACATTTTCTTTAATTTTTTGGATCGGCACGTGGCCTGGTCCTTCGATCATTACCTGAACATTAAATTTCCAAGCTATATCAGTTAAATCGCCGAGTGTTTTTAATTCTGCAAATTGAGACTCGTCATTTGCGTCATGAATAGAGCCGGGTCTTAAGCCGTCTCCTAAAGAAAATGAAACATCATAATCCTTCATTATACCACAAATTTCTTCAAAATTGGTATACAAAAAATTCTCTTTATGATGTGCAAGACACCATTTTGCAATTATTGATCCGCCCCTGGAAACAATACCTGTAAGTCTATTAACTGTCATTGGAATAAATGGAAGCCTAACTCCTGCATGAATTGTAAAATAATCTACACCTTGTTCTGCCTGTTCAATCAATGTTTCTTTAAATATTTCCCAGTTAAGTTCCTCAGCCACACCATTAACTTTTTCCAAAGCCTGATATATAGGAACAGTTCCAACGGGAACAGGAGAATTCCTTATTATCCATTCTCTAATATAATGAATGTTATCGCCAGTAGACAAGTCCATAATTGTGTCACTTCCCCAGCGAATAGACCAGATTAATTTTTCAACCTCGTCATAAACATCTGAAATCACAGCTGAATTACCAATATTTGCGTTAATTTTAACCAAGAAGTTTTGTCCTATAATCATTGGTTCAAGCTCTTTATGATTAATGTTTGAAGGTATGATGGCTCTCCCTGAAGCAATCTCATTTCTCACGAATTCTGGAGTAACAATGTCCTCTTTTTTTATAAACTTTCCTACTAACTTTTCTCTACCCTCATTTTCTCTGATGGCGCAATATTCCATTTCTTCAGTTATAATATTATTTCTGGCAAAGTATAGCTGAGTGATTTCACTCATTTTGTCTCTTTTGAGAATTTTATTTGGTATTGAAGGAAAAGTTCTCACTTTACATTTAGAGTGATCAAGAAATCTTAGCTTGGTTTTAGGTGTTTCGCTGATTCCCTTTCTATTACTAAGCCAGCCGGATCTAATTGATTTAAGCCCTTTTTCGTAACTATGATTATAGCTT
>CACODD010000049.1 GCA_902625895.1 uncultured Alphaproteobacteria bacterium
GATTACCACTAATTTGTAGTGGTAAAACTCCCATACCAACGAGGTTTGATCTGTGAATTCTCTCAAAACTTTCTGCGATAACAACTTTTACACCAAGTAACTTTGTTCCTTTGGCAGCCCAATCTCGAGATGAGCCTGTGCCATATTCTTTTCCAGCTAAAACAACTAAAGGTATGTCTTCTTCCCGATATTTTTTTGCTACTTCGTATATTTCATTTTCTTTATCGTTTTTATAATGCTTTGTGTACCCTCCAAATTTAGAAACCATTTTATTTTTTATTCTAATATTAGCAAATGTTCCTCTGGTCATAACTTCGTGATTTCCCCTTCTGGCACCATAAGAATTAAAATCATCAACCTTTATTTGTCTATCTCTCAGATATTTCCCAGCCGAACTATCCTCTTTAATAACACCAGCTGGAGATATATGATCTGTAGTAATTGAATCCCCCAGAATCAACAAAGGACGAGCTTTAATGTCCTTCGAAACATCATTTTTCTCAAAATCTAAAAATGGTGGTTTTTTTATGTATGTTGAAGTCAAAGACCAATCGTACGTAGAAGATTTTTTAACAGTTAATTTTTCCCACTGTTTGTCTCCCTGAAAAATATTAGAATAATTCTTTCTATAAAAGTTTCTTTTGACGTGTTTTTTTAGAATTATGTCAGCTTCAACCTTTGAGGGCCACAGGTCCTTGAAAAAAACTTTCTTTCCATTAGATACACAAATTGGATCTTTATTAATGTCGATATCAATCCTTCCTGCAAGAGCATAAATTACAACAAGTGGAGGAGAAGCAAGAAAGTTTGATTTTATATGGGGGTTTATTCTACCTTCAAAATTTCTGTTACCAGATATAATACTGCATACATTTAGGTCGTTCTTGATAATCTCTTTTCTTACTTTTTCATCCAATGGCCCTGAATTTCCAATGCAGGTGGTACAACCATATCCAATAATATTAAATCCAATTTTATCTAAATATTTCATTAAATCTGATTCAGAAAGGTATTTATCTACTACCTTGCTTCCTGGTGCAAAAGAAGTTTTAACCCACCAAGGGGTTTTGAGTCCAAGTTTAACAGCTTTCTTGGCAATTAGACCAGCCATTACTAAGACAGATGGATTTGAAGTATTTGTACAACTAGTTATAGCTGCAATACAAATTTTCCCATGAGTTAATTTATCAAAATCCCGGGTGTAACTCTTTTTGTCATTCTTTAAATGTTCTGAAAATTTTTTTGGAACATTTAATAAATTGATTTTGTCTTGTGGTCTTTTTGGTCCTGATATGCATGGTAGGATGGAGTTCATATTTATTTCTATGTTTTCGTCATAATCAATCTTTTCTGATCCATAATGCCAAATTTTTTGGGCTTTAGAATATTCCTCTACAATTTTGATTTGTTGCGAAGTTCTACCTGTAATATGCAAATAATTAAGAGTCTCTTTATCAACAGGAAAAATTCCACAAGTCGCTCCATATTCAGGAGCCATATTGGAAATCGTAGACCTTTCAGACAAACTCAAAGAACTTAAACCTTTACCATAAAATTCAACAAACTTTCCAACAACATTATGATTTCTTAATTTTTCAGTAATATTTAAAACTAAATCTGTAGCAGTTAAGCCCTCCTTTAATTTACCTTCAAGTCTAACGCCTACAACTTTTGGAAGTTGCATAGAAATTGGTTGACCCAACATAACAGCTTCTGCTTCAATCCCCCCAACGCCCCAACCCAAAACTGATAAAGCATTGACCATGGTAGTATGACTGTCAGTTCCAACAACAGAGTCCAAAAATAGAAGATTTCTTTTCTTTTGAACAATTTGAGCTAGATACTCTATATTAATTTGATGACAAATACCTGATCCAGGTGGAAACAACAAAAAGTTTTTCAAAGAGCCTTGAGCCCATTTTAGTAATTTATATCTTTCAGTATTCCTCTCGTATTCTTTTCTAACATTAAAATTTAAAGAGTCTTTTCTTGAATAACTATCTACATTTATTGAATGATCTATTACTAGACTAACAGGTATGACTGGATTTATTTTATCAGGATTTTTTCCCAAACTTTTTACTTTATCCCTCATCGCAGCTAAATCCGCAATTGCTGGGACACCAGTATAATCCTGCATTAATACTCTGGTAGGAGAGAATAAAATTTCCTTACCTACTTTCCTTTTGATAAGGTTTTCTAAATCTGCTCTTTTGACTCCTGTGCTATCAATGTTTCTAATCAAATTTTCCAGAAGAAT
>CACODD010000050.1 GCA_902625895.1 uncultured Alphaproteobacteria bacterium
TTATCAAATTTTATTTGAAAATCACTTTGTTCAGTATTTAATATTCTAACCATTAATTATCCTTGAAAATTTAGTTATTATTTTTGAAATTTCTGAATTCATTATTTTGTAAGAAATTTTATTTACAATTAATTTAGAGGTGATCTCAAGTAAGACATCAGATTCTCTTAAATTGTTTTCTTTCAACGTTCTACCTGTAGAGACTAAATCTACAATTGTTGAACAAATTCCTAATCTTGGTGCAAGCTCGATTGCTCCATTTAATTTAATACATTCAGCTCTTACACCCTTATTAGCAAAGAAATTGATTACTGTATTTTTATATTTTGTAGCAACCATAATATGACCATTACTCTGGAAGTTTTCTTTATTGACTTTAATTTTTTTTGCTACTGACAATCTACATTTTCCAATTCCTAAATCTAAAACATTTTGAATTTCATCGTAATCAAACTCATTGAGGACATCATCACCTGCTATTCCTATTTGTGCAGCTCCCAATGCCACAAACGTTGCAACATCAAATGCTCTAACTTTTATTATTGATAAGTTTTTTTTATTTGTACGAAACATAAGTTTCCTACTTTTATCATCAAAAAATTCTTGTTCTGGTTCAATGTCAACTTTTTTCAAAAGAGGGATAAGCTCATCTAAAATTCTTCCTTTTGGAATAGCTAAAATAATATTCCTCAAGACTTCACCCTTTTTATTTGTGCTCCACACAATTTTAATTTTTGTTCCAAATCTTCATATCCCCTGTCTAAATGATACACTCTATTAATTGTTGATTTTCCATCAGCCATTAAAGCTGCTATTACAAGACATGATGAAGCTCTTAGGTCTGTTGCCATTACCTCAGCTCCTCTAAGTTTTTTACATTTCTTCACAATAACCTTTGAACCAATTTGCTTTACATTTGCTCCCATTCTAATTAATTCACCAATATGCATAAACCTATTTTCAAAAATATTTTCAATAATTTCTGAACGACCTTCTGTTTTTAGCAAAGAAGAAGTTAATTGAGCTTGCAGATCCGTAGGAAAACCTGGGTATTCTTTTGTTCTGACTATCAAGGAAAGTTCTGAATTTTTTTTTTTTTTTACCAGTAAATTTTTACCATTATCATTTTTTTTTAGTTGAAGTGACTTTAGTTGTTTAAAAATTTTAATCAAATGATCACAGATTTCGTTATTTACGTTTTCTAATTTTACTATTCCTCCACAACCAAAGACGCATAATATATAAGTGCCTGACTCAATTCTGTCAGGCATAATTTCATAAGAACAACTTTCAAGTTTTTTAACTCCCTCGATTACAATTTTTTTTGTGCCAAAGCCTTTTATTTTCGCTCCCATTCTAATAAGTAATTTCGACAAATCAGATATTTCAGGTTCTTGCGCGGCATTAGTTATGATAGTTGTTCCTTCGGCCAATGTAGCTGCCATAATAAGATTTTCAGTTGCACCAACAGAAATTTTATTTAGCTTAATATTTGCACCTTTCAATCTCCCATCTATAGACCCAGTGACATATCCATCTTCAATTTTAAAAGTAGCTCCCATTCTTTCTAGACCAACCAAATGAAGGTTTACTGGCCTATTCCCGATGGCACAACCTCCAGGAAGGGAAACTTTGGCTTTACCGTATCTGGCTAGTAATGGTCCTAATGTTAAAAAGGAAGCTCTCATTTTTCTAACTAAGTCATAATGAGCTAGGAGTGATCTTGGAGTTGAGGATGTTAAATCTATTTTATCCTTCCTTTTGTTTATTTTTACATTCAAAGACTTTAATAACTCAAGCATTGAAAAGATATCAGATAAATTCGGAACATTGGAAACTGAAATTTTCTCTTCAGTTAATAAAGAAGCAGCTAAAATTGGGAGTGCGGAGTTTTTAGATCCGCTAATTCTTATTTTTCCATTAAGGGATTTTCCTCCAGTTATTTCTATTTTATCCATTTTTATAACTTTGGAAGGGTAACTCCCTCTTGAAACATATACTTTCCTTTTCTGTCTGCATAGGACAAATCACAAACATTTTCTCCTTTAAAAAATAAAAATTGAGCTGCACCTTCATTTGCATATATTTTGGCAGGTAATGGAGTAGTATTTGAAAACTCTAA
>CACODD010000051.1 GCA_902625895.1 uncultured Alphaproteobacteria bacterium
TCTTCTTCCCAGCAATGGGGATAGCTTTACCTTTTCTAGTTCGAGCGTTAGTATGTGTTCTTTGACCTCTAACTGGAAGCTTTTTTCTATGTCTTAACCCCCTGTAGCAACCAAGATCTGTTAATCGTTTTATTCTGACGGAAACCTCTCTTCTTAAATCACCTTCAACTAAGAAATTCTTATCAATAAATTCTCTTATTTTGATAATCTCATCTTCATTAAGGCTGTTTACTCTTTTACTTCCATCAATCTTCACTTTTTCGCAGATATCCCTAGAGAACTTTGGACCTATACCATAGATATAAGTCAAAGCTATGATCAATCTTTTATTTGTTGGAACGTTAACTCCTGCAATTCTTGCCACTTGATTCCTCTTGTAAATCCAAATCTGGATTATATTTTTTTTTTATTTTAAGTCAACACACTAACAAATAATCTTTGTTATTTCAGCGTAAACTTCTTTTACACTCTGCATACCATCAATTTTACTAATTATACCTTTTTCTTCATAATATTTGACAATTGGTAATGTAGAAGATTTAAAAACTTCTATTCTATTTAATAGAGTTTCAGAGTTATCATCCTTCCTCTGTTCACCCCCCTTAGTTTCACTTATTCTGTTGTTAATTCTTTCCTCAAGAATTTTGAAATCAATTTGAAAAAGTATTACATGATCAAGTTTTACTGATACGTTTTCTAAAGAAGAATCTAATACTTTAGCTTGCTTAAGGTTTCTAGGAAAACCGTCAAAAACAACACTTTTATTTTTATGTTCTTCAACCTTATTCATAATAATGTCTATTACTATGTCGTCTGGAACCAATTCACCAGATTCCATAAGATATTTTACTTTCTTACCTAAATCTGAATCACTATTAGATGTTTCTGATCTAAGAAGATCACCAGTAGATAACTGAATAAAATTATCTTTTTCAACTAATAGTTTAGATTGAGTACCTTTGCCACATCCTGGAGGACCCAAAAAGACTATTTTTTTCATCTTCCTCGTCTAAGGTTTGATTTTTTAATTAATCCTTCATACTGATGAGCTAATAAATAAGACTGAATTTGATTTACAGTATCCATTGTTACACTAACAACAATTAATAAGCTTGTTCCACCAAAATAAAATGGGACTTTATATTTGGATATTAACAACTCTGGTAGTAAACAAATCAGTGAAAGATATATTGCACCAAGAACCGTTAACCTTGTAAGTATATAATCTAGATAATTAGCTGTATTTTCGCCTGGTCGTATCCCAGGAACAAAACCACCATACTTTTTTAAATTGTCAGCTGTATCTTTTGGGTTGAAAACAATTGCTGTATAGAAAAAAGCAAAAAACATTATCATTGAAATATATACAGTAAGATATACAGGATGTCCTCGACTTAAAAATAAACTAATTGTATTGAGCCACTCTGGTCCTCCGCCCGCATTAAAGCTTACGAATGTGATTGGAAGCAACAAAAGTGAACTCGCAAAAATTGGAGGAATAACACCTGCAGTATTAATTTTTAATGGTAAGTGAGACGATTCTGCAACTTTACCACCCGCACCGGGTTGTCTTTTAGGATATTGGATAGTTATCCTTCTTTGAGCTCTTTCTATAAATACCATGAATGCAATAACTGAAACTGACATGATAAGAAGGAAAACTATAAAGAGTGTTGACAAAGCACCCGTTCTTCCTAACTCGAAAGTACTACTTAGAGCTAATGGTAATTGAGCTACGATACCAGTAAAAATAATTAAAGAAATACCGTTACCAATTCCTCTTTGAGTTATTTGTTCACCAAGCCAAACTAAAAACAAAGTACCTGAAACTAATGTTACGACAGTAACAAATCTGAAAAACATTCCAGGATCCATTACTGCCTGCATACCTTGACTATTTGACATATTTTCTACTCCCACTGCCACACCATATCCTTGAACTGTTGCCAAAAAAACTGTTCCATATCTGGCGTATTGATTTATTTTTTTTCGCCCAATTTCACCCTCTTTTTTTAATTGTTCTAATGTAGGTGAAATTACGGTGAGCAACTGCATAATAATACTAGCAGAAATGTAAGGCATTATATTAAGAGCAAAAACTGTCATTCTTCCTAGTG